>NZ_VSWF01000024.1:0-52217 GCF_009668305.1 Comamonas sp. CAH-2
TGGCCAGGAAGGCGATCGTCCCCGCAATCTCTTCCACCGTGCCATAGCGCTGCATGGGCACAGCCGCGCGGCGCTCGTCCTTTTCGGGCAGGCTGTTGATCCAGCCGGGCAGCACATTGTTCATGCGCACCCCGCGGCGGGCGTATTCATCCACAAACAGCTTGGTAAAGCTGGCCAGCCCCGCGCGCGCCACGGCGGACGTGGGGAACAGATCGGCCGGCTCAAACGCCCAGGCGCTGGAAATATTGATGATGGCCCCGCTCCTCTGCTGCACCATGATGGGCGTCACACAACGCGCCGCGCGCACCACGTTCAGCAAATAGGCATCAATCCCAGCGTGCCAATCGGCATCGGTCAATTCCAGCACCGGCGCACGCGGGCCTTTGCCTGCGGAATTGACCAGCACATCCACCCGGCACCAGCGTTCCATGACCTGATCGACCAGTTGCTGGATATCGGCCTGGCTTTGGTTGGTACCGGTGACGCCGACGCCGCCCAGTTCCTGGGCCAGTGCCTCGCCCTTGCCCGAGGACGACAGAATGCCGACGTGGTAGCCATCGGCAGCGAATTTGCGGGCAGCGGCGGCGCCCATGCCGGAGCCTCCGGCGATGATGATGGCGGTTTTTTGTACGTTCATAAGCTATCTCTTTTCGTAGCAATTGACGCTTTGCTGTCAAAGCAAAGACGGTGATTCTTTCAAAATCCCAGATGCTCGGACATGGTGGATTTTTCTGCGAGCATCCGCAGTGAGTTGCCCTGCCAAACCGCTTGACCGCGACCCAACACGCAATGCAGACCGGCAATCTCCAAAAGGCGGTTCACATACTTGTCCACCACCAAAATGGCTTGACCCTCCGTCTTGAGCTGTGCCAAGCACGTCCAAATCTCCTCCCGAATCACCGGCGCCAAACCTTCGGTGGCCTCGTCCAGAATCAAGAGCTTGGGATTGGTCGACAACGCCCGTCCAATCGCCAGCATCTGCTGCTCGCCACCGGAAAGCTGATTGCCCATATGGTGCTCACGCTCCTTGAGCCGCGGGAACAGTGCATAGATTCTGGGCAAACCCCAAGGCGCAGCCTGCGCAGCCAGCTCTCCTTTTTGAGGCTGGGCAGGCGGGCGCGCAAAGGCCACCAGGTGCTCGCGCACCGTGAGGTTGGGGAAGCACTGCCGCCCTTCGGGCACGATGGCGATGCCCAGGCGCGCAATCACATCGGCGGGCAGGTTGGTGATGTCACGCCCCTCGAACAGGATCTGCCCCTTGCGCACGGGCAGCGCGCCGGTGATGCATTTGATGGTGGTGGATTTGCCCATGCCGTTGCGGCCCATGAGGCTGACGACCTGGTGGGGTTCCATCGTCAAACTCACGCCAAACAGCACCTGGCTGGCGCCGTAGCCGGCCTCGATGCCGCGCACTTCGAGCAAGGGGGTGGTGGCATTGCTCATGCTGCGCCCTCCTGGGGTTCTGGGAGGCTGGCGTCGACCTCGTCTTCCTGCCCCAGGTACACGGCCTGCACGCGCGGGTCGGCCTGGATTTGGGCAGCGCTGCCCTGGGCCAGTACCTTGCCGTAGACCAGCACGGTGATGCAGTCGGCCAGCTGGAACACGGCGTCCATGTCGTGCTCGATCAGCAGGATGGCCATGTCGGGCGAGCTGGCGCGCAGCTGCTGGATCAGCGCCACCATCTCGCTGGATTCCACCGGCCCCATGCCGGCCATGGGTTCGTCCAGCAGCAGCAACTTGGGCTGGGCGGCAATCGCCAGGGCCACGTCCAGCTTGCGCTGGGCGCCATGGGGTAAGGTGCCGGCCACATCGTTCCAGCGTGCCTGCAGCTGCACGCGCTGGGCCAGGGCCCAGGCCTGCTGCAGCAGTGCAGGGTCGTCATCGCGCACGTGGAAGCTGCGAAAGCTGTTACGGCCCTGCGCCTGGGCGGCCAGCAGCAGGTTCTCGGCCACCGTCAGCCGGGGGAAGATGCTGGTGATCTGAAAGCAGCGCGCCAGGCCGGCGGCCACGCGCTGGTGCGGGGCCAGGTGGATCAGCTCCCTACCGTCCAGCGTCAGGCTGCCGCCGTCGGCCGGCAGCAGGCCGGAGATCAAATGCACCAGCGTGGATTTGCCCGCGCCATTGGGGCCGATCAGGGCGTGGATCTGGCCGCGCTCGACCGCCAGGCTGACGTGGTCGGTGGCGGTCAAGGCGCCAAAACGTTTGACCAGGTTTTGAATGGAAAGCAGGCTCATGCCGCGCCCTCCTTGCGCTGGGTGCTATTTTTTTTGGCAAAGAACGCCGCCAGCCCCTTGGGCGCCAAGAACACCACGGCAATCAGCAGCACGCCCATGGGCGCGTGCCAGTAGTCGGTGCTGTGCTTGAGCACTTCTTCCAGCGCGCCCCACAGCACCACGCCCAGCGGCGCGCCCCAGCGCAGGCCGATGCCGCCCACTACCACCATCACGATCAGCAGGGCCGACTGGGTCCAGTGCATCAGCGAGGGGCTGACAAAGCCGTTCTGCGTGGCCAGCAGCGCACCGGCCAGGCTGGCCACGCCCCCGGCCAGGGCAAAGGCCAGCAGCTTGAGGCGGAAGGTGGGGTAGCCCAGGGCCTGCATGCGGGTTTCGTTGTCGCGGATGCCTTCCAGCGCGCGGCCGAAGTACGAGCGCTCCATGCGCGACAGCCACAAAAAGATAGCTGTCAGCGCAAGCAGGACAACGACAAACAGCCAATTGTCTTGTGCCAACACATCGCCATCGGCCTGGCGCAGCAGCACCAGCGGGGTGTAGAGCGTGTAGCCATCGTCCCCGCCGTAGGCGCGCAGCGACACGGCCAGGTAGTACAGCATCTGCGCAAACGCCAGGGTGATCATCAAAAAGTACACGCCGCGGGTGCGCAGCGCGACCAGGCCGATCAGGCCGGACACGGCCGTGCCCGCCAGCGCGGCCACCAGCCAGATCAGCCAGGCGTTGGCAAAGCCGCCCTCCACCATGGCCACCACGGCATAGGCACCGACGCCGACGAAGCCGGCATGGCCCAGGGCCACCAGCCCGGCGCGGCCGATCAGGAAGTTGAGGCTGAGCGCGGCCATGCTGACGGTGAGCATGCGGCGCACCAGGTCCACGTAATAGTCCAGCCCCCACAGCGGGGCCAGCCACGGAAAGACCGCCAGCAGCAGCACCAGGGCGGCCAGCACGGCCGGGCCGGCCCAGCGGGGATGGTGGGAGGCCGCCAGCGGGGGCGGCACAGACGTGTTGGCCAAGGCCTGGGAAGAATCGGACACGGAATTCATGCGCGCGCAGGGAAAAGACCGGAAGGCTTGAACACCAGCACCCCGGCCATCAGCAGGTACATGGCAATGCTGGCCACGGCGGGGCCCACGTCGGCCGCCAGGCTGGGCGACAGCACTTCGCGCAGCAGCGGCGGCAGCAAGGCGCGGCCAGCGGTATCGACCAGGCCGACCAGCAGGCTGGCGACCAGCGCGCCGCGCACCGAGCCGATGCCGCCGATCACGATGACCACCAGGGCGGGGATCAAAATGCTCTCGCCCATGCCCACCTGCACGGCGGTGATGGGGGCCACCAGCGCACCGGCCAGGGCGGCCAGGGCCGCACCGATGGCAAACACCAGGGCAAACACCCGGCGCACGCGCACGCCCATCCACTCGGCCATGGCGCGGTTGGAGGCCCCGGCCCGCACCCACATGCCCAGCCGGGTGTGGTTGACCAGCAGGTACAGGGCCAGCGCCGCGCCCAGGCCAGCGCCCAGGATCAGCAGGCGGTAGGCCGGATAGTGCAGAAAACCGAACAGCTCCACCGGGCCGGACAGCGCGCTGGGCGTGTCGGCCATGATGGGCGACGGCCCCCAGAGGTACTTGACCACGTCATCGGCGACCAACACCACGCCAAAGGTGGCCAGCACCTGGGACAGGTGGTCGCGCGCGTAGAGGCGGCGCACCAGGGCCGCCTCCAGCAACGCCGCCAGCGCCACGGTGACGGCCATGGCCACCACCACCGCCAGCAGGAACGAGCCCGTGTGCGTGTGCACCGTGGCCGACACATAGCCACCGGCCATGAACAGCGCGCCGTGGGCCAGGTTCAGCGTGTCCATGATGCCGAACACCAGGGTCAGCCCGGCGGCCAGCAGGAACAGCATCAGGCCGTATCCCAGGCCGTTGAGGGCCTGCTCCAACAAAAAAACCGCATCCATACGCTAAGGGGGTTACAGCAGCTTGGTGCCCAGCGGCACGGGCTGGTCTGGCACGCACAGCACCACGCCACCATCGGCGTCGTGAAAGCCCGTGACCAGGCATTCCGACATAACGGGGCCAATCTGCTTTTTGGGAAAGTTCACCACGGCCACGACCTGTTTGCCGATCAGGCCCTGCGGCGTGTAGTGGTGGGTGATCTGGGCGCTGGACTTGCGGATGCCGATCTCGGGGCCAAAGTCCACCTGCAGCAGGTAGGCGGGCTTGCGCGCCTGCGCAAAGACCTCCGCCGCCACAATGCGACCGACGCGCAGCTCGACCCGCGTGAAGTCGTCCCAACCAATCAGTTCCATGGGGGCTCCTGGTGCATTCAGACACTGCCCTCGCGTTCCACGACCAGCACGCGCCGCCCCCTGGGGGTGGGCCACGTGCTCGTCACCAGGGGCGGCGTAAAAGATGTCGCCCACCTGCAGGCGGTGGACCTGTTCCTGCCCGTGCTGGCGCGTGTGCATGTGCACCACGCCGTCGAGCACGACGAACACCTCATGGCCATCGTTGACGTGCCAGCGGTAGGGCTGGTCGGTCCAGTGCAGGCGCACGCTGGTGGTGCCGCTCAGCGTAGCGATGGGCAAGGCCTCCCAGGCGCGCTGGCCGGTGAAATCGCGGGGCGAGATGGTCTGCATGCCCTCCCCCGCCTTACTTCATGCCGCACTGGCTGGCGTAGCTGTCCTGGTGGGCGGTGAACAGCTTGCCGGGTTGCAGGGCGTTGGTGATCTTGCCGTCCTTGGTCTTGACGACCTGGCGCAGGTAGTAGTCCTGCACCAGGAACTGGTTGTTGCCATAGCTGACGGGGCCGCGCACCGAGTTGAACTTGGCCGTCTTGACGGCCTTGGCCACGGCGGCGCGGTCGTCCAGCTTGCCGTTCAGGCTTTTGACGGCGGCGTCGATGTTCATCACCACATCGTAGGCAAAGGCCGCGTACAGCGTGGGCAGGCGGCCATAGGCCTTCTGGAACTCGGCCACGAACTGCTTGTTGGTGGCGTTGTCCAGGTCGTGGGCATAGGACGAGGCGTTGTAGATGCCGACCATGGGCTCGCCCACGGCGGCGATGATGTCCTCGTCGGCCGTGAAGGGCGAGGAGATCAGCACGATGTCCTTGTTCAGCCCCGCGCCCATGAACTGCTTGATGAAGTTGATGCCCATGCCCCCGGGCTGGAAGATGTAGACCGCATCGGGCTTGGTGGCGCGCAGTTGGGCCAGTTCGGCCGCAAAGTCCAGCTGACCGACCTTGGTGTAGACCTCGTCGGCCACGGGCTGCTTGTAGGCGCGTTTGAAGCCGTTGACCGCGTCCTTGCCGGCGGGGTAGTTCGGGGCCAGCACCACCACCTTCTTGTAGCCCTTGTTGGCCGCATGCTGGCCGGCGGCCTCGTGCATGGCGTCGTTCTGGTAGCTGGTGCCGAAGAAGAAAGGATTGCACTGCGCACCCGCCAGCTGGCTGGGGCCAGGGTTGGCCGACAGGAACGGCACCTTGGCACCAAACACGCTGGGGCCCACGGCCAGCACCACGTTGGAGCCCACGGGGCCGGTGAAGAAGTCCACCTTGTCACGCTTGAGGAAGCGGTCTGCCACCTGGCGCGCGGTCTCGGGGTTGCCGGCGGTGTCGGCCTGCAGGAATTCGGCCGGCAGCCCGCCCAGCTTGTTGCCCAGTTGCTTGGCCGCCAGGTTCAGGCCGTCGCGGATTTCCGCACCGGGGCCGGCAAACGGGCCGGAAATGTCCAGCGCCACGCCGACCTTGATGGTTTCGGCCGCAGCGGCCGCCAGGCTGGCGCTGCCGGCGGCCAGGCACAGGGCGGCAGCAGCGAGGGCGAAAGGTGCCAAGGGGAACCGGCGGCGGGCTGGGGTCATGGTGCGTGTCTCTCTGTCTGGATGGTGGAAAGGTGCGCGGGCGCAACGCCGCACAGCCTACACAGGCTGCTCTGTTTTGTGCAGCTTATGGCCGCCCCTTGTTGCATGCATGCTCACATGCCCTCAGCTTTGTGCAAGCTTGCTTGACAGCCCCATCAGCTGCAGCGCCGTCTGGTGGACGATGGAATCCGGCTCGGCCAGCTGCAGCGGCAGGTCGAAATGGTTGGTGGCCGGCGCCTCCACCCACTGCCCGGGCAGGCAGCGCGCGCGCCAGGCCGCCAGGTATTCGCGCGACTGGCGGTGGAATTCGCGGCTTTCAAACTCGCCGCACGCCACGCGCAGCTGGCAGTGGCCGTGCGTGCGCGCATCCGGCAGCGCAAAACGCGGGCTGTTGCGCATGGCGGCGGCATCGTCCAGCCGCATCCAGTCGTTGATGTGGGTGTGGAGCAGCGGCTGCAGGTCAAACAGCCCACTCAAGGGAAAGGCCGAAGCCGGCAACGCGCTGGCTGGCAGGTCGTACTCGTCCTGCCAGCCACGGGCCAGCAGCATGCCCACCAGATGCCCGCCGGCCGAGCTGCCGCAGACACAGATGTTGCGGGCATCGCCGCCATAGATGGCGATGTTGCGTACCACCCAGGCAAAGGCCTGGCGCACCTGGTCGACGATGTGGTCCAGGCTGACCGCCGGGGCCAGGTCGTAGTCGGGCACGACGACGATGGCGCCGGCCTGGGTCAGTGCCGGGGCCATGAAGGCCGAGTCGTCCCTGCCCAGCGCGCGCCAGTAGCCGCCATGCAGGTAAATGAAAACAGGAGCTGTTGGCCCTTGTCCAGTCAGGGCTGGAGGCAGATAGATATCCAGAAGATCGGTGGGCCTGGGGCTGTAGCGCTGGTGGCGCACGGCACCAGGCAAGGCAAAGGCGGCCTGGCTCTGCTGGGCATAGCGGGCAATCAGCGCCCCGGCATCCTGCACGCTGGCGCGGGCGTTGTACTGGCGGTCGAAATAGGCAGGGGTGGCATCCATGGCAGGGTCCAACAGGTTTGGGCGGCGGTACACGCCGCCGACACAGGCTGTGCGCAGCATACGGTGCGCTGCGGGCGGCCCAGCACATCGCCCCTCTTCCATCCACCACGGCATGACGCCGACGCGACAACTGTGGGGTCCAGGCCATGCATTCACACACGTCACCGCAGCCTGGCCGATTCCATGCACAATGCGCGCTCCTAAAAAACATTGTTTTACATATCCGCCATGTCCCCGTCGGTGAATGCATTGCGAATGAAGCCGGCCGGCATGGCCTGTGCAGCCCTGACGCTGAGCACCTGCGCCCTCGCCGGCGGCGTGGACAGAACCAGCCAGAGCCTGTCGCCACTGTTTGAAAAAGGCGCGCACCTGAGCGTCGAGGCCTATGCCTCGCGCCCGCAGATCCAGGGCACGGACGCATGGGGCCAATCCACCGGCCAGGTGGCGCCCCGCTTTGCGCAATGGGGCTTTGCGTACAAGCAGGATGTAGACGCCCGCAACTCCGTGCTGGTCATGCTGACCCGCCCCTATGGCCTGGACATTGATTACGACCGCCAGTCCTCCCGCCTGTTTGGCGGCACGCAGGCCCGCATCAGCACCTATGAGTTGATGGCCGCGCTGCGCCACCGCTGGACCGAGCGCTGGGCCGTGCATGGGGGGCTGCGCGTGCAGCGCTCCGAAGGCCATGTGGCCCTGAACGGCCTGGCGTTTGGCCCGCTCAATGGCTACCGCGTCGATTTTGCGCCCAGCACCCGCCCCGGCTACCTGCTGGGCCTGAGCTACGAGCGCCCCGAGATCGGCTTGCGCATCGCGGGCACCTATTACTCCGCTATCAAACACCACGTCACCACCCGCGAAACCCTGCGGGCGGGGACCACGACCACCGATTCCAACTCCCCCCAGAGCTTCACGCTGGACCTGCAGACCGGCCTGACGCCCTGCACCCTGGTGTTTGGCCAGATCCGCTGGAGCCAGTGGTCGCAATTCCAGCTCAGCCCCCAGGCCTTTGCCGCCGCCACCCAGGGGCGCGGCCTGACGGACCTGGAAGACGCGACCACCTACACCCTGGGGCTGGCGCAGAAACTGGGTCCGCAGTGGTCCGGCTTTGTGGCGCTGGGCTATGACCCCAAAAGCGGCAAGACCCCCCTGTCCCCGCTGCGCCCCAGCAGCGGGCGCGTGGGCTATACCCTGGGCCTGAGCTACCAGCACGAGCGCGTCAAGATCACGCCCTGGATCAGCTACCAGCGCCTGGGCGCCACCGATGTCTCCAGCACGCGTACACCCATGGCCCATTTTGGCCAGAGTTCAGCCACCGCCGTGGGGGTGAAGCTGGGGTACAGCTTTGAATGATGGAACGTATGGATGGGCATGCGTGATGCGATGACTGCTTGGTCCGCTGCGGTCATATGGGTCGCAACAGGAAAACTGGTCGATTGAGGTGCGGCACTGCCGCACAGGGACTAGCGACTGGATGTCCATTGCACGCCAAACACACTGACCAACACAACCAGCAGCCCCAACAGCGAAATACCGCCCATGGACTGGGATAGCAACACCCATCCCAGAATGACTGCGGTCAGAGGGCTTAACAGGCCCAGCGACGCCACAGCCACGGACGGCAGACGTGCCACACCCCGAAACCACAGCACATAGGCCACAAGCGCACCTGCCCCGCTGAGATAGGCGTAGGCCGCCCACTGCGATGCCGTCAATGCAGGCAGTGGCGCATCTACGAGCCATGCAACTGGGGCCAGCATCATCCCTCCCAGCACCAACTGCCAGCCCGTCATGGATAGCACTGGCAATCCGATCTGCCAACGGCGTGTCAACCAAACACCTGTGGCCATTGAGGCCGCACCCAGCAAGGCCGCTGCCATGCCGATGGGTTCGAACACGGTTTGCGGCGACAGCAACAACATGGCCATGCCAAATACACCTGCAGCAGCACAGCACGCGGTGATGCCCCTTGGCGCCTGGCGGTCTACAGCCCATGCCAGCAACATGACCAAAAGCGGTTGAATCGCTCCCAACACCGCTGCCAAGCCGCCTGGCAAACGGTAGGCGGCGACAAACAGCAGTGCCTGAAAAACACCAATGTTCAAAGCGCTGAGCACGGCCAATCGCCCCCAGTGCTGCTTGTGCGGCAACCGCCACGTAACCAGCAGCAGCAACAGCCCTGCAGGCAGCGCGCGAATCAGTGCGGCGGTGAAGGGCCGATCCGGCGGTAGAAACTCCGAGGTCACGATGTAAGTGGATCCCCAGATCACAGGAGCGCATGCCGTCAGCAGTGCGTCACGCCATGGGCGTGGAGGAGTATCAGCAGGCATGTGTTATCTTCAAATCAAGACAATTCATTGTGCAAACCAATTACCTTGAAGTCAAGACAAATGAAAGACCTTACGTTCTCTCCGCCACGTGATGCCGTGGATGTCATCCTTGGCCAGTGGCGGCGTGAGCGCCCCGATCTGGATGTCAGCCCCATGGGCCCAATTGGACGGATCAAACGCTGTGCAGTGCTGCTGGAGGCGCGGCTGGAAGCGGAGTTTGCGAAGTTTGGACTCAGCATGTGGGAGTTCGATATGCTGGCCACGCTGCGGCGGTCTGGCGCGCCCTACTGCCTCAGTCCTACGGAGTTGTTCTCGATGCTCATGGTCAGCTCAGGCACCATGACCCATCGGCTCAAACGTCTGGAAACCAGGGGCTGGGTGGAACGTGTCCCCAATGACCAGGATGCACGCAGCACCCTGGTGCGGCTCACCGACGATGGACTGGCGCTGATTGAGCGTGTTGTCGAAGCACACGTGGTCAACGAGCATGCTCTGCTCTCAGCGTTGTCTGCCGATGCGCTGCACGAATTGGATTTGCAACTGGTTGATCTGTTGCGCGCCCTAGAGTCTCCAAAAGATGGAGCTGAAGCCAAGTTGGCAGCTTGAATCAGCAATCATCACAAACTATCTGTACTTGCCATCTGCAGCGGAACTCGTGCTTGCCGCGCACGTTTCAGACTCAGGCCGCGAAGTTTTCGAAAATTTTTTGAAAAATGATTGACTCGCCCTGTGGCTATTTCATGCGAGAAACTTCTTGCACATTCAAAATCAAGAATATATAAATTTGCCACTCAGTAGTGAATGATTTTAAAATTAAAGTGGATCAAATTAAATAATTAAAAGTATAAAATTATTTCATGTAAAACAATCTAAATATTTAATATTTTTCTTACCAAGGGGTGATTTTTGCTACGTGAGCTATATATCCCGTAGATTTCTTCATTAAGCCCATCGCTGCATCCAAGAAGTTTCAGGCTTTGTATATTTACAAGATCTGCAGAACCTAACTCTGTCACAGGAAAAACGCCCATCCCTTGGGCAGAAAAAATACTCAACAAGGCACTGTCTTCGAATTCGCCAACAATCTGAGCTTGTATGCCCAGATTTTCTAACCAGCGATCCATGCGCTCACGCAGTGCTGCATGGTATGTCGGTGCAAGTATGGGCAAATCTTTAAGACTTTGCGGAAACTCCGCAATTTTCTGATCACTGACCAAAGCGGCAGGTCCATACCAATCGACCCGAGAAGCAACCAAACGCTCGCTCGACAAACGAAAGCTGGAGTTATGCGGTGGTGGCTGACAGGCCAATACCAAATCCAGCTTGTGCAAAGCCAACTCTGCCATCAACTGCTCAAGCTCGCCATCATGGCAGATAAGCTTTAAACCAGAAGTTGCCAGTACTGGTTGAAGCAGTCTGTGTGCTGCGAGCTTTGCTATTCCGTCTGAAAGACCTACGGATAAACGTACCGATGGCCCGGTTGCTGCTGCGGCAGCCTCCTCTGGGATGCGTGACCCTAGCAGGAATATTTCATCCGCACGCAAAAATACGGCACGGCCTGCATCGGTGAGAACCACAGTTCGCCCGGAAGGTTTGAGCAATTGATGGCCTATCGAGGACTCTAAAAGTCGCACTTGTGCACTGATTGTTTGGATGGCCATATCCAAACGCTCCGCTGCTCGGGCAAAGCCACCTTCGTTGGCCACAACCCAGAAGTAGTAGAGGTGTCGATAGTTGAGCATAGTGGATGCATGAATACTTCGAAAAAAACGAAGTGCAGATCATTGTAAAGCTGCTTTTTTAGTGCTGTTACGTTGAGAAGAATGGAGGCGTCGACACTGATCTCACTCCAATGAGTGAGGTTTATCAACCCATCCTCTCACATCATGGAATTCCTCTCTACCCTTTGGTTAGGCATGCCACTCTGGATATGGTTTGCCTTCTTGACCACTGTCATCGCCATTTTGGCTTTCGATCTGGGCATCCTGCACAAAGATGCGCGCGCCATCGAAATCAGCGATAGCTTGAAAATGTCAGGCTTGTACATAGGTTTGGGCCTTGCCTGGGCTGCAGCTGTTTACTGGATCTATGTCCATTACTCTGGCACGGGGGCCGTGGATCCGCAAATTGCAGCGGCAGCCAGTCCAGAAGAAAGAGGATGGATAGCCGTCAAGCTGTATATGACAGGCTATCTGGTTGAGAAGACATTGGCAATGGATAATGTATTTATCATTTCTTTGATATTTACATATTTCGCAGTGCCTCGTGAATATCAGCATCGCGTACTTTTCTGGGGCATTTTGGGCGTGATCGTGCTGCGAGCAATCATGATCGGTCTTGGCGCGGCGCTGGTGATGGAGTTCTCCTGGGTGATGTACTTGTTTGCAGTTATTTTGCTGGCAACAGGTATAAAAATGCTCATTATGGTTGATCATCAACCAGATATTTCCAACAACCCCGTGCTCCGTTTTTTAAAATCCCACATGCGGGTGACAGAGACATTGCACGGCCAAGCGTTCACTGTGCGACAAATCGACCAAAATACTGGAAAAGCCGTCCTTTTTGCAACCCCCTTGCTGTTGTGCTTGATACTGGTTGAAATCGCAGATTTGGTGTTTGCGATTGACTCTGTCCCCGCTATCTTTGCGATCACACCTGATCCATTCATTGTTTATACCAGCAATATCTTTGCAATCCTAGGCTTGAGAGCACTGTACTTTGCTTTGGCTGCTATGGTGCACAGATTCCACTACCTCAAGTATGCGTTGGCTTTGGTTCTGATATTTATTGGCGCCAAAATATTCTTGGGAGACTTTATGTTTGATGGGAAGGTGCCGGCCTCTATCAGCTTGGCAGTCACAGGTGGTCTTTTGGCTGCAGGTATTGTTTTCTCACTATTTAAAACCAGGAATAAAAACAGCAGCAACTAATTATTCCAATCAATTCAATGGGGCTTTAAGCCCCATTGAATTTTTGGAATCCGCCAGAGCGTGGTCGATGTCTCACTTCCTGGAGGCGTGAGTACACATAGCGGTGGTATCGATGGCGATCGCCCGCTGACGCTGGTGATGCATGACTGGTAGGAGGCTTGTAGCAGGTACCACGCTGCTGCGACGTGGGGGATGGAAGGCCCAAAAAGCTTAAGGCCGAAGAGCACGCTTACGAGGCGTTGCAGCCGCTATGGCTGCGCCTCATCTGCAGGAGCAGCCATAACGGCCATGGCGCCCAATACCGCCTGGGTCACAGGCATGGCTTGCACATAGAGTTGAGAGATGTCCCTCCCGTCACGCCCCGAAGTTGGACGTTTTCTGGGAAAAGCTGGCCGGTTCACACAGGCTAGGTGGAGCCCCCAGCAACCCGATCTCCAGGTTGCCCCTTTAGACTGGCAGCCTCGCCCACGCATGCCACTGGGTGTTTCTCCCGACAGGCCAGACGCTGCAACAACCATCGATGAAAACTGACTCGCACACCTATGAGCCCCGCAAAGGGCACGGACTGCCGCATGACCCCTTCAACGCCATCGTCGGCCCGCGACCAATCGGATGGATTTCGAGCAGGAGCGCAAGCGGGCAGGTCAATCTGGCACCCTACAGCTTCTTTAACGCTTTCAACTACGTCCCTCCCATCATCGGCTTCTCCAGCATCGGATGGAAAGACACGGTGCGCAACATCCAGGAGACCGGAGAGTTCGCTTGGAATCTGGCCACACGTGAGTTGGCCGAGGCCATGAACCAGACCTGTGCTGCCGTCCCTCCGGAGGTGGATGAGTTCGAACTGGCAGGGCTAGAGGCGGTGGATTCGGAGTTGATACAGGTACCCAGAGTTGCACGAAGCCCGGTGACCTTCGAATGCCGTTTGACCGACATCCACCAGTTGCGGACCGCCAGCCATGAGCCGATTCCGTCCTGGCTTGTGCTTGGGGAAGTGGTCAAGGTCTACATCGATCGTCGGCTGCTCAAGGACGGGGTGTTCGACACGGCCAATTCCGGGGCGATCCTGCGCGCGGGGGGCCCCGCAGACTATTTCGCCATCGGCGATGCGCAGAAGTTCCGCATGTATCGTCCCTGATAGCAGCTGGCATTCGCCTGCCCTTGCAAGTCAGCTCAATCCTAATGTCGGTCGCTCAGGTAGCGGCACTACGGCCGATCGCGCGGGTCCAAGACATCGCTGCGACAGGCGGCCATCAGCAACGGAAGTGCTGAAGACCGCAGCGGGCCAAACTTATTCGCCAGAGCACCACCACAGGCCGCTGCGACGCCCATGCGCGGCTACAGCACCACCCGGTCTTCCTCGAACGCCTTGCCCCAGGTGCGCAGCACATACTGGCGCGCGCCGCTGAGGTAGTACGGGTCTTGCTCGATCAGCGCCACAGCCCGGGCACGGTCGGGCACTTCCAGCACCCACAGGCCGCCGACGTAGTCGCCGCCGGCATCGCTGCGGCAGCCACCCGCCAGCACGATCTCGGCCTTGTGCCGCGCCAGAAAATCCAGGTGGGCCTGGCCCTGCTGGGCCCGCACGGCCAGCATGGCGGGGGTGTCGGTGAAGATGGCAATCCAGCGCATGTCGGGCTTTCTTGAAATTCAGGGGGGGCCGCACGGCGGTAGGCACATCCCCGATGGCGCGCAGGCTTCAGGCGGCCCTGCCCCCACAGTGCGACTGCGACGGAAGGCGACGGGGGTGCCGCCTTGGAGGCCCACCGCCAGCGGGTTCGGCGTTGCGTGGGGCCTCAGCCCAGCGCGGCGATCACTTCGGCCGGGGCCTGCACCAGCTCGATCAGCACGCCCTCCCCGGCAATCGGGAATTCGTCGTTGCTCTTGGGGTGCAAGAAGGTGATGTCATAGCCGGCCGCGCCCTTGCGGATGCCGCCCGGGGCAAAGCGCACGCCGTGGGCGGTCAGCCATTCCACGGCTTTGGGCAGGTCGTCGATCCACAGGCCGATGTGGTTCAGCGGCGTGGCATGGACGGCGGGCTTTTTCTCGATGTCCATGGGCTGCATGATGTCCACTTCCACCTTCATGGCGCCTTGGCCAATGGCGAGGATGTCCTCGTCCACGTTCTCGCGCTCGCTCTGGAAGGTGCCGGTCTGCTCCAGACCCAGCATGTCCACCCACAGGCGCTTCATGCGCTGCTTGTCGGTGCCGCCGATGGCGACCTGCTGGATGCCCAGGACTTTGAAGGGACGTTGGTGCATGGTGTGACTCCTTATTGAATAGCTGTCAGCGCAGGCACAGCAAGCGCTGGAGGTTGTTTTGATGGTTGAAATCCTCAGACTTCGCGCAGCACCCAGCTGCTGGCCATGGCGAAATATTCGCGCAGCCAGGCGTTGAAGCGGGTGGCCAGCGGCGTGGGCGCGGCCACGGGGTACATCTGGCTCAGCCCCTGGCGCTGGGCAATGCGCAGTGCGCGCATGAGGTGAAAGTCGCTGCTGACCAGGGCCGTGGGCGCATTCGCCACCACGCCACGCGCGGCCAGCAGCGGGCGGCTGAGCTGCAGGTTCAGCTCCGTGCTGGTGCTGAGCTTTTCCAGCACCAGGCGCTCGGGCGCAATGCCGTGGCGCTGCTGCAGGTAGCGCGCCATGACCTCGGCCTCGGATTCGGTCTCGCCCCAGTCCACGCCGCCGCACACGGCGATCAGCGCCCCGGGCTGCAGCCGGGCCAGCTCGGCCGCGGTGTCCAGCCGCTGGGCCAGCACCGGTCGCGGCTGCCCGTCCAGGGTGCCGCTGCCCAGCACCACGATGGCCTGCACGGCAGGCACCTGCGGTGGCTCCAGCCCCAGACTGAACAAACGGCTCCAGAACCACAGCACGCTCAGCACCCACAAGGCCAACAACACCCAGGCGGCGCGCCACATGCGGTGGCGCCAGGGCCGGGCCTGGCGCCAGACCTGCACCGCCGGCCACTGCCAGGCCAGCACCAGCGCGCCGGCGCCCAGCACGGCCGGCACCTGCACGCCAACGTTGAAGTGGCCCAGGGCGATCAGCACCAGCGCATCCAGCAGCAGCACCGCCCCCACGACGGCCAGCAGCCCGCGGGCCACTTGCGCGCCGCGGGAGGAAGAATTTTGTGCTTGCAAAGCCATAGCTGTCTGCGCAGGCTGGATCAGCGTTGAAGGGGGATTTGGCATAAATGGTCAGAGAAGGAAAAACCCGCACAGCCTAAGCCATGCGGGCCCTGCCTGTCAGCCCCGGTGCGCAGGCGCAAGCCGCCATGTCGGCGCCGCGCACCGGGGCCCATACCCACGCATCACTCGAATTCGAGGATCACGTCGTCCACGGCCAGGGAATCGCCCTTGCCGGCGCTGACCTTGCTGACCACCCCATCCTGCGTGGCGAACAGGATGTTTTCCATCTTCATGGCCTCGATCACGGCCAGCTTTTCGCCGGCCTGCACCTTCTGGCCGACCTGCACGGCCACATCCACCAGCAGGCCGGGCATGGGCGAGAGCAGGAACTTGGACAGATCGGGCGGCGCCTTGTAGGGCATCAGCTGGTGCAGCTGGGCGCCCCGGGGCGACAGCACCATGGCGTCGATCTGCGTGCCGTTGTGCGTGATGCGCAGGGCCAGCGGGTTCTTGGGCGTGCCGCGCTCCACCTGGACGGTGAAGGGCTGGCCGTTGCAGCTGCCTTGCAGGCGCAGCTCGCGCATGGCGCTGAAGCTCTGGAACTCATAGCGCTTGCCGTTCAGCGTGACCGTGCTCTTGCGGCTGTCGTACTCGAAGTCGCTCACGGTCACGGGGTGATGCTGGCTCTGCCCTTCGGCGCCCAGCACGACCACGGTGTAGTCGGCCGAGACCACCACCTCGTGGCCACGCATCTGGCCGCTGATGGTGGAGGCGCGCGCGCGGTAGCGGCGGTTCATATGGGCGGCCAGGGCCACCAGGAAGTCCGGGTCGCTGTGTGGCACGTCGCTGCTGTTGAAGCCGTGCGCATAGTGCTCGGCGATGAAGCCGGTGTTGAAGTCGCCGCTCTGGAACTTGGGGTGCGCCAGCAGCGCCGCCTGGAACGGGATGTTGGAGCTGATGCCACGGATGACAAAGCCGTTCAGGGCTTCGCGCATCTTGGCGATCGCCTCGGCGCGGTCCTTGCCGTGCACGATGAGCTTGGCAATCATCGAGTCGTAGAACATCGGGATCTCGCCGCCCTCGTACACCCCGGTGTCCACGCGCACACCGTGCAGGTGCGCGGTGTCGCCCTGCCACATGCTCTGCTCGGGCGGGTTGAAGCGCACCAGGCGGCCGGTGGAAGGCAGGAAGTTGCGGAACGGGTCTTCGGCGTTGATGCGGCACTCCATGGCCCAGCCGTCGCGCTTGACGTCTTCCTGGCGGATCGTCAGTGCCTCGCCGGCGGCCACGCGGATCATCTGCTCCACCAGGTCCAGGCCGGTGATGCACTCGGTCACGGGGTGCTCCACCTGCAGGCGGGTGTTCATCTCCAGGAAGTAGAAGTCCTGGTTCTTGCCAACCACAAATTCCACCGTGCCGGCCGACTGGTACTGCACGGCCTTGGCCAGGGCCACGGCCTGCTCGCCCATGGCCTTGCGTGTGGCGTCGCTGATGAAGGGGCTGGGCGCCTCTTCGATCACCTTCTGGTGGCGGCGCTGGATGGAGCATTCGCGCTCGTTCAGGTAGATGACGTTGCCGTGGCTGTCACCCAGGATCTGGATTTCGATGTGGCGCGGCTGCTCGACAAACTTCTCGATGAAGATGCGGTCGTCGCCAAAGCTGTTGCGCGCCTCGTTCTGGCACGACGCAAAGCCTTCGAAGGCTTCCTTGTCGGTGAAGGCCACGCGCAGGCCCTTGCCGCCGCCGCCGGCCGAGGCCTTGATCATCACGGGGTAGCCGATGCCCTTGGCGATCTCCACCGCCTGCTCGGGGCCGGCGATGGGGTCGTTGTACCCGGGGATGATGTTGACCTGGGCCTCGTTGGCCAGCTTCTTGGAGGCGATCTTGTCGCCCATGGCGGCAATCGAGTGCGCCTTGGGGCCGATGAAGGCAATGCCCTCGTCCTCGCAGCGCTTGGCGAAGGCCTCGTTCTCGCTCAGAAAGCCGTAGCCAGGGTGGATGGCCTGGGCACCGGTCTGCTTGGCGGCGGCAATGATGCGGTCGGCCACCAGGTAGGACTCGCGGCTGGGCGCGGCGCCGATGTGCACGGCCTCGTCGGCCAGCTTGACGTGGCGCGCTTCCTTGTCGGCGTCGGAATAGACGGCGACGGTGGCAATCCCCATCTTCTGGGCGGTGGCGATGACGCGGCAGGCAATTTCGCCGCGGTTGGCGATCAGGATCTTGGTAAACATGGTGTGCGATCTCCTGGTTGTTCTTGTTGTGCTCACAAAGGGATGTTTCCGTGCTTGCGCCAGGGGTTCTCCAACTCCTTGTTCTTGAGCATCTCCAGCGAGCGGCAGATGCGCTTGCGCGTCTCGTGCGGCTGGATCACGTCGTCAATGAAGCCACGGGCACCGGCCACAAACGGGTTGGCAAAGCGGGCCTTGTACTCGGCCTCGCGGGCGGCCAGCTTGGCGGGATCGTTCTTGTCCTCGCGGAAGATGATCTCCACCGCCCCCTTGGCGCCCATCACGGCGATCTCGGCGTTGGGCCAGGCCAGGTTGACGTCGCCGCGCAGGTGCTTGGAGGCCATCACGTCGTAGGCGCCGCCGTAGGCCTTGCGCGTGATGACGGTGATCTTGGGCACCGTGGCTTCGGCATACGCGTACAGCAGCTTGGCGCCGTGCTTGATGATGCCGCCGTACTCCTGGCTGGTGCCGGGCATGAAGCCGGGCACGTCGACAAAGGTGATGACGGGGATGTTGAAGGCATCGCAAAAGCGCACGAAGCGCGCCGCCTTGATGGACGACTTGATGTCCAGGCAGCCGGCCAGCACCAGGGGCTGGTTGGCCACGATGCCCACGGTCTGCCCGGCCATGCGCGCAAAACCGATGAGGATGTTCTTGGCGTAGTCGGGTTGCAGCTCGAAGAAGTCGCCATCGTCCACGGTCTTGAGGATCAGCTCCTTCATGTCGTAGGGCTTGTTGGGGTTCTCGGGCACCAGGCTGTCCAGCGACTTGTCGGCGCGGCCCACGGGGTCGGTGGTGCTGCGGATGGGTGCCTTTTCCTTGTTGTTCAAGGGCAGGTAGTTGTACAGGCGGCGCAGCATCATCAGCGCCTCGACGTCGTTGTCGAAGGCCATGTCGGCCACGCCGCTCTTGCTGGTGTGGGTGACGGCACCGCCCAGTTCCTCGGCCGTGACTTCCTCGTGCGTCACGGTCTTGACCACCTCGGGGCCGGTCACGAACATGTAGCTGCTGTCCTTGACCATGAAGATGAAGTCGGTCATGGCCGGCGAGTACACGGCGCCACCAGCGCAGGGGCCCATGATCATGGAGATTTGCGGCACCACGCCGCTGGCCAGCACGTTCTTCTGGAACACGTCGGCATAGCCGCCCAGCGAGGCCACGCCCTCCTGGATGCGGGCGCCGCCCGAGTCGTTGAGGCCGATCACGGGGGCGCCGACCTTCATCGCCTGGTCCATGACCTTGCAAATCTTCTCGGCATGGGTTTCGGACAGCGCACCGCCGAACACGGTGAAATCCTGGCTGAACACGAACACCAGACGGCCGTTGATCATGCCGTAGCCGGTCACGACGCCGTCGCCGGGGATCTTGGTGTTCTCCATGCCGAAGTCGGTGCAGCGGTGCTCGACGAACATGTCCCATTCTTCGAAGGTGCCATCGTCCAGCAGCAGCTCGATGCGCTCACGGGCGGTGAGCTTGCCCTTCTTGTGCTGGGCATCAATGCGCTTTTGGCCGCCTCCCAGACGGGCGAGTTCACGTTTCTTCTCCAGTTGCTGGAGGATGTTGTCAGCTTGTTCCATGCTTGTCTTCCTCGGTTCCTTGTTGGGACGGTATTTCAATTACATGTAATGTGGATTCAAGAATCTCTGGCCGCAGCGCATGCTCTCACGGACCTGCCTGCGCCGCCAGCAACTGGCGCGCGGCGGTGCTGGCGGCCAGGCGGCCGCTGGACACCTCGCCGACCACCTGCGGCAGCAAGGCCTGGACCTTGGGGTGCTGCTGGAAGGCTTGTTTGAGCCCGGCGTCGATGCGCTCCCACATCCACGCCAGGGATTGCTGCTCGCGCCGGCGCGCCAGCCGGCCGTTGGCGGTCTGCAGCTGGCGGAAATCCTGCACGGACTGCCAGAACTGCTCCACCCCCTCGGCCTTCAGCGCGCTGAGCTGCAGCACCCGGGGCTGCCACAGCTGCTCGTTGTGGGCCGCGTGTTCGGGGTGGCCGTGCATGCCCAGCAGGCGCAGGCTGGACGTGATCTGGGCCTGGGCACGGGTGGCGGCGTGCGGGTCGATGTCGGCCTTGTTGATCACCACCAGGTCGGCGCGCTCCATCACGCCCTTCTTGATGGCCTGCAGGTCATCGCCGGCATTGGGCAGCTGCAGCACGCAGTACATGTCGGTCATGCCATGCACGGCGATCTCGCTCTGGCCCACGCCCACGGTTTCGACGATCACCACGTCGTAGCCCGCGGCCTCGCAGACCAGCATGGCTTCGCGGGTCTTCTCGGCCACGCCACCCAGGGTGCCGCTGGACGGGCTGGGCCGGATGTAGGCGTTCGGGTCCACGGACAACTGCTCCATGCGGGTCTTGTCGCCCAGGATGGAACCGCCGGACACGGTGGACGACGGGTCGATGGCCAGCACCGCGACCCGGTGCCCCTGGCGCGTCAGGAACAGGCCCAGGGCCTCGATGAAGGTGGACTTGCCCACCCCCGGCACACCGCTGATGCCCAAGCGCAAGGCCTGGCCGGTGTGCGGCAGCAAGCCGGTCAGCAAGGCATCGGCCTGCACCCGGTGGTCGGGGCGGGTCGATTCCAGCAAGGTGATGGCCTTGGCCATGGCCCGGCGCTGCACCGCAGGGTTGCCCTGCAGGATGCCGTGTTGAATTTGCTCAGGCGTCACGCGCGCTGTCCTCTTTTTCGTCGAACGGACCAGGGATGGTTACAGCGCATTCGCCTTCTTGATCTGTTCCAGCACATGCTTGGCGCTGGCCGGAATCGGGGTGCCGGGGCCATACACGCCCTTGACGCCCGCGTTGTAGAGGAAGTCGTAGTCCTGGGCCGGCACGACCCCGCCCACGAAGACGATGATGTCGTCCGCGCCCTGCTCCTTGAGCGCCTGGATGATGGCGGGCACCAGGGTCTTGTGGCCGGCGGCCAGCGTGGAGACGCCCACGGCGTGCACGTCGTTCTCGATGGCCTGGCGGGCGCATTCCTCGGGGGTCTGGAACAGCGGGCCCATGTCTACGTCATAACCCAGGTCGGCAAAGGCCGTGGCCACCACCTTGGCGCCGCGATCATGGCCATCCTGGCCCAGCTTGGCGATCATCACGCGGGGGCGGCGGCCCAGCAGCTCGGCGGCGGCGTCGATTTCGGACTTGAGCTTTTCCCAGCCTTCGGCCGAGTCGTAAGCGGCAGCGTACACACCGGTCACCTTTTGCGTATCGGCGCGGTGGCGGCCGAAGATTTTTTCCAGGGCGTCGGAGACCTCGCCCACCGTGGCGCGCAGACGCACGGCCTGGATGGCCAGATCCAGCAGGTTGCCCTCGCCGGTCTGCGCTGCAGTTGTGAGAGCATCCAGCGCTTGCTGCACCTTGGCTGCATCGCGTTTTTGCTTCAAATCCTTGAGGCGGGCAATCTGGCTGTCGCGCACCTTGACGTTGTCCACGTCCAGGATTTCGATGGGGTCTTCCTTGGCCAGCTTGTACTTGTTGACGCCGACGATGACTTCCTTGCCGGAGTCGATGCGGGCCTGCTTCTCGGCGGCTGCGGCTTCGATCTTGAGCTTGGCCCAGCCGCTGTCCACCGCCTGGGTCATGCCGCCCATGGCGTCGACCTCTTCGATGATGGCCCAGGCCTTGTCGGCCATGTCCTGGGTCAGCTTTTCCATCATGTAGGAGCCGGCCCAGGGATCGATCACGTTGGTGATGTGGGTCTCTTCCTGGATGATCAGCTGCGTGTTGCGGGCGATGCGCGCCGAGAACTCGGTGGGCAGCGCGATGGCTTCATCCAGCGCATTGGTGTGCAGCGACTGGGTGCCGCCGAACACGGCCGCCATGGCTTCGATGGTGGTGCGCACCACGTTGTTGTAGGGATCCTGCTCGGTCAGCGACCAGCCCGAGGTCTGGCAGTGCGTGCGCAGCATCAGGCTCTTGGGGTTCTTGGCGTTGAAGCCCTGCATGATGCGGCACCACAGCAGGCGCGCCGCGCGCATCTTGGCCACTTCCAGGTAGAAGTTCATGCCGATGGCCCAGAAGAAGGACAGGCGGCCGGCGAATTCGTCCACGTCCATGCCCTTGGCGATCGCGGTCTTCACATATTCCTTGCCATCGGCCAGGGTGAAGGCCAGCTCCAGCGCCTGGTTGGCCCCGGCTTCCTGCATGTGATAGCCCGAGATCGAGATCGAGTTGAACTTCGGCATGTGCTTGGCCGTGTACTCGATGATGTCGCCGATGATCTTCATCGATGGCTGGGGCGGGTAGATGTAGGTGTTGCGCACCATGAACTCTTTCAGAATGTCGTTCTGAATGGTTCCGGACAGCTTGTCCTGGCTCACGCCCTGCTCTTCCGCCGCCACCACATAGCCGGCCAGCACGGGCAGCACGGCGCCATTCATGGTCATGGAGACCGAGACCTTGTCCAGCGGGATCTGGTCGAACAGCACCTTCATGTCCTCGACCGAGTCGATGGCCACGCCGGCCTTGCCCACGTCGCCCGTCACACGCGGATGGTCGGAGTCATAGCCGCGGTGCGTGGCCAGGTCGAACGCCACGGACACGCCCTGTCCACCGGCCGCCAGCGCCTTGCGGTAAAAGGCATTCGATTCCTCGGCCGTCGAGAACCCGGCGTACTGGCGGATGGTCCAGGGGCGGCCGGCGTACATGGTGGCCTGGGGGCCACGGATGTAGGGGGCAAAACCCGGCAAGGTGTTGGCATAGGGCAGATCGGCCGTGTCGGCCGCGGTGTACAAGGGTTTGACCTCGATACCGTCCGGCGTGACCCAGTTCAGGTTGCGCAGATCCCCCTGGGGGGCCGCCTTGCTGGCCGCCTTCTCCCAGTCCGTCAGGCTGGCGGTGGGAAATTCCTCGGGAGTTCCTGTGGCCGCCGCTTGGCCTTGCTTTGCATCGATGCCCATGGGTAAAACAATCTCCGTGATGGTCATGTTCTGGAAAACGCCAGTTCTCCGGAACTTTTCGTGATTCATAATTATTGATTCATAACCATGACGAAACTTATGGGGTTAGCCCTAATACATCCATGACGGACACCACCACCCTGCTCACGCCCAAACCGCTGTACGTCGAGGTGGCCGAATTGATTCGGCAGCGCATCTACAGCCGCGAGCTGGAGCCCGGCAGCTGGATCGACGAGATGAAGATGGCCGAGGCCTTCGGCATCAGCCGCACCCCCCTGCGCGAGGCACTGAAGGTGCTGGCCGCCGAAGGCCTGGTCACCATGAAGGTGCGGCGCGGTGCCTATGTGACGGAAGTGTCGGAGAAAGACCTGCGCGATGTCTATCACCTGCTGTCCCTGCTGGAAAGCGATGCTGCGGCCACCGTGGCCGAACAGGCCACGGCTGCGCAGCTTGAGCAACTGCAGCGGCTGCACCAGGAACTGGAAGCCGCGGTCGCCGATGCCGACCAGTTCTTCCGCGTGAACGAGGCCTTCCACATGCAGCTGCTGGCCCTGTGCGACAACCGCTTCCTGTCCCAGGTGGTGGCCGACCTGCGCAAGGTGATGAAGCTCAATCGCCACCAATCCCTTTTCAAACGGGGGCGCATCGAGGACAGCCTGCAGGAACATGCTGCCATCGTGCAGGCCCTGGCCCAGCGCAACCCCGCTGCGGCACGGCAGGCCATGCACACGCACTTTGCGAATGGGCTGGCTGCAGCCAAAAACCAACCCCTGCCCGCCGCATGACCGATTTCCCTGGAAAAACCATGGCAGACCGCAGAAATTGCCCTATTGTTTCCAGGTGTGTTTGTGTGCGATCGATTTGTGGGATGGATAGACGCCATATGTAATGTAGATTCAAGAGTCCGTCATCTGCCACGACCATGACACCCGAGGCCTCTCACCATGCTGGATCTCCTGATCTTTGACGCTTCCTCCATGGCTGCCGACTGGCAGTCGGCCAGCCATGACGGCAGTCTGGTGGCCTTGTCGCTGGCGGTGGCCTTCACCAGCAGCTGTGCCGCCTTCTACATCGCCCAGACCAATCGGCAGGCCAGCAGTCCCCGCCACCAGCACCTGGCCCTGCTGTGCGCCAGCCTGGTGCTGGGTCTGGGCATCTGGGCCATGCACTTCATCGGCATGCTGGCCATGGAACTGCACCCGGCCGTCAGCTACAACCCGCAGTGGACCGCCCTGTCCATCCTGCCGGGCCTGGCGGCGGCGTGGCTGGCAATGTGGTCGCTGCAAGGCCTCCGCCCCACGAACGCCCGGCTGGTCGCCAGCGGCTGCCTAGTGGGCCTGGGGATTGCCACCATGCACTACAGCGGGATTGCCGCCATGGACCTGCCCGGGCACCTGCGGTTCGACGGCCCCCTGTTTCTGCTGTCGCTGCTGACCGGACTGGTGTTTTCCGTGGCCGCGTTTGCGCTGCACCGCCGCCTGCGCACCCAGGCACCGCCCACGCGGGGGCCCTGGTGCTGCGCCCCCGCGGCCCTGTTGACGGCGGCCATGGCCAGCATGCATTACCTCTCCATGCTGTCGCTGCGCCTGGAGCATGCGACCGTGCATCCCGCCGCAGAGCCCCAGCTGATGCCCGAGACCCTGGCCCTGATCGTGGCCTTTGTGAGCTTGCTGGTGGTGGTGGTGCTGGGACTGGCCAGCACCATCCTGCGCTACCGCGACCTGTGGCAGGCCGTGGCCATCCGCGACGCACGGCTGGCGGCCATGATCAACACCGCCAGCCACGGCGTGATCACCATCAACGCCCACGGACTGGTGCAGGACTTCAACCCCGCGGCGCAGCAGATCTTTGGCTACAGCCGGGACGAGGTGCTGGGCCGCAATGTGTCGATGCTGATGCCCTCCCCCCTGGCGGAGCAGCACGATGCCCATGTGCAAAAGCACACCAACCAGCCCGACAAACCCATCGGCGCCCACAGCCGCGAGGTGCTGGGCCTGCGCAAGGACGGGCGCCTGATTCCCATCGAGCTGACCATCGGCAAGGCCCAGACCCCATCGGGCACCATTTTTGTTGGCTATCTGCAGGACATCTCCGAGCGCAAGCGCACCGATGCGCAGCTGCGCATTGCCGCCAGCGTGTTCCAGCACGTGCGCGAAGGGGTGGCGATCGTGGACGCCAACCACAACATCTCCGAAGCCAATCCCGCCTTTCTGCGCCTGATGGAGCAAACCCGTGACAGCTGCATCGGCAAGCCACTGGAGGCGCTCTACGAGGATGCCGACCTGCCACCGGACACCGGCAAACTCTGGAAAACCGTGGCCACCGCGCATTACTGGCAGGACGAGATCACGCTCACGCGCCGCGACAGCAGCGCCTGGGTACTGCGGCTGTCGATCTCGCCGGTGCTCAACGAACTGCAACGCCCCCACCATTTCATTGCCGTGGCCAGCGACGTGACCGAGCGCCCCGGTCTGGAAGCCCAGCTGCCGCACGATGCCCTGCACGACGCGGCCACCGGCCTGCCCAACCCGCAGCTGTTCATGGCGCGCCTGGGCAGCCAGCTGCAGCACAGCCAGCGCAAATCGACCTTTCTGGGGGTGGCCATCGTCCAGCTGTGCCCGCAGGCCAGCCCCGCCACCCAGCCCACCGCAGCCAACCACGACGCAGCCATGGCCTGGCTGGCGCAATGGCTGCCCCAGCAGCTGCGCAGCCCCGACACACTGGCACGCTGGCAAGACCACCAGCTGGCGCTGGCCCTGCCGGGCATCCAGGACCCCGCCGCCTGGCTGCACATGACCCAGCGCCTGGCCCAGACCCTGGTGGAGGCACAGCAGCTATGCCAGCCCTACGGCATCCAGTCGCTGCAGCTGGGCTGCAGTTGCACCCTGGTGCCCTTGGGCACCGCGGCCGAGCTGGTGGAGCGCGCCTGTGCCGACCTGCAGCCGCTGCCCGCCAGCCCACCGCCCACGCCCGCCAATGCGGCGCAGATCAAGGAAAATCCCTGAGTCGCCCGGGCTGCCGGGCGCCCCCCCGCGGCCCGCCGCCTGTTTGCTTGCCCTGAATGCCCGACCTGATTGCCCCGCCCCCACCGGCCCCTGCGCTGCTGCCCTTGCGCGGCGAGCACGTGTTTGACCACTGGCTGCTGCACTGCGGCCAGAACCCCTGGTCGCCCCTGAGCCCCGAGGCGGCCAAGCCCTACAGCTTCATCTGGCAATCGTGGCTGCGCTTTCTGGCCGGCCACGCGGCGGGGGACGAGCTGGCCTGGGCCCACGCCAGCGCCGTGCAGGTGCTGGACTTCATCAACCACAGCCCGCAAAGCCCCAAGCAGGCCCAGCCCAGCGACATCACGCGCCGCCGCTACTGGCGCGTGCTGGACCGCGTCTACGACCATGCCCTGCTGCAAGGCTGGATCCGCAGCAATCCGGCCCAGGGCATCACCGCCCAGGACATGCCGCCCAGCGAAGACCCCAAGGGCGCCATCCTGTCGCCGCGCATGTGGCACGCGTTGCAGCGCCAGCTGCCGGCCCCGGACGACCTGGTCAGCAGCCGCGACCGCGCCGTGCTGGTGCTGTTGATGGAGCTGGGCCTGACGCCCGAGGAAGTGCGCCTGCTGGAAATTGGTCACCTGCGCTGGAGCGACGGCACGCCGCGCGTGATCGAGGCCATCGATGTGGTGGGGCAGCGCGACCGCCAATCGCGCAGCCTGCCGGTGTCGGCCCACTTGCACAGCGCACTCAGCGCTTGGCTGCAGGCACGCGCCGGCTACCACGCCATGCAGGGGCAAAGCGCCCTGTTCTGCACGCGCAAGGCGCCACAGCTGTCCAACCACACCTTGCTGCACCTGGTGACCAAGACCTTGCAGCAGGCCGCCCAGCGCCACGACCTGCCCGAGCCCGCGCGCATGGGCCCACAAGTGCTGCGCAACACCGTGCTGGTGCAGTGGCTGGATGCGGGCTGCAGCGTGGAAGAGGTCCTGCAGCGCGCCGGCATGAAGCACCCGAATGCCCTGCAGCATTTGCGCGCCTACTTCGGCGACGACACCACTGCCGCGGCCTAGTGCCGGCACCTGGCACATAAAAAAAGAGCGGTTGGCGCTGGTATTCACAAGTTTTCAGGTGCTTTTCAACCTGAAAACTCCATGGCTACAGCGCGAACCGCTCATTTTTTAGGGGTCTGCACCACTGCGCAGCCCCAGACCACTCAGTGGCGCTCCCCGGCCTTGCGCGCCGCAAAATACTCGCGGGTCAGCCGCGCCACCACCGGCGACAGCAGCAACAGCGAAATCAGGTTGGGGATCGCCATCAGCGCGTTCAGCGTATCGGCCACCAGCCATGCCACGTCCAGCGTGACCACGGCGCCCACGAACACCCCCAGCACCCACAGAAGTCGGAACGGCTTCTCGCACACTGGGCCGACCAGGTAGTTCCAGCACTTCTCGCCGTAATAGGCCCAGCCCAGGATGGTGGTGAAGGCAAACAGCGCCAGCGAGATCGCCAACAGGTACTTGCCCACGCCGGGCATGGCCGCCTCGAAACTCTGCGTACTCAGCAGTGCGCCGCTGGCGCCGCTGTCCCACACGCCGCTGACCACGATGGCCAGGCCGGTCATGGTGCAAACGATGATGGTGTCGATGAAGGTGCCCATCATGCCGACCACGCCGGAGAACACGGGGTCGTTGCTCTTGCCGGCCGCCTGCGCGATACCGGCTGTGCCCAGGCCCGCCTCGTTCGAGAAAATGCCGCGCGCCACACCCATGCGGATGGCCATCAGCACGGTCGAGCCGGCAAAGCCGCCCACGGCCGCCGTGGGGTTGAAGGCCTGCTCGACGATCAACACCAGCGCGCCCGGGATCTGCGCGTGGAAATGCGCCAGCACCCACAGCACGCAGACGATGTAGACCACGCACATCGAGGGCACCAGCTTTTCCGCCACCGCACCGATGCGCTGGATGCCGCCCAGCACCACCGCCGCCGTCAGCGCCGCCACCACCAGGCCGGTGATCCACGTGTCCAGGCCGAAGGCGCCATGCATGGCCGAGGAAATGCCGTTGGCCTGCACCATGGCGCCAATCCCGAAGCCGGCAAAGCCGCCGAACACGGCAAAGGCCGTGGCCAGCCAACGCCAGCGTGGACCCAGGCCGTTCTTGATCGCATACATGGGGCCGCCCACCCACTGGCCCTTGGCATTCTTCTCGCGGTACTTCACCGCCACCACCACCTCAGCGTACTTGGTGGCCATGCCGACCAGCGCCGTCATCCACATCCAGAACACGGCACCGGGGCCACCGACGGCAATGGCCGTGGCCACACCGGCGATATTGCCGGTCCCCACCGTGGCCGACAGGGCCGTCATCAAGGCGGCATAGGGAGAAATGTCGCCGTGCTGCTGGTCGTCCACCGAGCGGCTCTTCCAGATCATCCGGAAACCGTAGCCAATATTGCGCAAAGGCATCAGGCCCAGGCGCAGTTGCAGGTAAAAACCCGTTCCCAGGATCAGCACGATCATGGGAACGCCCCAGACCCATCCGTTCAAGGCCTGGAGCCATTCAGTCAGTTGTTGCATACCGTGTTTTTCTTTAATTGAGTCACTGCGCAGCCGGGCCGCCCAACGCCACCCTCGCCAAACGCAAGGGCGACATTCTCCTCCCACGATGGACCCTGCGCAGCCAGTTATGCGTTAAACCTCAGTCCAAGCTCTGCTCTGGCGCATAACTTGCTTGTTTTTTGCACCGTTTGACCCCGCCTCACGCCCATGCCCACGCTCTACATCGTCAAGACCGGCAGCACCTTTGACCACATCGCCCAGTCGCTGGGGGATTTTGAGCAGTGGATTGCCGAAGGACTGCACCCGCCGGAGCTGTTGCCGGCCGAGCGGCTGCGGCTGGCCGTGATCCATGCCCCCAGCTGCCGCTATGCGACCCTGCACTACCCCGAGGCGACGGACTGCGCCGGCGTGGTGATCAGCGGCTCGCACGCCATGGTCACCGACCACGCCCCCTGGATGCAGGACCTGCAGAGCTGGCTGCGACCCGTGTGCGACGCCGGTGTGCCCGTGCTGGGCATCTGCTTTGGCCACCAGATCTTGGCGCACCTGCTGGGCGGTGAGGTCGGTCCCCATCCCGCAGGCCTGGAACTGGGCACCATCCCCGTTGCCGTGCAGGCCGATGTCAGCCACGACCCGCTGTGGCGGCACATGCCCGGCTGCTTTGAGGCCCAAGCCGTGCACTACCAGAGCGTGCGCCGGCTACCGCCTGATGCCCGCGTGCTGGCCGGCAACTCGCACGAAGCGCACCACGCTTTCCGCTGGCGCCACAACGTCTGGGGCGTGCAGTTCCACCCGGAATTCAGTGCTGCCGCCATGCAGGCCTACATCGACCACATCCCGCCCACAGCCTGGCCGCGCACCGGCCGCGGCCGCCCGCATTGCGACGACACGCCGCAAGCCGCCCAGTTGCTACAGCACTTTGCCCGGCATGTGCAACAGCAGGCGGCACTGCGCGCACACAGCCTGGCGCACTGAAGGGCGCTGGCACCTGGCATGGCGGCGTGCGCCGGACAAGGGGGTCTTGTCCGACGCCTGGCGCCCCTGCAGCCCTCTAGAGTGGCAGCTTCTCAACGCTTTCTAGGAGTACTTGGCCATGATGTCCTTGCTGGGAACCTTGTTGGTCGGATTCATCGTGGGCCTGATTGCCCGCGCCCTCAAACCGGGCGATGACAGCATGGGCTGGATAATGACCATCGTGCTGGGCGTGGTCGGCTCGATGCTGGCCAGCTATACCGGCGCCGCCATGGGCTGGTACCCGGCCGGCAGCAGCGCCGGCTGGATCGCATCCATCATTGGCGCCGTCGTGCTGCTGTTCCTCTACAACCTGGTGCGCGGCAAAGGCAAGTCCTGAGCACCGCCATGCACACCGATGCCCCGCCGCCGCGGCTGGGTGCCATGCCCCACGATGCCCAGGCGCTGCAACAGGCCCTGCAGCGCAGCCAGGCCCTGCTGCACCAGCGGGCGCTGGTGGCTGCGGCCGTCAGTGCCGTGCCCATCCCGGGGCTGGACTGGGCCGTGGATGCCGCCTTGCTGTCCAAGCTGCTGCCGCAGATCAGCGAGCACTTCGGCCTCAGCCCCGAGCAGCTGGACGCCCTGGACCCCGACCTGCGCGCGCACGTGCAAAAAGCCGTGGCCATGGTCGGCTCCGTGTTCATTGGCAAGCTGCTGACGCGCCAGATGATCCTGCGCCTGGCGCGCACCGTGGGCCTGCGCATGGGCAGCAAGCAGTTGGCCAAGTTCATCCCCTTTGCCGGCCAGGCCATCGCCGCCGCCGTGGGCTATGGCGCCCTGCGCTATTTGGGGGAGCGCCACATCCAGGACTGCGTGCGGGTGGTGCAGCAGGCCCAGGCCGTCCAGGCCGGGGCACAGCCTCCAGGGTCACCACCGTGAATGCCGGCGCAGCCAGGCCTGCAATGCTTAAATAGCGCCATGACGACGCCGCACTACTGGCTCATGAAGAATGAGCCCGACGAATACTCCATCGATCACGCCCTGAACGCCCCTGGCCAGCTCATGCCCTGGAGCGGCGTGCGCAACTACCAGGCGCGCAATTTCATGCGCGACCAGATGCAGGTCGGCGACGGCGTGCTGTACTGGCATTCCAGCTGCGCCGACCCAGGCATCCACGGCATTGCGCGCATTGCCGGCCATCTGCGTGTGGACCCGACCCAGTTTGACCCGGCCGATCCCTACTACGACCCCAAGTCCTCCCCCGACCAGCCGCGCTGGCTGATGCTGGACGTGCAGGCGCTGCGCAAGACGCGCTACGTGTCGATCGCCGAACTGCGCGAACACCCGGCGCTGGCCAACATGCGCGTGCTGCAGCGCGGCAACCGCCTGTCCATCACCCCGGTCACGCCCGAGGAGTGGGATTACATCCTGCACACGGTACTGCAATCCCCACGCTGAGGCCCCCCGGGCTGCACGCTGCGCCGTGGCCCGCCCCAGCACAGCCCTGTATGCACGTACAGATTCACGTATGCTGCAGCCCATGCAACGCACCAATGCCTTCCCGACAGACTATGGCCAGCCCCTGATGCTTACCACGGAGCAGCAGGCCATCGTCCACAGCCAGGCAGGCTCGGCCATCATTGCCGCACTGGCCGGCACCGGCAAAACCACCACCCTCGCCTGCTGTGCGGTGCAGGCCCTGCGCGCCCAGCCGGGTGCCCGCATCCTGGTGCTGGCCCACTCGCGAGCCGGGGTCCAGGCCTTCCAGCACCGCCTGCGCGCGCTGGTGCACCAGGTGCCCGGCCAGCTGCAGGTCACCACACTGGAGCGCTGGAGCGCCCGCACCCTGCGCCAACGCGATGCCGGCGTGCGCTTTGTGGCCGACCCGGTGGAGCTGCGCCAACAGGCCCAGCAGGCACTGCTGGAGCTGGAAGCCCAGCTGCAGCGCCAGCCCGACGAGCGCATCAGCGTGCCGGCGGAAGTGGACATGCAGGCCTTCTGGGCCTTCAACCGCGCGGCCAAGAAGTCCCTGCTGCTGCAGCGCGTGCAGGAAGCCGGCGGCGATCTGGCCGCGTTCTGCGAAGAGCAGCTGCTGGACTACACGCTGGCGCGCATCTTCTGCGCCTACGAGCGCCTGCGCCTGGATACCTGCGGCGATGTGCGCTATTACGCCGAGGGTGACTGCACCTACGCCCTGGCCCAGGAAGAGGACACCGCCCTGCCCGCCCCCTATGACCTGGTGCTGTTTGATGAAATGCACGACCTGGACCTGGCCGCGCTGACGGTCTTGCGCCGCCTGCTGCACGACCCGGCCACCCGTTTTCTGGGTGCCGGAGACTTCAACCAGCACATCGACACCCAGGCCTGGTCCGTGTTCCGCAACCAGCTGCACCAGCTGGCTGACTTCCTGCCGCAGACCACGGCCACCCTGCCGCTGACCCAGTCGCGCCGCTTTGGCCCGGCCGTGGCCCAGGCGGTCAACCGCTGGTTTCCCGTGGGCATGCAGGCCTCCGCCAAGCGCTACAGCACGGTCTACCGCTGGTCGTACCAGGACGATGCCGATTGCATCCGCCAGTTGCTGCAAGCCCAGGCCAGCCTGAGCGCGCGCGACGGCGCCACGCCTGCCCCGCTGACGGTGATCCTGCGCCACCCGCACGAGGCCGCCGCGCTGGAATGGGCCGTGGCCGCCGCCGGCCAAGTGGCCAGCCTGCACGGCCTGCCGCACTTTTACGAAGAGCGCGAGCTGGCCCTATTGCTGGGTCTGATGTACGCCCATGGCCTGCAGGCCCCCGACTGGAAAAGCAGCCCCTGCCCGCTGGGGCCACAGATTCTGGAGCGCTTCATCGACGGGGCCCTGTACTTTGGCAAAGGCCGGGTCGATACGCGCCAGGAAGACAGCGACCTGCCAACCATGGCCACCCAGATGCACCAGCACCCGCAAGGCATTTGGCGCTTTCTGATCGGCGAGCACACCGCACAAGGCGGCCGGCGTAACTTTGCCGCCTTCGGCAACTTCCTGCACCTGCCGCTGGCCCTGCAGGACAACGCCCAGGCCCTGCTGCAACAGGCCGATGTCTGGGGCCTGTTTGCCGCCACACCCATGCCGCACGCCGAGGCACAGCGCCTGCGCACCCGGGTGCAGGGCTTCATCGACTTGGTGGCGGGGCTGACCGTGCCCCAGGTGCTGCAGCAGATTGACAGCATGGTGCAGCGCCGGCAACGGCTGCAGCACACCGGCCAGCCGGCGCATTTCCAGATCCTGAGCATCGAGCAGGCCAAGGGCCAGGAATTCGAGGCCGTGGCCATTCCCTTTCTGGCACCGGGCCGCTTTCCAGCGCCGGTGCCGCACGCCCTCGCCTTTGTGGAGCGCAACCGCCTCTACGTGGCCATGACCCGCGCGCGCCAGCGCCTGTGGCTGCTGGAAGATGCGCGCCACCCCATCCAGGCCTTCGAGGCCTGATGGCTTGGGCACAATGGCGTTTTTCCTCCGCTTTTGATTTTTGATAAGGACTGCCCGCATGGCCTTCGCCGACAACCTCCAGCAACTGCCCTCCATCGACCACCTGGCCGAATTGCGCCTGATGGATGCCCAGGGCCAGGTCGCCGCCGTCATCCCCAACCAGCCGGGCAAGGCCGGCTCGCTGCGCCTGTACGCAGCCCTGGCCGCCAAGCACGGCAGCTTGAACGCGGCCGCCGCCCAGGAAGGGCTGGAACTGTTTGCCGAGCACACGGAGTCGGCCCGCCAGGACCCCGGCAGCCATCCGAACATCGACCGCCTGTTCGAGATCATCGCCACGGGCCAGGGCTACACCGTCGAGCTGGTGGCGGCCTGAGTCCCCTGCCCCCGGTCGTGCACAAACCGCACACAAAAAAGGCTCCGACAGGAGCCTTTTTTCATAGCTATTGACGCGCACTGGACAAGGGCCAGAGGCCAATTTGACCCCAAAGACAGGGAATTACCACTCTACGGCCGTGCCACACGCGACACCTGGGCCAGGCAGCGCGCACTGAACCGTGCAGACAAAGAAAAAGCCCAGTTCGCTTGAACGAACTGGGCTGGATGTCTTGGCAGGGGAGGAAGGACTCGAACCCTCGCATGCCGGAATCAAAATCCGGTGCCTTAACCAACTTGGCGACTCCCCTACGGCGCTCTGACCTGCTTATGCAGACCAGAACTAATCTGGCAGGGGAGGAAGGACTCGAACCCTCGCATGCCGGAATCAAAATCCGGTGCCTTAACCAACTTGGCGACTCCCCTTGAGAGAAGCCGAGATTATGCCGCGAGTTTTGGACACCCACAGCGAAAAACGAAACTTTTTATGCACAAACTGCCTGGACTGCTCACTTTTTCATCAAAACGGCAGTCCATGGACTTCGGCATGCCGGGCTCCGCCCCTCACAAAGAACGCGCGCGCACTTAGCGCTGCCAACACCACCCAGCACATCTTCGATTGGCGATTGAGACGAGGAGCGAAGCCGCAGGCCGTATAAGTAGTACGACAAGGCTGAGCAACGGCGTATCCAGGGCGGTGTGCGCGGGTCTTATGCGCCGCTTGCTGCGGTTTGTAAAGCAAGGGCCGCAAGCCCATGCCCGGCACGCATGCATCGCCGTGACCGCTGGAGCGCGGTTGTAACGAATGCCTACACTGACCGCCATGGACACTTTGCTGACGGCCGATTTCTGGATCGGCATCTTCAAGATCATCTGGATCGACGTCATCCTCTCCGGCGACAACGCAGTGGTGATTGCCCTGGCGGCACGGGCCCTGCCCCCGGAACAGCAACGCAAGGCCATCCTGTGGGGCTGTGGGTTTGCGATTGCCTTGCGCGTGGCCCTGACCGTGGTGGCCGCGCAGCTGATGCAGCTGCCCTTGCTCGAAATCCTGGGCGGCTGCCTGCTGCTGTGGATCGGCGTGGGCCTGCTCCAGGGAGACGCCCCCAGCGCCACCAGCTCGCAAGCGCCCCACTGCAACGCGGGCATGTTCACCGCCATCCGCACCATCCTGCTGGCCGATCTGGTGATGTGCCTGGACAACGTGATCGCCGTCGCCGCCACGGCCCAGGGCGACATGGTGTTGCTGGTCTTCGGCCTGGCACTGAGCATTCCGCTGGTGCTGTTTGGCTCCACGCTGATGATCCGCCTGATGGAGCGCTTCCCCTGGATCGTGCTGGTGGGCGCGGCCTTGATCGGCTGGGTGGCCGGGGAAACCATCGTCAACGACCAGCTGTTGCTGGGCGTGAGCCAGCAGTATCCGGCGCTAAAGTACATCGCGGCGGTGTGCGGGGCGGCCCTGGTGCTCGCGGTGGGCCAGCGCCTCAAGCAGCGCCAGCCCAGCGCCACCGACTGAAGGCCGCCGCGCTCCAGCGCGGTGCCCGTTGGCGCCGCAGACGCCGCCGCGTCACAATCGCAGGCTATCGTGCACTTTCCGTGCCCCCTCTTTCCGGCGCTTTTGCGCACTACCGTCTGCCATGTCCCGTCCACCCACCACGCCGCCCCCACCTACCCCTGCATGGCGCAGGACGCTGGAAGTGTTTGCCATTTTTTTGCGACTGGGTCTGACGTCCTTTGGTGGACCCACCGCCCACCTGGGCTATTTCCAGACCGAGTTCGTGCAGCGCCGGCGCTGGCTCAGCGATGCGCACTATGCCGAACTGGTGGCGCTGTGCCAGTTTCTGCCCGGCCCGGCCAGCAGCCAGGTCGGCATGGCCTTGGGACAATGGCGCGCCGGCTGGGCCGGCATGGCGGCGGCCTGGCTGGGTTTCACCCTGCCTTCGGCGCTGGCCCTGGTGGCCCTGGCCGTGGGGCTGAACCACGCCCCGCACCTGGCCCAGTCCGGGCTGCTGCACGGACTCAAGCTGGTGGCCGTGGCCGTGGTCGCCCATGCCGTCTGGGGCATGGCCCGCAGCCTGTGCCCCGACCTGTGGCGCCGCGCCCTGGCTGTCGTGGCCTGCGCCGCCCTACTCGCCTGGCCCCAGGCCAGCGTACAGCTGGGCGTGATCGCCCTGGGCGCCGCCGCGGCCCTGCTGCGCCAGCCCGTCGCGTCCCCCGTCATCACCAGCGCCTGGCCCACCTCCAGCCGGGCGCGCCGCACCGGCTATGCCCTGCTGTACCTGTTTGCGCTGCTGCTGATCGCCCTGCCCGTAGCTGCAGCCCTGTGGCCACACACCGTCTTGCAGGCGTTTGCGGCCTTCTACCAGGCCGGGGCGCTGGTGTTTGGCGGCGGCCACGTGGTGCTGCCACTGCTGCAAACGGCCGTGGTGCCCAACGGCTGGGTCGCGGCCGATAGCTTTGTCGCCGGCTACGCGGCGGCCCAGGCCGTGCCTGGCCCCCTGTTCACCCTGGCCGCCTACCTGGGTGCGCTGCTGCCGCTGGGGCCGGCGTGGTCACCCTGGATGGGCGGCCTGTTGATGCTGCTGGCCATCTTCCTGCCCGCAACCTTGCTGGTGGCCGGCGCCCTGCCGCTGTGGGCCCAGTTGCGGCAACGCCCGCACATGCGCCAGGCCGTCACCGGCATCAATGCCGTGGTGGTCGGCATCCTGGCCGCCACCTGGTACCACCCGGTGCTCACCAGCGCCATCGGCAGCCTGCTGGATGTGGGAGTGGCCCTGCTCTACCTGGGTCTGCTGCTGTGGCGACTGCCGCCTGTGGCGGTGGTGGCGCTGGCGGCCGGGTTGGGGTGCGTGCTGGCCTGAAGCCACACTCCCCGATGACAGATTCGATGAAAAAAGCCGCACCAGAGTGCGGCACCAGGGGTGTAAAGAGTGAATGGGCATAAACGGTTGACCGCGGCCCATCGGCTGACATTCATCGGATCGTCTGCTTTTCCAGGCCCTTTTTAAGCACCAGGTCCACGATGGGCTGCTCACGCTTGTTGGCGCGCTGACAGTGCCCTTGCTGAAAGCGATCGGTGATCCAGATCACCGTGCGTGCCCAGCGCTGCTCTCTCTCGCGCCAGGCATGGGAAGACACGCTTTCCCATGCATAACCGTTGAACACGGTGGCGTTCACAAAATGATCCAGTGCACGCACGCCTGCACGCCCACGCTCAGTCCTGCCACACAAGCCCACCCACCACAGCACCAGATATCCCAGGATGGCCAAAGGCACCATTGCACACATCAGGGCAAAGCCTGCCAAACGCTCCTTCATTCCTCATCTTTCATCAAAGCTGGTATTGCCGCTCAACGCTTGCGCAGTTTCAGGCGCACCCCGTTTTCGGAACGGATCGTCAACCGGCCGACCGGCTGGGGCACATGCCCATACACAGGCTGCAACTCAAAGCGACGCAACAGGCACGCCAAGATCAGCACAGCTTCCTGCAAGGCAAAAGCGGCGCCCAAACACACGCGGGGCCCCATGCTGAACGGCATGTAAGCGTGCTTGATGGCGGTCTTGCTGGATTCCTGGTCAAAGCGGTCCGGATCAAAATCATCGGGGTTTGCCCACCACTTGCGATGGCGTTGCAGCAACCAGGGCGCAATCACCACGGTGCTGCCTGCCTTGACCTGCTTGCCACGAATGGGACATGCCTGCGTATTTTCGCGTGCAAAAAAGCCCACAGGGGGAAATAGCCGCAGGGCCTCGCGAAAGATGTTCCAGACCAGCGGCAAGCTCTTCATATCGCTTTGCGCCGGAGCACGATCGCCCAGCACTGCATCGATCTGCTCGAAAGCGCGCTGCTGCACCTCGGGAGATTTGGCAAGGAGATAGCAGGACCATGTCAAGGCGCTGGCAGACGTCTCATGGCCAGCGAGAAACAGCATGGCGACCTGGTTGACCAGCTCGTCGAAATCGAAAGGTAGCCCTGTCTGCGGATCCTTGGCCATCATGAAAGCGGCCAGAATGTCCTTGGGCTCATCGTCAATCTCACCGCGCTGATGTGCCTCATAACGGGGCAGCACCATTGCGCGCAACAAGCTGCGAATCTCCTTGGCGGCCTGGCGGCTGCGCCAGCGGTGCCAAGGCAATGCAGCCCAGCGCACGCCAAACAAGGCGGGCAGCATCAGCTTGGGCGCCAACGCCTGGTAACGCGCAAAAGCGTGGAACACGCGGTGTGCATCTGGCCCCTGCATGGGCTCTGAAAAAATCGTGCGAAAGATGATGTCGGCCGTGACGTGGGTCATCTCCACCTCGATGTCGTACTCTTCACCATCCTTCAGGGCATCGAGCCGCTCCAGCATCGCCGTGGCCGCATCGAGCATGCGCGGAAAAGCAACGTGCAGGCGCGCCTGCTCAAACGCAGGGTTCATCATCGTCCGCTGGCGCTGCCATTGCGCGCCATTCGTGGTGAAGATGCTTTCTCCCAGCAGCGGCTCCAGCGACTCATGTAACAGACGGCTCTTGGGGAAATGCTCTGCCTCGGTCTGCATCACACGCTTGACCTGCTCAGTGTCATTGAGCATGTACAAATCCACGCCCGGCAAATGCACCTCCCCCATCTGCATGGTGTAGCTGCGCTCGTACAGCGCATCCATCCAGGAACGCCGGGCATGCCAGAACATCCGCAGTTTGGACGCTTTTTCAGGATGGGGTTTGGGGTAAGCAGGACAAAAACGACTCATCGCACCAATCTTTTCGAAATGAATTCCATCAACAGGCCTTTGGAGGTAAGCATCGCAAAATAGTCATAGGCTCCAGGCAACTCGGAAGCCATCAAGTACTGAAAATGCATGCGCATCTTGTTACGGCGCAGCCAACGGTATGTGGAAGGGTGAAACAGCTTGTGAAACCGCGGAGAGCACATGTGCCGTGGATTGACACACTGCTTCAAATCGGAAGGCTGTGCCTGGGGCAAGCTCAATGCCACCAGATTGCACATGCCAAAACTCACGCTGTCACTGGGTGACGAAATATCCACCCAATACAAATCACGGTCTTGCGCCAACGCAAGCAACTGCTGACGCAAGACATCATCCGCCTGAGGCATCAGCGTGAACAATGGGATGCAGTTGCCCAAGGTTAGTAAATTCACACGCTGAAGCCCGTCTGGCCTTGCTTGCAGCCTGTGTCGCAGCGCCTTCACAAACGACACAGCCATCACACTCCCAACGCTGAAACCCACCACCACCACTTCGCGGTAGCGCGCCTGTTGCAACTGCTCGGCGACCAGATTCGCAGTGGTGGCCAATCGCTCATCCAGGCCCTCCACCGGGTGTTGTCCAGCCCCACGGCTAAAGTTCAGGATCCGCAATAGCCAGCTGACATGCAGCAGCTGGTCCAGCTTGTAGCCCCCAAGCAATACCAAACCTGCAGCCAGACAGCCAAGCAGCCAGCCCTGCCATCCAGCAAGAACAGCAGGTCCCACCATCAGCACAGCCAAAGCCATCAACAGACACAGCAGCATGTACACCAGGGGATAGGCAAGTGTCCACAGCACATAAGGCGTTTCTTTGTGCACTGGTGGCAGTGTGGCTCGCACCTTGAATACGGACATATAAGTGCGCCAAGCTTGGGCCACGACCTGCCATGTGTGCTGAGGCCAGTGTCGACGCACCAAATCCGACCAATCCAGAAACAGGTAATCGCTATCAGCACCTTGACCAGCAGAAATTGTCCATATGGAATGCTGCAAATCCGCAACGTTTCCGGGAGCCCAGCGCGAACGTGAGCCCACCTCATAGCGGACATCAGCCACCCACGATTGCTTATCCGCTTCACGGCGCATCAACTGGTGGTAGTGGCGCGCACCGCGAGGGTCGAACCCGCCGACGAATACGGTCAATCGCTCGCAGACTGGTTGTGTGGCAGCGACATTTTTTTCAATCGGCACGCGCTAGACCTCGGATTGGCGTGCAACGGGCACTGACGTTGTAATGGATTGCTCTACGCGCAGCAGCTTTGGGTGGTGGACGCTTTGAGTCTGCGTAGACACTCGATCGTTGGCGACCTCTTGCGCCCGCAACGGGTGACGCGCTTCCGGCACCTCCTGGGGCCACAAGCGCTCGGCCATCTGTCCATCCAGCGCAACGCCACATGTCCATGGAACGTCCTGGAGCTTGCGGTAAAAGCTTCCATTGAGCTGGGTGCGACGAATCAAAGCGCGCTTGAAACGCAGCAACTCCTGGCTATCGGGTACTGCCTGGCCGGCTAAGTGCCAGAACTGACGCAGCCGACCTTGAAAGGTCAGGCCTGGAATATCGTACAAGGCCGTTCCACAGACCTTGACGGGCGCACCATGACCCAAAGCCGACAAACCCACTGTGCTGTTGACGACCACGACACCGCGCGTGGCTTTCAGCAACGACGGCAAGTGCTGGTCATGGATGTACACCACCTTGCCATGTAATCCATAACGTTGCGTCAACCTGCGCAAGACCTTGCCATAGTTTCGATGGCCACGGTCCATAGGGTGGTGCTTGAAGACCAAAATAGCGTCCTTGATTGAAACACCACCGGCCGGAATTCCATCGGACTGCTCCGACACCCTGGCCTTGGCGAAAGAGCGCATTACATAATCCGCGAAATTGCACACCGAATTGAAGTCCGAGTGCACCGTAATCTGCGCGTCGTTGTAAACCTGCAGCGGCACCAGAAAGAACTGCCCGCGCTGCTCCTGGCATAAACGCTGTTCAGCACCTCGCTCCTTGAGCTTGTACCAGGCTTTGCGGCCGAACGACAGCCACCACCAAGGCGCATCCAGCACCGTCATCCGCCGGTGGTGCAAGGCATTGTTCCAACACCATTGGCCCAGCCATGCCGCAAAGAAATAGGCCATACCCCACATGGCGGCATGCCAGAAAGTATTACCCACAGGCTTGGCGGCAATAGCCTCCGGCAGTTGCTGCGTCGCACTGCTTAAGGTCGACTGCGGGCGCATGGCCTGCTCCACCAACCAAGGACCAAGGCTTTGGGCAAAAACCGAGTTCCCGTTCACCCCCACGGGTTCGAATGTCACGTAATCTGGGCGCAGATACCCTTCTTCGAACACACCCAGCGCACAACCCAATTCCTGGGCCAGCCCTCTGACACACGCATGTACCGGACGGCAATCACCAAACAGCAGCACCACATCAATATGGTGGTCGCGCATGAAGGCTTCCAACACGTCAGGCCATTGCGCCAAGTCGCCGCGAAATGCATTCGCGCCGCGCGGATAAAACAGCCAATCCCCGGCATTGAAATTGAACTTGAAGACTTCGGCCCCCTTGCGCTGCAGGTCCTTGGCCAAGTTCCAGAAAAATGGTCCGACGGGCCCTTGCAAGAAAAGCACACGCTTACCGGCAAAGCTCGGCAAATTCATGGAATGGGTTTTATAAAATTAAGCGCTGGACAGGCATCCAGATCTGAAAGCCATACAACATAAAGCGCTGAAAACATCGAACGCGTTTTTGCATGCGGGATTTTACGTAGCTTCAAGGCCTGGTTTATGTAAAGACCTGTCATCGTATACGCCGCAAACTTCGAACCAAAACCGCTATTTTTCTCCACTGGCGTCGCACATAGCCGATTCGCAAAGTTTGCAATCGCCCTGTTCCACGTAGCGATTCGCGCTGCTCCAACAGCTGACTCAATACAGCTTCGCAAGTGGTATAGCCTTTGAGCACCGGATCCCAGTACAAGGGATAGTGAAGCAAGGCACATGCCACGAGCTCGTCGAGATTGCGTGATCTGTGTCGTCGTGGCACTGCCAGTTGGTCCTCGGTCAACCCCCATCCGGCATAAAAAGGTCGACCGTGCACCACCACCCGTTTGCCGCGCAACAAGGCATCAAAACCAGTCAGCGATGTCATGGTGACCACCACGTCACAGGCTTCAATGCAGCTGACCACCGAAGCTTGGACTTCGACATGGTCCGCCACATTCAAAGCCTCATGGACAGCCATCTTTCCACGACGATTGCCGCTGGCCACATCCGGATGCGGTTTGTAAACAATAAAGGCGTCCGGAAATTGCCTGCGCGCAGCCTGCAACAACCCAAAATTGGTGCACACCCCTGAAGCATCGCAACCAAACCGGATGGATGCATCGTCTTCCACCTGGCCCGGCACCAGCACCACTGGCTTGCCGCCGCAAGGCCAATCCACAGGTATCAAAGGCTCCAGGTTGTACTTGGTGATGCCATGCTCAATGATGAAGGACCGCACCGCCTGTGCACGGCATATATCCTGCTCCGTCAATGCACGGGTGTTGAGCATGTCTTCCAACTCGGATGGCTGGCTGGGATCGAAATAAATGCCACGCGCATCCAACACGAAAGACTGTGGTGGAATCAAATCCGATCCCAACCCCACGGAGCGCACGAATCCATCTTCCATGCGCAGCAGGCGCACACCAGACTGCATCGCCAGACTCTCGAGCCCCGCCGGCGGCACACGCCCCCAGCAAACCAAGCAGTCCTGACCTTGAGGCTGCAAAGCAGCTGCTTCTTGCGTGTTCTTCACAAACAGCACGGCCCCAGGGCGCAGCGACAGCATGGGCTGGACATTCGCCGCCTTCCAGCGCCGTAAACCCACCACGATCATGCGACCACCAAAGCGCTGGCTCACGCTCCGCTGGCGCTGCAACCAGCGCATCACATCCTCAATACTGCCACGCTGGTGCGTTTCAGGATTGAGATAGCGTGTGTAGTGCAGATAGCCTGCAGCAAACAGCTCGTCCACTGACCGGCACCGCCCAGTGCCTGCGGAGCGACGCGCCATTGCGGGGTGATCTGGCTGTCGATCATCCGTCACACCCCAGCCGGCATACCAAGGCACTCCAAAACACGCTACCGGTTTACCAGCCAGCAAAGCCTCAAACCCCATGGTGGAACTGACCACATACACCTTGTCCATCTGGCGGATCAGTGACAACGGGTTCACCGCTTCACGTAACAGCACCACACGTTCACTCGGCTGCACGGCAGTCAGATAGCCCCCCTTGTGCCCAGCACTGACCTCTGGGTGCGTTTTGACGTAAATCGTAGCTTCGGGGTTCTCGGCCAGCGCAGCCGCCAGCATGGCATCAAAGGTCGCGGCATCCGCTCCACCCAATGCCACGCTCATGTCGCCAGCCGTCTGATCCACCACCAGCACACGCTGCGCATCGTCTGGGCGTAGCATCTGTGGCGAAGCATCAGGTGCATGGTTGTATTTGCTGAGCGCGGATTTCAGAAACTGGATCCGAATCTGGCGCACAGCTTGAGCGCTTGGCTGCAGTACATCGGCATCGCTGGCCAGTAGAAGCTCCAGCGCACTGGGCCGGGTACAGTCGTAGTAAATACCCGTATCGTCGAGCACCAGGGCTAGCGGCGGAAAATCCTGCCCCGTGCCAAATGAGCGTAAAAAACCATCTTCTAATCGAATGACAGCACCGCCTGCACATTGTGCAAATCGCGCAGCCCGTCTTAGGCTGGCTTTCTCTCCCCAGCCGACCCAGCATGTCTGCGATTCATGTCCCCATGGCAGCAAAGAAAACTTCACTGGCTGCCCCAAAAACGCATCCAGCCTAGACAAACGCCATAGCCCAACGCTCCAGATCGGTATGTGAACTACTGAATGGGCCATCAAAGTCCTCAAAGTCCTACCACGCGGACTATTTCTGCCAGCCGGTGCGCCCAAGTATGCTCGTTCAGCACATAGCGCGCACCCGCCTCAGCGCGACCTAGGTCATCCGCTGATGGCCCATGCTTAAGGCGGGCAAACAGATCAGCCGCTTCATCCGCATCGTGCACCACATGGCAGAAATCCTTGAAGTAACGCTCTACCGCAGGGCTGGGGTTCGTCACCGCAATGCCGCCACAGGCCAGTATCTCCACCAGGCGGCGTGAATACATGGTTGCAGAATCTTCAATCGTGTTCACGTTCAGCGAGACGAGGTAATCCCTGTAGATCTGCGCCGTACGGTCATGCGGCAGCGCAGGCCGCACCTCCAGCCCAGGCGCACTGGGAAAGCGATAGTTGGACGACTTGCGATCAGAGTTGCGGTCAACCACCGTCAGGCCTAGACCGGTGTCACTGGCAGCGCCAAACATCAAGTCTTGCCAATAACGCCGCCGATCATGCACATGATGGCTGTAGCTGCCTACGAAATTGGCACGGTGGTACTTAAATTGGAACCCGGTGAAATGATGGGTTTTGGGCTGAACGGGAAACATCAAGGTATTTACCGTAGTCCCTTCCCCAACCACGGTACGGTAGCGCGGAATGCAGTTTTCATCGACGGTAAAGATATGGTCGAACATCTTCGCGCTGTCAATGAAGCGGTCGAAATGAACGCCATCTTCTTTGTTCCAGAACACACAAGGAATACCCAGATCACGGGCACAAGCCACCATGCGCGCCAGCGCCCGGTTGTTGCGCTCAGGGTAGTCCGGGTAGGCGGCGATCTTGAACTTCCATGCGTTCCGGCAACCATTCCATGCAGACTCGACGAAGAGCAGATCAGGCTTCCAAAATTTGAACAACAGTTTGTAGTTCAGCGCAGTAACGTCACGCACAGTAACCTCTGGCTCCAAGCAAGCACGTGTTAATGCATCTGAAACCAGAGCTACTTTCAATTTTTTATTCATTTTCTAAACAGTAAACTGAATTTTGCGTGCGAAAAACCTAGGAGCATGCAGCAATAGTCTTATTGGGCTGCACAGTCATCGATTATTTTCTGTGATGCACGCAAACTCCATGGCAAAAATTCATTAAATGGAACCTTGCATGTCACTGTATTGATGGCAGTGTGTTGCATAAATCCTATCCCCGTAATTCCACGAATTGGAGCGACCTCATCCTCATTAAAAGATATATGGCATTGATCTGTTGGCAAGCGGAGCATGAGTTGGAATCTGGAATCTGGATGCGAAAGAATAATATCTTGTCCATGCAAAATAACATGGACTTTCTCACCGCAATGAAACATTAAAAACAAATCTTCTGATTCATTTTTTTCTTCTGTTTTCGCAATATCAAGAAAATCTATTTCAAGGCGATCAATACAACCACGAATATCGCGTTTCACTACTATATTCTCGTAGGCATGATGTTCACCATTCAATAAAAATTCGCTGCCATCTGTTTTTCCATCCAATTTTGCAACTCCTGGTTCAATCGAATAGTCGAACCCAGGAATAGCAAGTCCATTGTGCGCCACGGCCGAGCGTAGGTATGCTGGGATGGGCGCCTTGTATTCATGCGAATAGAAGCTCGGATCTATCAGCCATTCGATTCCGTCAAAAAACAGGGTAAAGGAAAGGTTATCCTCGTGCTTGTGCGTACGACACAGTGAGGTAGCAAACACAGTCAGCATAAAGGGAATACCGTCATGATTGCCTTTCACGATGCCATAACCGGCATTTGGCAAAATGGCACATACCGGGTTTTCATATGCCTTGCTGCGGCGCACATCAGAGCCCGATGCATTGCTGCGACGAAAAGTATCTCCTTGCGCTGGAGCTCTATTGTCTGGATAACGCAGAAAATTCGAAAACTCTGAAAGCTCACGCGCCACATCAGGTATATGTGAATCACGGCCTGTCAGTGTGACGAGATCACCTGCGAATTCAACAATTCGTTGTACACCTTGGTGATAGCCAATCGAGTTTTCAATAAAAACGGCAAATCCATTGTCACGAACAATAAGCGTATCCAATTGATCCGTCAGCCGCGCAAGAGCCGTTTCTAACCATCGACTCGCACAAGGAAAATCTGGCATCGCTAAAGCCGTCGCCATCAAAGCGATATCCTGAAACCAAGCATGATTGTGATATCGGGTTGGTTGGTGCGAAGCGTAGAAAAGCTCTGAATCGAGCAATTGACCATGCCGGAAAATCGCAGATCGCAATCGCGTCATGAATCGGTAATCGAACTTGTGCTCCACTCCCACCGCCCACATGAGAATCATGGCCAGCAACCGCTCTGCCGTACCGTGGTCATACCATGCGAACTTTTTGTTCTGGTCTGGCTGAAAATAACTACGATCCAGCCAATTGGTTATGAATTCCCGGGCTGCAAATAGCGGTGCCAATTCTCCACTCTTTCGTGCAAAAATCATCAAAATCGTTGCTGGGTGCAGCGCATGCCAAGAAAACTGGTAGGTTCCCACATTACCGAGATCCTTGGGTAAGGCCTGTTCGCCAGACCACGTCAATGCAGTTTCGCCATAAAGTGGGCAATTTCCTTCTGTCAAGAATAACTGGGCTTGTGTTTCTGCCGTGCGAAAACACTTATTCAAATAATTAAAAACAACATCAAGCAACTGTGGTGATACTTTCTCTAATTCCTCTACAGAACGTGAATTTTTATTATTTTGATGATCTTCGTACCATTTTTCCGGCTTTGACTCCATCTCCCGCCAGCACCAGAGTTTCTCGACATCGAGGGCTGCTCTATCAGCTCCAGGATTTCCTTTTATATATATACGTATATCACTAATTTGAGTTGCAGGTGGATTTTCCCATCCATTTTGCAAACCAAATGCAATATCGCCATGACCAATAGAAAATTCAATCCATTGATCTCGGGCTGCATTCGTAATCTTTACGTGTCGGAAAGCGTTTTCATGCGTATAACCTATACCAACGTAACGCAGAGAATTCCAGCCACGCAATCGAAACCGTGCACTGACGCCATTTCCTAACCGCGAACTTGGCAACTTGAATCGAAATTGATAAGTACCCTCTTCCCCTTCAAAAACAGACTCAATATGAGTCTCAAGCGATCTGGAAATGCAATTTCCAGAAACAGAAGTCAAATCAATAACGTTGGAGGAAGAAGAAAATTCTTCCCAGTCTTCTAAAAAACGATCAGAAAGCAGCGCAGGAGGGTGCATATCTTTATTAACAAGTAACTTCAAGGCATGTCGATAGTAGTCATCAATATAATGAAATGGACTCAGCCCCCATTGATGATTTATAGAACCTATCATCAATTTTTTTTCAAAACAAAGAAATTGCGAATCTTCAATATCCAACCTTATTCTTTCGTACATACGATTGAGAAATTTGTTGGAATCAGATATCCCACGCAGGCTGTAATGGGGAGAGAAATCCCCTCCACTCTCAGTTTTTTCAGCCCAATAAACACGATTAACCCGAAGAGAGGCGAGCTTACCAAGCTTCTTCAGAATTCCAACAAATCTGCTCCACCCACCTTCCCAGAGCCTGAAAAATTCTTCACTTCCCGATTTAACGATACGCCCATTATCAGGCAGGCACTCCAAACCAGCTGCAACAGCCTCATTCGACACCGTACACACAGCGCCAGATTGGAAAACAAAAATATCAAAGCGCTCATCGATTAAGTCTATCAATAAATAATCGAACTGCGATTTTTCAATAATATTTTCAAGTTTTTTCGTCAAGTCCGCATGAACAATCTTACGCTGAAAAGGTGAATTTAAATTTTCAGAATAGACATCATGAATTGGAAAACTATCAAACGCACTGGCAAATGAACTCCGTGCATAGTATTCAATCAACGAAAAATTTTTCAATTCATCAAAGTTTAATATATCGCGACTAACACAGCTGCCAAAAATAAAAAGCACTTGAGAATTTATTTTTTTTTCAGGGAACATTTTTAATAACTATAAATAGAGATTTAATATTAGAAGCAAAGCTCTTAAAAAATAATCACCCATGCATAATGTGAGATACATGATTTTTTATTTTGTTATTTTCTTAATTTCATAAGGAACATTAAATGGATTGCTTACATCGAATGAATTCCCAATTAACCAAATATCTTTAAATCTATCGTAAATAGCACAAAGAATATTTTGATCCAACCCCCAATTAAATCCTTGATGAATATATGTACTTTTAAAAAGTTCAGAATAAATGTGTAAAAACGCGTTCCCAACCGGCGTGTTGTTAATCACTACAGTTCCAGCCAAAACCTTTAACCATGGAAACCATGAGTTTATTAAATTCTCACTCTTCACCTGAAGACCAATATCTATTTCTTCACACCAATCGATAAATTTTTCAGGATTTTCTATGAGCTGATAGTCTATATCTGTAATTATTAAACCCCTCTTATTCTTTATCACTTCTGCTGCAATTAAAAATCTAGAGTTAGCAAAAAAAGTTCGACTATCTCTAAATTTCGGGCAATCCTGCCTTGTTACATCGAATCTAGATCCGAGTAAATTTCTTGCAAAATTAATTGCGTCTTCAGCAGAAGATTTCTCATCAAAATTCTCTGAATTATCAATCCAGTGCAAATGCAAGCCAACATTTGTGGTGTGATTTTTTATTGACAAAGCATAGTTATTTAAGAATCGAGTTATATATTTTGAATCGGCCGAAACAAGAATCCACCAGCCATTATCGTATTTAGTCTTTTTTTTCTGAAGAGAAAAATCCCGAATAATATCCGCGCCATCAAATGGACAAATACTTCTTGAGTACGAAAAAAAACTAGTGACAATACTACCCTCAATATATTCTTGATTACCCTTCAAGAAATAATATTGAGCCTCCTTTATTCCAGAGGCCTTATAATTAATACAACCTTTAAACAAAAGATTAGATTTTGTTGGTGGTGATAAATCCAACATCGAATCATATTTCCCGAGAGCAAGACTAGGATCTTCCCCTCGGATTAAATTTGATTTCATACCATGAAAAACAGCCAACTCATAAACCCTTGATCCCAAATGGGGAAAATAATAGGTTTTCTCCATAGCACTTACATAATTCGCCTGAGATATATCCCCTTCATCTAAATTATTCACCAAAACTTTCCACATAAGGCTGGTAAGCTTATCACACAAACTTTTACACACAGGATCGCGAAGATCTTGAGGCACATCTTTTACTGCTAGTAATGTACTGGATATTTCGCTTACTAAACTCATTTTTATTGCTTGTTTTTACTTTGAAAAAGTTCTATCTCAAATTGAATAACCAAGCTAGAACTACTCTGCTTTTGAATACGTTTTGCAGCAATCGCAGACATACTCTCAAAGAGATTAGGGGTTAGATATATACGTTCAATCCCATTTGCCATTTCTATAGCGTCATTCTCCGGCGCTAATACCCCAGAAATTTCATCAACGAACTCAGGAATAGCACCAACTCTATTTGTAATTGGAACTAAACCTGACGACATTGCCTCATCTCTTGAAACTCCTTGCGTATCCATTCTAGTAGGACACAAGAAAATACCATATTCCTTGTGGAGTGCTGCAATTTCACTCTGAGTGAGAAAACGCTGTTCTATATAGACATTGCTAAATTGGCGCAACGGTGCCAAGGTTTCTTCAAACAACGGCCCATCTCCTATCATTCGGAACTCTAAATCATTAAAAAATGATTTCTTTGAAAGCTCCAGGATAGCTTTTACACTTAAATCATTGGCATAGATTTTTGATGCGTAAGGGCGAATAGAAAGTATTTTCTTCCGCTGTTCAACCGGTTTTTTCTCGTAGCTGAATAAATCAGCATTGATAGGATTGTGAATGATAGAGTAATGGTCTTCCGAAATGCGAAAGCCCAGATCTTCCATGACATTCTCAGCAAACCATTTCGACACGAATACCAGCTTCAGATTGGTTGGTATATCTTTGAGTAGTTCACGCCAGAATGCCATGCGTTTGTCGCTTTTCATCTTGGCGACGGTGCGCTGCTCTTCGGTCTCGTTATTAAAGTCTCTGCGATGCCAAGGCTGGATTTCTGCACCATGCACCCACACCACAACCTTGATGCGGTCTACATGGTGCTGCAACACCTCCCACATGGCTGGATCGAGGAAATGCACCAGCACGCTCTTGTATTGGCCGCTGCATAGCATTTTGTGCAGCACCTCCTGCGAGCCGCTGATCACATCGACATCTTCAAACTCGTGGTATGAGACGGCTTCTTCTGTACGTAACCTGAACACATCGCACCTGACACCACGCTCACGGTAGGCGCGCACGCGACTGTGCACAAAGCCGTTGCGGTACAGGTCTTCATATGAGGGGTAATGATTGGTCAGCACCAGGTGCTCTGCCTGGCTAATCATTTCGGACGGCTGCAAGTTGCGGTGTCCTAGCACCAGCCCTTTGATTTCAGCGCTACCACCGGCGTAGAAGCGCAGCCCAAAGCGGATGCTGGAGGTACCCACCGGGATATCGACCTGCTGATTGCGGTTGGGGTGTTTGATAGCGTGGCTGATCTTTTGCTTTTGAGCATCAAGAAACACGACAACCAACTGAATGTTCAGGCCTGGGGTGACATCCAGATAAAACTTGAATTGGTTGTCGACACCAAGCGCCTTTAGGCTGTGCTCAGTAGTGGCGTACAGATATTCATGCTTGCCGTCGGGCAAGCTGGAATCAATGCGCCAATGGTCATATTCCACGCCCAGTTGGATGGCTGCGCTGGGTGCTTTGCCGAAGTTGGATGCCAGCTGTTTGCCAGTGAATACGGGGGATTCATCGTGGCCCGTGGTGGCAGGGGCAATACGTTCTGCGCGCATCAACAGTTCATCGATGCCGATGCCGGTGTTGAGCCCTGGCAGATCGTCAACGCTAGCGGTGACCTGTTCGCGCAGGGCCGGTTCAGCGCCGTCGCGGCAATAGTTGAACTCATCAATGGCAAGGCCGTTGTCCGTGGTGAGTTGCCGCTCAGGCAGGCCACTGAGCCATTCGGCGAGTAAAACATCTGCCACTGTCTGGATCCGGGTTGCCGCGCAGCGAGCCGGCAGGCTGTTGGCTGGCCTGTAGGCGGCATCAGGCTGCTGTAGTGCGGTTGCGCCATCAATCCCAGTGAAGTGCGCGGCCTTACCAATCATGTCGGCCCCGCTGTAGCGTGTGGCCAGAGCAATATCGAGCAGGTAATTAGGGCCGTAATAGTCTTTTGGCACCATGGCGGCAACCCACTGTGCTTCGCCCACGACAGAGCGCAGGGTTTGGCCTTTAATCTCAGCGGCTGGGACAAAATGTATGCCCGGCGTGGCCATGGGTTGCAGCGACTCCATGCCGTTCGAAACCACCACCAGCAAGCTGCGGTGTGCGTGGCGCTGCTGCTGGTAATGCACCAGGATGCTGTCAAGTTCCGCCTTGGTGGTTGCCAGGGCGATCACCGCGATATGTGGCAGAGTGTTTAGGGTGCCCTGGCCCGTGGCTTTGGACACCACATAGGCCATGCGCTGTGCATAGGTGTGCTCTTGCATGACCTTGCGCAGAGCGGCGAGACGCAGCTTGCGGCCGTGCACGTCATCGTTTGCCACCTTGTTGAGATGGCGCACCATTTCACTGCCACTGTCAGTGGTGATGACCAGATCGCCGAACAACAAGCGCACGCCGCGCGAGAAATTGCTGACGGTGATGGTGTTGGACGCCAGCAGTTCAAACACGCGGCGGGCAAACATGGTTTGCGACTGTTTGATGGAGTTCAGGTTGATCGCGTAGCGATAGCCTTTGTAGGCCTTGTCAATCTGGTCAAACGGCAATGTGCCAACAATGTAGGGCTGGTATTCAGGGGGAAACTGGTAGTTAGGGTCGCTTTTGCCAAAATTGCGGTCGTAAATTTCCAGCGGACGGAAGGCGGGTAAGGTCTCCACGAAGTTACCCAAATCGCGCGTGCGTTCGGGGTATTTGGCGTAATAGGCGCCAGCAAAACAGAAGGCGTCTTTGCGGTCGTAAGTTTCAATCGGGTTGTTGTTGGCCGGCTGGCAGGCAAAGGGCAGCAAATACACGCGCTCATGGCCGAGGGCCGCCTTGTAGCGGTGGATGCAGTCGATATCTGTCGTGAAGACATGATCGAACAGTTTTGCGGTGGTCAAGAAGGTTTCGAAATGGACCGGGTCTTCCTTGTTCCAGAAAACAGTGGGCACATTCTTCGTGCGGCACCAGGCGACGATGCCTTGCAACTCGGTGCTGGTATGGCCGACCTTGCTGCCCCACAGCTCATCTTTGCCGCGCCATGCGGATTCGATAAACAACAACTCTGGCTGGAATGCCGCCAGCTCCGCTTCCCAGTGATCGGGGGTGAGCTGTTGCGTCGTGCATTCAGGTTGGTACGAGCCGAAAGTGAACTCGTCCATGATGCACGCCACTTTGAGGTGATGCGGGTCTTTAACTGGCGCAGTAGCAGACACCGAGGCGTCTGGGGCATTTTGTGTAAGCACTGACACGGGCTGCAAAGCAATCAGCTGTTGCCTTTCGGGTGCGGCCGGTTTTTGATCGACCACTACCTTCACAGGTTTGGCCGGTACAACGACTTCCAGAGCTTTCTGGCGCTGATTCTTTTGTGCACGGCGTTTGAGCAGTTCTTTGCGCCACGCCCATAAGGCACCCGGCAAGCTGATGATTCCGCGCACCGACTTGAAATTTTCGATGAGCAGGTAGCCCAATTGAAATGATAGGCTGGCACGTGTCTTGATCACTTGTTGATCTGCAGCCATTTTCTGCTGCTGCAACTTTTGCAGCTTGGCATGAGCTTCGGAGAGTGCTTGCTTGCTTTTCCTTGCATCAAGCTTAAGCTGTTCTATTGCATGTTGCTGCTCACGCTTGAGCGCGTAATTTTCTTCCAGTTTGCTTTTCAAGCTGGGTACGTCTTCTGCCGTGATCTTGCGGTATTTCAGATTGGCTTGTTCCAGCTGCACTGCGGTTTGCTTGACCCGCTTTTCTGCGGCAAGACGAGCGTTTTCTTGCTGAGACAGTTGCTGCTTGAGTTTGTCCACTTGCTCAGTGGCAAAACGGTATTTTTGATTCGCGCTTTCCAATTCGTGACTGGCAGCATCCAATTGACGGGCCTGTGTCTGCAGTTGTTCAATTTGCTGCTGCAGCGCACTGCGCTCTTGCTTCAACTGGGCTTGGGCCTGTGTGAATTGCGCCTGAATTTGCTCCAGCGCCTTGACACTCTCCGCACGGGCAGCCTCTTCCTGCACCACGCGCTGCTTCAAGCTGCTGACCTGCTCGGTCGCATCCCGGTACTTTTTGTTCGCCTCTTCCAGCCGCTCCTGATTCGCTTCAAACTTGGCCTGCAGGCCAATGAGCTGTTTTTCTGCCTCATGCAAGGCCGTCGTGCGGCTTTGCCCCTGAGCCTGCAACTGTTCGATTTGTTGCTGCAGCCCACTGCGCTCTTGCTGCAACTGGGCTTGGGCCTGTGTGAATTGCGCCTGAATTTGCTCCAGCGCCTTGACACTCTCCGCACGGGCAGCCTCTTCCTGCACCACGCGCTGCTTCAA
>NZ_VSWF01000025.1:0-50952 GCF_009668305.1 Comamonas sp. CAH-2
GCCGATGATAGTGCGGATTCCCGTGTGAAAGTAGGTCATCGCCAGGCTCTTACAGCGACAAACCCCCTGACCTCCAACGAGGCAGGGGGTTTTGTTTTTTTGGGATGAGATGCATCAAACACAGGCTGTGGACCGGCGTTGGCAGCTTATTGATGGCAAGTGTTGTTACTTCAATACCCTGAAAAATAAGAGCGCACTGCGTGCGCTCTTATTGCGAATCAGGCACCAAAGACCTGAGAACCGAATCTGGATCAGCGCCAAGCGCTCACGGATTGGAGTTCCAGGCCACTCACTTGGCTTCTGCAGGCGCAGGTGCGTGCAATCCATCCCGTTCTTGTTTTGCGGCCTTCTCGCGATGATGGTGCACATCGCCATGCCACAGGGCGCTACGGAGTGCAGTGCGGCTGCACAGTCTCAGTGCATGAAGGTGACTGGTATCTGAAGGTGATTGGGTGGTACGCTTGCCGGCGCTGCCACTCGCACGGGATGTGCCGCTGAAGGCGACCCTCGTCCCTCCATCGCAGAGCGCTCCCCACGCTGGACGACACTCACGTCGCTGTGTGTCCCGTCGCGTGGCACCAGGATGGCAGCCGCTGTGGCTGCTGCCCGCCGCGCAGTGGCCACTGCAACCTTGCCCAGTTGGCGCCTTGCCGGCTGGGTCTGTGTTTCCTCGCCCCAGGCTGCGAAGACAGCCGAGCCAAGGCGTATGTTGCACCCCGGCTGCCGCTTTTCTTGACCGTGCAGTCCATGGACCGTCCGATGGCAGAGGGCCCTGCTGCACATTCTGGGTCCGACATGCGATTGAACGACACACCTTCTTCCCACCTGCCTGCCACCGTCCGCCGTGGCAGCTTCCGTATTGCCAGCCTGGCTGCGATGGCTTGGCTGGGCCTGGCCGGATCGGCCTGGAGCGCACCGCCCACGGTTGCCTCCATCGAGGCACTGCTGGCGGCCACCAAGAGCGAGGCCCTGATTGCCAAGACTGGCGCCGATCTGGAGCGCAACATGCGTGATGCCGTGCAGGCCAGCTTGCAGGGGCGCAAGCCCAGCGAGCGCGAGCAGCAGGTCATCGACAAGATGACCCGCGAGAGCGCGGCCCTCATCCGCCAGGAGCTGAACTGGAGCCACATGCGGCCCATGATGGTCCAGATCTACCAAAGCACGTTCACCCAGGAGGAGGTGGATGGGCAAACGGCCTTCTACCGCACGCCGGTGGGCATGGCCGTGGTGGAGAAGATGCCGGCCGTCATGCAGGCCACCATGGCTACCACCCAGCAAAGCATGGCCCGGCTGATGCCCCAGTTGCAGGCGATTGCGAAAAAGCACATGGCGGAAGCCCAGGCGGCCGGCGCTGCCGCAGGCACCCCGCCTGCCGGCGCCAAGCCCTAAAAGCTAGCACTGTGGCCGTCCCCAGCGCATGGGCGTGAGACTGGTGCAGCCCCGCCGCCCCGCCGCGGTGACGTTGGCGGGGTTTTCTCTTGGCAGGGTGGGTGGCATGCCATCATTTCGATAGCTTGCAGCACTGATGAAATAAGCGCCGGTGGCCAATTTTGTGCAAATCACCAAGACGTGTTTTCTTCCGGTACTGCCATGTTGCGGAATGCAGGGGCACCGGCTGAGGGGGCTGGGCCGGTATCCCCTGCTGCCGCAGAGCAGGCTGCGCGGATGTGCCGCCTCCAGCGCGGCGACAGGCAGCATCGCTGAGGTCCGCACCGCTCTACCTCAGCGCAGCGCCGGCGTGAACGCCAATCTGCGCGGGGGCGAAGGGGAGCGCCACAGTCCCTGCAATCGAACCGTGGCCTGCCGAGGCCATGCTGGGTCGCCGTGCGGCTGTCACGGGAATACGGGTTGCGGCGGGGCCCCACGGCGCGATCGACGCAAGCCTCTGCTTTCTGCCACGGGCACAGGAACCGGAACTGCGCCTTCCTACCCTGCGGCAGCCACACTGGCGGTGCGTGCCCCTGCTGTGGTATCAGGCCTGGGGGCGGCTTTGCCCCTGGTGCAGGCGGCCATCGACGAACACATTCACCACCCCGGGTTCAAAGGCGGTCCAGGCTTCGTTCTTGGTCAAGGGGGCGGTCACCACCACGGCCACGCGGTCGTGGGGCGTGGTTTCGCTGGCAAAGTCCACGCTCAGGTCTTCGTCGGCCAGGTGGGCCTGGGCGAAGGGGTGGCGGCGCTCGGTGAAGAACAGGTGGGTGGTGGCGTGCGCCCACAGGGCTTCACCATTGGACAGCAGGAAGTTGAAGGTGCCATGCGGCGCAATACGCCGGGCCAGGTCCTGCAGGGTCAGGGTCAGCTCTGCGATGCTGGGCACGCCGGCGTGGGATTTCCACAGCTCCTGCATGATCCAGCAGAAGGCCAGCTCGCTGTCGGTGTTGCCGACGGGGCGAAAATGGGTGTGCAGCTTGGGCGCGAAGTGCTTCAGATCGCCGTTGTGCGCAAACACCCAGTTGCGGCCCCACAGCTCGCGCACAAAGGGGTGGCAGTTCTGCAGGCTGACCACGCCCTGGGTGGCCTTGCGGATGTGGGCAATGACGTGCTTGCTCTTGATGGGGTAGCGGCGGATCAGCTCGGCCACCGGCGAGTCGATGGCGCGTTCGTGGTCCACAAACAGCCGCAGGCCCTTGTCCTCGAAGAATGCAATGCCCCAGCCGTCGGTGTGATCGCCGGTGTTGCCCGCGCGCTGTGCAAAGCCGCTGAAGCTAAAACGCACATCGGTGGGCGTGTTGCAGTTCATTCCTAACAGCTGGCACATGGGCAGGGGCTTCCAAACGGGCAAGACAACAAAGGGGCATAGCCTAACGCGCGCCGGCGGTTTGTGCAGCAAAGGTGCAGCTTGCCTGCCGGGTTTGTGCCGCTGTGGCGCCCGCTGGCCAACGGTGTGGCGCGTCCAGCCGGCCCAGACCAGAGGGCTTGGGGCGGGCGCTGTAGCCGGCCCGCGGTGCTTCGCTTGGTGATGGGGGTGAGGGGGGAATACGCCAGCATTCACCCAATGGCGGGGCGCGCGGTCCACCCATGACGGAGGACATGGCTCCTGGGCTGCGGTTGGCAATCGCCGGATGTGCAGGCCACGGTGCGTGGAGGACGCAGGGGACTTAGCGGGGGGCTTCGGGAGGCGGTGGCGTTTGGCCGCAGGCCGGGCAGACACAGCGCTGGCCGCGTTCGGCGGCGGGAATGCGTTCGAGTACCGAGGCCGGGATCCGGGTCTGCATGCACCAGCAGGTTTCCGGCGGCAATCCGGCCGCGACCGCGCAGGCATTGGCTTGGCCGCACAGAGGGCAGGTCGCAGGGGAGGGGGCGGCAGACATGGCGCCAGTGTATGCCGTGTTCAGCCACCCCCGGGCGGGACGCGGAAGTTCTCCAGGATGCGGTGCTCGGCCCGTTGCAGGGCCGATTGCAGACGTTGCGGCCACGCTGGCCGAGGGGCCTGGGCTGGCGGTGCATCCGGGGACTGTGCCCCGGTGGGCGCCGTGGGTGCAGTGGACACAGTGGGCGCGGGGGCGGGTGGCACCGTGGGTAGGTGAGCAGGTGGTTTCAGCATGGAGAAGATGCTCCGGGCTGGCCAAACATCTGTAAAGTTGAATTCAATGAAGATTCAATTCAGGAATTCTGATGCGTAACCTCAACCTCGACCAGTTGCAGACCCTGATCGCCATCGCCGACCTGGGCACCTTTGCCGCGGCGGCGCAGGCCCTGCATCTGGCGCCGCCGACCGTGAGCCTGCACATCAAGGATCTGGAATCGCGCCTGGAGGCGGTGCTGTTGCTGCGGGGGCGCCGGCAGGCCGAGCTGACGCCGGCGGGCCAGGCCCTGGTGGAGCAGGGGCGCAAGCTGCTGGCCGCCAGCGACGATCTGATCGACCTGGTGCAGCGCCGCGCCAGCGGGCGCGAGGGCCTGGTGCGCGTGGGTGTGTCGGCCGGTGTCAGCACCCGGCTGCTGCCCCTGATGCTGGAAGCCCTGGGCCGGCGCAGCCCGGGCGTGGAAGTGCGGCTGGAGGCCGTCGGCTCCACCGATGCCATGCAGCGCTTGCAGGCCGGCACGCTGGACATCGCCGTGGTGGCCAGCCCCCAGCCGGCGACGGCCGACATCGTGCTCACCCCTTGGCGCACCGACACCATGGTGGCGTTGCTGCCGGCGGTCTGGCAGGCGCCGGCGCAGATCACGCCGCAGTGGCTGGCCGAGCGGCGCTGGGCCTCGTTCGCACCGGCCACGCAGATGCATGGGCTGATCTCCGCCTGGTTTGGCCAGGCGGGCTACCACCCGCGCCCGTTCCTGACGCTGACCTACCCGGGTGCCCTCAAAAGCTTGGCTGTCGCCAGCCAGAGTGCGGCGCTGTTGCCGCTGGAAGAAGTCGAGGACCAGCGCCACGTGCCCGGTGTGGACATCCGGCCGCTGCACCCGCCGCTGCTGCGGCCCATGGCCGTGGCCCACCGCCGGCTGCCCGTGCCCCACCCGGCGGTGGAGGCGGTGCTGCAGGTGCTGGCCGCATTTGGCAGTTGAGGGCGCACCGGGCTGCTGGCGGCGTGCGGTAGTGCATGCGGCACGGGGTGTGTGCAGTCCCCATCGCGCGTGTGGGCCCGCCCGCAGGGTGCACCCGCAGCAGGCGGTATCCCCGTGCAGCCGAAGATTGGAATGAAATGCCGCAAATGCGCAGACGGGGTGCGCACAGATAGCTATGGTTTTTGGGGCTGGGGTGCCGCAGGTGCCCCGGTTTGCCAGCGGGCCCGCAGGTCGGCGCAATGGTCCTGGGCGGGCACGGCCGGGGTCTGCACCAGCCAGTCGTAGTCACCGGGCGGGGTGGGTGTGGCGCCCTGCGCCTGGGCCACGGCGACTTGGGCGTGCAACCCGGCCGGCAGCCAGGTGGGAATGCCCACGCTGCGCAGCACATGGCCGCGGCCGGCGATCACCAGCACGGTCTGGCCGGGCTGCAGCTGGGCCTGCGCCACGGCGGCGATGCTGGCGTCCTTGGCCAGCTGGATGCGCGCCATGGGCGTGAGCTGGCTGGCGGGCAGCAGATCGCAGTGGCCGCTGCGGATGGCGTCGCGCTGGCGCTCCCACGCGGTGGGCGGCAGGTGCTGGTCCCAGTGCGTTTGCTGCATCACCTCCCGCATGTGGCTGCGGCGCAGGTTGCCGCCATGCACGGGCACCCCGGCCTGCACGGCGGCCATGACCACGGGCGCATAGGGCGCCCAGTCCCAGCCGGCCGCCTGCCAGTCCAGGGCCTCCTGGACCTCGGTTTCCGAGGCCGTGGGGGCCAGCGCCCGGGTGCTGTGCCCGCTGTGGGCCATCTCCAGCACCACGGCCGCCAGGCGCTGCTGCCGGGCCAGGGCCTGGACCGTGTCGCGTTCCCAGGCCTGGTGTTCCGGGGCATCGTGCTGTTCGCCCAGCAGCAGCACCTCGGGCAGGGGGGCGGGGGCCTGCAGCTGGCGTTGCCAGCCCGTGGCGTCGGTGGCCGGCGCCGGCGACAGGGCGGCGCAGCCGCCGAGGCTCAACCACGCACCGAACACGGCGGCGCGCACTGCGTTGGAAATGAGAATGGGTTTCAATGCCATGCCCGGCATGGTAACCGGGATGGCCGGGTCGCCCCAGTGGCGGTGGGGCGTTGCGCCCGCATGTTGCCCCGTTCTGCGGCGGGGCCAGCACCTGGCGGGGCGGTGTGCCTGTGGCAGTGCCTGCGCCGCAGGGGATCGCGTTCCGGTGTCTGCACGCCGGTCATCCCCCAGGCCCCGCAGGGCCGGGGGGTGGATGGGCGGGGGGCTTATTCGGGCGTGATGCCGGCGGCCTTGATCACCTGCCCCCATTTGGTGGTTTCCGCCGTCTGGAACTGTGCCAGCTCCTGGGGGGTGGTGGTCCAGGCCTCGGAGCCGGACATGTCGAAGAACGAGGCCGCGGCCGGGCTGCCGACGGCGGTGCGCAGCAGTTGATTGAGCTTGGCCACCACGGGGGCGGGCGTGTGGGCGGGGGCATAGGCCGCGAACCAGTAGCCCATGTCATAGCCTTTGACGCCCGCTTCGGCGATGGTGGGCACATCGGGCAGCTGGGGGCTGCGCTTGGGGGTGGAGTAGCCCAGCGCCCGCAGCTTGCCGGCCTTGATCTGCGGCACGCCGGTGGACATGTCGGTGACCATCAGGTTGATCTGCCCGCCCATCAGGTCGGTGATGGCCAGCGGGTTGCTTTTGTAGGGCACATGCAGGATGTCCACGCCGGCCAGCTGCTTGAGCATTTCGCCGGCCATGCGGCTGGAGGAGCTGCCGCTGCCGAAGCTCAGCTTGCCGGGGTGGGCCTTGGCGAAGGCCAGCAGCTCGCCCACGGTCTTGTAGGGCGCATTCATAGGCACCACCAGCACCTGGCCGCCCTTGCCCAGACCGGTCAGCGGGGCAAAGTCCTTGACCGGGTCGTAGGCGAGCTTTTTGTACAGGTGCTCGTTGGCCGCGTGCGTTGTGTTGGTGGTGATCAGCACGGTGTAGCCATCGGCCGGGGCCTTGGCCGCCGCCTGGGCGGCAATCATGCCGCTGGCGCCGCCCTTGTTCTCGACGATCACGGGCTGCTGGGTCTGCTCGGTGATCGACAGGCCCAGGGCGCGTGCCAGCTGGTCGGTCGCGCTGCCGGCTGCAAACGGCACCAGCAGGGTGATGGGCTTGCTGGGAAAGCTGCCCTGGGCGAAGGCGGTGGGTGCCAGGGCCAGCGCGAGGCTGGCGGTCAGCAGGTGGCGGCGGGTCGTGCTTGTCATGGTTGTCTCCTGTGTGGTTATGGGAATGGTCAAGCGGGACGGGCAATCCAGGGGGCGAGTGCCCCGGGAACGGAAATCGGCATCTGCAGCACGCGGAAGCACAGCGTCTTGCCGTGGCTGTCGAGGTTCAGGGCATCGTTCACGCCCCCATCCAGCACCTCGTCCAGCACCAGGTTCATGGCCTGTAGCTGCGGCAGCAGGTAGCGGCGCACCTGGTGCGGCTGGCGGTCGGCAAACAGCTGGGCCACGGCGGCCTCGGTGACCTGGTCGCAAATCAGGTCCCACAGCTGCGGGTGGAAGGCGATCACGCTGATGTTGGAGCGGTTCCCTTTGTCGCCCGTGCGGCCGTGGGCCAGCTGGTACAGGGGGACGGTCAGGGTGGTGGGTTCAGCCATGGGCATGCTCCGGTGCCGGGCCAGGGGCGGTGGCCCAGGTGAACCCGGTGGGGATGTTGGTGTGGGGGATCAGGCAGGAGGTCAGCCCCAGGCGCTGGCGCATGTGCGTGCGCACCCCGCCGCCGCCCGCCGGACCGCAGCAGTACAGGGCGTTGACCTCGCGCGGCAGGCGCAGGGCGGTGGCGTGGTCGGCATGCTGCCAGGCCATGCGCAGGCGCACATCGTGCGGGGCGTGCCGCAGGTCGGCGCCGTCCAGCCAGCTGCTGGCATCGTTGCCCCAGACGCTGGTCACGCCGATCAGGTCGGTGCGCAGCGGCGCGAGATGGCCCAGGCGTTGCTGGATGGTCTGGCCCGCCAGGCGCGCGCGCTCGGCCGCACGTGGGCCGGCGTAGGAAATCTCGGCCTCCGCAAACCAGCCCGTGGCGTAGCAGACGTTGACCTTCAGCGTGTCGGGCCGGGGGTGGCCGCGCACCCCTTCCAGGCGCACGCGGTCGTGCCCCACGGCGTGGACCTGGGCCTGGGTGATGTCGGCCACCACGTCGGGGGTGAGGTACTGGGCCGGATCGTGGATCTCGTACAGCAGCTGTTCCTTGACCGTGGCGGGGGTGATGCAGCCGCCCGTGCCCTGGGGTTTGAAGAGGGTGCAGTGGCCGTCGGCATCGATCTCGGCGATGGGATAGCCCAACTGGTCCAGGCCCGGCACGTCCTTGTAGCCGGGATCGGCAAAGTAGCCGCCGGTCACTTGCGTGCCGCATTCCAGCAGGTGGCCGACCATGGTGGCGCGGCCCAGGCGGTCCCAGTCGTCCCAGGCCCAGCCGTAGTGGGCCATGGCCGGGCCGACGACCAGGGAGGGGTCGGACACGCGGCCGCAGACCACGATGTCGGCACCGGCCTGCAGGGCCGCCGCAATCGGCTGGGCACCGATGTAGGCATTGGCACTGACCAGCTCCTGCGCGGGCATACGCTCGGCCAGGGCTTCGGCCAGCAGCGGGCGGTGCGCGGGGCCGCTCAGGTCATCGCCGTGCACCACGGCAATCCGCGGCGTGCGCGTGCCCAGGGCCTGGGCCAGGCGGTGGATGGTGCGGGCCGCGGCCTGCGGGTTGGCGGCACCGAAGTTGCTGACGATGCGGATGCCGTGCTGCAGGCAGTCGGCCAGCGCCGGGCGCAGAAACTCGGGCATCAGCGGCTCGAACCCGGCCTCGGGGTCGCTGCGCCGGGCCAGCTGGGCCAGGGCCAGGGTGCGTTCCGCCAGGGTCTCGAAGATCAGCACCGCCGGCTGGCGCTGGCGGATCAGCTCCTGCACGACGGGGCCGGCGGCATCAATGCGGTCCCCGGAGAAGCCCGCGGCGCAGCCGATCAGCAGGGGCGGGGTGGTGGCGTGGGGTGAAGTCATGGAATCTCCTGCTGGCCACTATAGGAAGGGCTGGATAAGCTGTGAAATCGATAATTGAGATGAATTGATTTGGAAGTCAGATGAATATTTCGTCCCGCGACATCCAGGCCTTCCTGGCCCTTGCCGAGGTGAAGAACTTCACCCGTGCGGCCGTGCGCTGCCACCTGTCACAGCCCGCGTTCAGCGCGCTGATCAAGGCGCTGGAGGACCACGTGGGCCTGAAGCTGTTCGACCGCAGCACGCGCCACGTGCTGCTGACGCAGGAGGGCGAGCGCTTCTGGCTGTCGGCCCAGCGGATTGCCGAGGAGCTGGAGGACTGCGCCAAGGCCATGCGCGACACCGCCCAGCTGGCGCGCGGGCATGTGGCCGTGGCCCTGCTGCCCTCGTTGGCGGCGGGCTGGTTGCCCGGCGTGCTGGCGCAGTTTCTGGCGCGCCATCCCGGGGTGGAGGTGGCGGTGCAGGACGTGCTGTCCGAGCCCTGCATCACCGCCGTGGCCCAGGGCGAGGCGGACTTTGCCCTGGCGGCGATCCGTGCCGACACGCCCGAGCTGCAGGCGGAGCCGTTTTGCCGCGATGGCTTCCACCTGGTCTGCCGCGACGACCACCCGCTGGCGCAGCAGGCCGAGATCGGCGTGCCGGATCTGCAGCCCTGGCCCTTTGTGCACCTGGCGCGGCACAGCAGCGTGCGCCAGTACCTGGATGCGGCGCTGTTTCCCCAGACCCTGCGCACCCTGGTCGAGGTGGAGCAGCTGGCCACGGTGATGGGGTTGGTGCAGGCGGGGCTGGGCATCAGTGTGGTGCCGGCGCTGTCGCTGTTCCATTTCGACAAGCCCGGCCTGTGCACCCGGGCCCTGCAACTGCCGGCGATGGAGCGCCAGATCTACCTGGTGCGCCGGCGGGGGCGCAGCCTGTCCGTGGCGGCCCAGGCCTTGTACCGGCTGATGCAGGACATGCGGCCGGCGTGCGTGACGGTCTGAGCGGCCGCGCCGCCGGGGTTGCGAAGAATTAAGTCAAAACCGCCTTGGGCCCAGGCTCCAAGCGCGCTGCATGCTCTGGATGTGGGAGCGTGCAGGCGCCGGCCCACCAGCCACGCCGGGCCTGTGGGCCAGGGTGCACGTCAGTTCTTGCCGTACAGCGGCGAGCGCGGTCCGTACAGCAAGCCGTTGGGCGTGCCGGCTGCCAGCAGGCGGTTGGTCGCCACGCCGGCCATGGGGTGGGCGGCATCGGTGGCCGAGTTGACGATCTGGTGGACCAGGGCCGTCACCAGCATGCCGACCAGGCCACCGCCCGAGCTGTTGCCGCCTTCCTGGTTGGAGGCCGAGGCGCGGCCATCCCAGAGCTGGGTGCCGGTGCGCAGGTCCACCAGGCGCGCTTCGACGCTGACCACGGTGGCGCTCTGGATCACCTGGTAGGTGGTGCCATAGCGGGTGACGCGCAGGTACAGCGCGGCGTCGGCGCCAAAGATCTCCTGGAGCTTGGCGGGGGCCACCTCGTGGATGTCGCCGGCGATTTCCAGGCCGTTCTGGCGGAAGGTTTCGCTCACCAGGGTCACGGGCAGGACGTAGTAGCCCGCCTCGGCCAGGGGCAGGGTCGCCTGGGACAGCACGCTGGCGCTGGCCTGCACCTCGGGTGCGTCATTGACGGGCGGCAGCACCAGGATGGAGGCCGGCTTGGCCGCACGGTAGGCGCTGTAGTCCTTGCCGGGGGCCGTGGCACAGCCTGCCAGCCAGGCGCAGGTGGCCAGCAGGGTCGACCACTTCAGGATGCGGGGGATCCGGGGAATGCGCATGTCAGATGCCGTTCTTCTTCAGGTTGCCGACCAGGTAGTCGATGTACGGGGCCGATTCGGGGAACTGCTTTTTCTCCTGCTCCCAGGCGGCCAGCGCCTGGTTGGTACGGCCGGTGTTCAGGTACAGCAGGCCCAGGTGGGCCTGGTAACCGGGCGGCAACTGCGCGCCCTGGCTGGCGCTGACCTGCACGCCTTTTTCCAGCGCCAGGATCTGCTCTTCGGCGGCCGGGCCGTCGCTCTTGAGGTACTGGTAAACCTGGGTTTGATAGCCGTTCCAGCTGTACAAGGTCTTGGGCGCGGCGCAGCCCACCAGCAGGGTGGCCAGCGCCAGGCTGGCGCCCGCGCGTATGGCGGTGTGGAGGTGCATGCTGCGGCCTTTCAACGTGCGGTTGCGGCCAGGGCAGGCAGGGCGCCGGCATCGACGGCTTCGCCCAGGCGGTCCACGGCTTCGCGGATGGCCAGGTCCAGCACCTTGCCGTTGAGGGTGGAGTCGTAGCTGGCGGTGCCGCCGAAGCCGATGATTTCGCGGTTGGACAGCTGGTACTCGCCGACGCCCTGCACCGAGCGCACCACTTCCGAGGTGCGGATGTTGACCACGTTCAGCGTGACCTTGGCATAGGCGGTTTGCGTCTTGCCGCGGCCCAGCACGCCGAACAGCTGCTTGTCGCCGACTTCCTTGCGGCCGAACTCGGAGATGTCGCCGGTCACCACGTAGTCCGCGCCCTTGAGCTGCTGCGTGGTGCCCTGGATGGCCGCTTCCTGTTTGATTTCGGCCATGTTGTCACGGTCCAGCACGTTGAAGCGGTTGGTCTGCTGCAGGTGGGACATCAGGATGGTCTTGGCCTGGCTGCCCAGACGGTCGACGCCATCCGAGAACGCACCGCGCAGGTAGCTGGAGCGGTTGTCGAACTTGCCCACGGCGATCGGGCTGCGCGGCCCGTGGTAGCTGCGGCTGGCGCTCTGGGTCTGGGTGGCGTTCAGGGCCTGGGACGTTTCCGTCGCGCAGCCGGTCAGCCAGAGGGGAACGGCCACGACGGCGGCCAGGGGGATCAGTCGGAAAGAGCGCATGGTGCAGTGCAATCAAGAGAAAAGTGGATTGTCTCCATATCGGACCGCGCGATGCTTGTGGCTGGCTGACAGAAGGGGGCAGCGCCCACCAAAAAGGCACCCGCAGGTGCCTTGTCTTGCGCCATGTCAGACGCCGGTGCGGTGCTCGGACCCCGATCGGGGCCGGGGCTGCGGGTCATGCCCGGGTCAGCAGCGCCGGTGCGGCGGTGACGGCGCGTTCCTGGCCGACTTGGAAGTGCACCATGGCCTGGACCAGCTGCACGGACTGGGCCTCCAGTGCGCGCGTGGCGGCGGCGGCTTCCTCGACCAGGGCGGCGTTCTGCTGGGTCACGGCATCCATCTGCGTGATGGCGTGCTGCACCTGTTCCAGGCCCTGGGTCTGCTCCTGGCTGGCCGCGCTGATCTCGCCGACGATGTCGGTCACGCGGCGCACACCGGCCACCACGTCGCGCATCACCACGCCCGCTTCCTCGACCAGGGTGTGGCCGGCGTCGACACGCTCCACGCTGGCGGTGATCAGGTCCTTGATCTGCTTGGCTGCATCGGCACTGCGCTGCGCCAGGGTGCGCACCTCGCTGGCCACGACGGCGAAGCCGCGGCCCTGCTCGCCGGCACGCGCGGCTTCCACGGCGGCGTTCAGCGCCAGGATGTTGGTCTGGAAGGCAATCGCGTCGATGACGCCGATGATGTCCACGATCTTGCGCGAGGCCTCATGGATGTCGCCCATGGTGCCCACCACCTGGTCGACCACCTGGCCGCCGCGGCTGGCCAGCTCCGAGGCCGAGACCGCGAGCTGGTTGGCGGTGCGGGCGTTGTCGGCGTTCTGGCGCACGGTGGAGGTCATTTGCTCCATCGACGCGGCGGTCTGCTGCAGGGCGCTGGCCTGCTCTTCCGTGCGGCTGGACAGGTCCAGGTTGCCGCTGGCGATCTGGCTGGAGGCCGAGGCCACGCCGTCGGCACCCTGGCGCACCTGGCCGACCACGTTGCGCAGCTGGTCGCCCATGCCGTCCAGGGCGCGCAGCAACTGGCCGGTTTCGTCCCGGGCATCGCTGCGCACGCGGTGCGTCAGGTCGCCGGCGGCCACGGTTTCCACGGCGTGCACGGCGCGCGCCAGCGGGGTGGTGATGCTGCGCGTGATGGCCACGGCCAGGGCCACGGCGATCAGCACGGCCAGGCCCCCCAGGCCGGCCAGCTGCATACGGCCGCGTTCAAACTCGGCCTGCACGCCGGCGGCGGCGTCGCTGATGCGCTGGCGCTGGTGGTCCAGCAGGGCTTGCAGGGTCTGCAGGTAGGCGTCGGCCGCCGGCTGGAAGTCGCTGCGCAGCAGGCGCTCGGCCTCGTCGGCCCGGCCTTCGGCCTTGGCCTGGTAGATGGTGTCGCGGGCCTGCACGAAGCGGGTGCGCAGCACGCTGACCTGGTCGAACAGCGCCTGTTCTTCGGGCGTGCTGATCAGCTTTTGCAGCTCCGCCTGCTGGCGCGACGAGGCCTTGGAGGCCTCGACGTTGTCGGCCACAAACTGGCGCGCCAGGTCGGCGTCGCTGCTGCGGGCCACCAGGGCGTGGCGGCTCACGTTGCTGTAGACGGTGCGGTACCAGTCGGAGATGACGCGCTCCTTGGACAGCGGGCGCGCCATCATGTCGGCCGTGGACTGGGCCACGGCCTGCAGGCGCCAGATGCCGACTGCCAGCATGGTGGCGATGAACAGCGTCAGCACGGCAAAGGCCAGGCCCAGGCGCTTGCCGATGGAGATGTGTTGAAGTGGCATGGAGATGGAGTAAGTAAAAACCCTGATTGGCGGCGATTGTCCAAGCAATCCCCGCCCACTCCGTTTACGCGCCAATGACAACCTTACATCCTGTAGCAATATCTGCAGAGCTGGCGACGCCATGCAAAAAGCGCCCCGCAGGGCGCTTGGTCGTGCCTGTCGGGGCCTGGGTCCCCGTGGCTTCAGCGGGCGCCGGCCTTGACCTTCAGGCGCCAGGCGTGCAGCAGGGGCTCGGTGTAGCCGGACGGCTGTTGCACGCCCTTGAACACCAGGTCCAGGGCCGCCTGGAAGGCCGCCCCCTGCGGGTTGGCGACCAGGCTCTTGTAGCTGGCGTCGCCGGCGTTCTGGCTGTCCACCACCTGGGCCATGCGGGCGAAGGTGTCGCGCACCTGCTGCTCGGTCACCACGCCGTGCAGCAGCCAGTTGGCGATGTGCTGGCTGGAGATGCGCAGCGTGGCGCGGTCTTCCATCAGGCCCACGTTGTGGATGTCAGGCACCTTGGAGCAGCCCACGCCGGCGTCCACCCAGCGCACCACATAGCCCAGGATGCCTTGCACGTTGTTGTCCAGCTCCTGCTGCTTTTCGGCGTCGGTCCACTTGGGGTCCTTGGCCACGGGGATTTGCAGCAGATCGGCCAGGATGTTGGCGCGTTCGGTGTCGGCACTGGTCTTTTCCAGTTCCTTCTGCACATCGGCCACGCTGATCTGGTGGTAGTGCAGGGCGTGCAGGGTGGCGCCGGTGGGCGAGGGCACCCAGGCGGTGTTGGCACCGGCCTTGGGGTGGCCGATTTTTTGCTCCAGCATGGCCTTCATCAGATCGGGCATGGCCCACATGCCCTTGCCGATCTGGGCGCGGCCGCGCAGGCCCATGGTCAGGCCGACCAGCACGTTGTTGCGCTCATAGGCCTGCAGCCAGGCGCTGGTCTTCATGTCGCCCTTGCGCACCATGGGGCCGGCGCGCATGGCGGTGTGCATTTCGTCGCCGGTGCGGTCCAAGAAGCCGGTGTTGATGAAGGCGACGCGGGCGGGGGCCGCGGCGATGGACGCCTTCAGGTTCACCGAGGTGCGGCGCTCTTCGTCCATGATGCCCAGCTTCACGGTGTTGGCGGGCAGGCCCAGCAGTTGCTCGACACGGCCGAACAGCTCGTTGGCAAAAGCGACTTCGGCAGGGCCGTGCATCTTGGGCTTGACGATGTAGACGCTGCCGGTGCGGCTGTTGCGGATGCCGTTGGCGCCATGGCCCTGCAGGTCATGGATGGCGATGGCGGTGGTGACCACGGCGTCCAGGATGCCTTCGGGGATTTCCTTGGCCTGCGCACCCCACAGGATGGCGGGGTTGGTCATCAGGTGGCCGACGTTGCGCACGAACATCAACGAGCGGCCGTGCAGCACCACGGGCTGGCCGTTGGCACCGGTGTAGACGCGGTCGCCGTTCAGGCCCCGGGTGACGGTCTTGCCGCCCTTGTCGAAGGATTCGGTCAGCGTGCCCTTCAGGATGCCCAGCCAGTTGCTGTAGCCCAGCACCTTGTCTTCGGCATCCACGGCGGCCACGGAGTCTTCCAGGTCCAGGATGGTGGAGAGTGCGGCCTCCACCACCACGTCGGCCACGCCGGCGGCGTCGGTGCTGCCGATGGGCGTGGACTTGTTGATGAGGATGTCAATGTGCAGGCCGTGGTTCTTCAGCAGCACGGACGACGGCGCGGCGGCATCGCCTTGGAAACCGATGAACTTGGCAGCGTCCTTCAGGCCGGTGGTGTTGCCGTTTTTGAGTGTCACCACCAACTGGCCGGCTTCCACGCGGTAGCCGGCGGAATCCTGGTGCGAGCCGGTGGCCAGCGGGGCGGCCTGGTCCAGGAAGTTGCGGGCGAAGGCGATGACCTTGGCGCCGCGCACGGGGTTGTAGCCCTTGCCCTTGTCGGCGCCGCCGTCCTCGGGGATGGCGTCGGTGCCGTACAGCGCGTCATACAGGCTGCCCCAGCGGGCGTTGGCCGCGTTCAGCGCGTAGCGCGCGTTCAGGATGGGCACCACCAGCTGCGGGCCGGCGATCTGGGCCAGCTCGGCGTCCACGTTCTCGGTGGTGGCCTTGGCGTCCTTGGGCGGCTCGACCAGGTAGCCGATCTGCGTCAGGAACTGCTGGTAGGCGGCCATGTCGGTGATGGGGCCGGGGTGGGCCTGGTGCCAGGTGTCCAGCTCGGTCTGCAGGCGGTCGCGCTCGGCCAGCAGGGCGGCGTTCTTGGGGGCCAGGTCGGCCACCAGGGCGTCAAAGCCCTGCCAGAACGCGGCGGCATCGACGCCGGTGCCGGGCAGCACCTGTTCATTGATGAAAGTGTGCAGTTCTTGGGCAACTTGCAGGCCGTGAACCTGGGTGCGAGCGGTCATGGGAAGGCTCCTTGGATCGTGGGAAGTCGGAAAACCGGTGTCGCCGGGACGGGCCAGCGTTGCATTCCACTGTATTCCAAATGTATGCAGCAATAAATTGCTGAAAAATCTCAAAACTGATGACTTTTACGCAAAAGTGGGCAACACTCCCAAGCGTGCATGCAGCGTCGATAATCAAAGAAAACATAGCTTTCAGCGCTTGCTGCATCAGCGCTGCAGGCCTATTGGGCACCTGATCCGTCTCGCCATGGACAAACTCAAAGCTTTCGAGTCCTTTGTCTCCGTCGCCACCAAGGGCAGCCTGACGGCCGCCGCCAAGGCCGAGGGCGTGGCCCCGGCCATCATGGGACGCCGGCTGGACGCGCTGGAGGAGCACCTGGGCGTCAAGCTCATGGTGCGCACCACGCGGCGCATCACGCTCACGCACGAGGGCAGCGCGTTCCTAGAGGACTGCCAGCGCCTGCTGTCCGATGTGGCCAACGCCGAGGCCAGTGTCTCGGCCGGCGGCATCAAGGCCACCGGGCACCTGCGCATCACCGCGCCGGCTGGCTTTGGCCGCCGCCATGTGGCGCCGCTGGTGCCCCTTTTCCACGACCTGCACCCCGAGGTGACCATCTCGCTGAACCTCAGCGACCGCGTGGTCGACCTGGCGGGCGAGGGCTATGACTGTGCGGTGCGCGTGGGCGACCTGCCGGATTCGTCGCTGATCAGCGTGCGCATGGCCGACAACCGGCGCCTGTGCGTGGCCACGCCGTCTTACCTGGCGGCCTATGGCACGCCCCGGCACCCGGGCGAGCTGGCGCAGCACCGCTGCCTGACGCTGTCCAGCGATGCCTCGCAGACCCGCGGCTGGGCCTTCAGCGTGCCCCGGGACGGCGGGCGCGAGAGCGTGCACATCAAACCCGGCGGTCCGCTGGACTGCTCCGACGGGCAGGTGCTGCACGACTGGTGCCTGGGCGGCTGGGGCATTGCCTGGCGCAGCACCTGGGAGGTCGAGGCGGAAATTGCCGCCGGCCGGCTGGTGGAGGTGCTGGCCGACTTTGCCGCGCCGCCCAATGGGATTTACCTGGTCTTTCCGCAGCGCAAGCACATGACCCTGCGCTTGCGGCTGTGGATGGACTACCTCAAGGCGCACTATGAGCGCCCGGAATTCTGGAGCAAAGGAGGAACGCAATGACCTTGGAAGCCTTGTTAGCCAGCCTGCACCTGCTGGCCATCCTGACCCTGGTGGTCTTCTTGTCGAGCGAGGCGGCCCTGTGCCGCAGCGAGTGGATGAACGCCGCCGTGGTGCGGCGTCTGGCGCGGCTGGACATGATTTACGGCATCACGGCCCTGGTGCTGCTGCTGACCGGGATTGCCCGCCTGGTGTGGGGCGTCAAGGGCCTGACCTGGTACGTGTCGCAGCCGCTGTTCCACCTGAAGATGCTGCTGTTCTTCGTGGCGGCGCTGATGTCGCTGCGCCCGACCCTGGCCATCCGCCGCTGGCTCAAGGCCCTGAATACGGACGGCGCGCTGCCCGGCGAGGAGGCGGTGCGCAAGGTCCGCGTCTGGATCATGGTGCAGGCCCACATCATCCCGGTGATCGCCGTCGTGGCCGCGTACTGGGCCCGGGGCATGTAGCCGGCCAGGGCGCGGGAATCCTGGCTGCGGGCATAGCGGCGCCCGGGCACGTAAAATCCGCCGATGCTTTCCGTCAAACAGGATTTGCTCGCGGCCCTGGCTGCCGAGCTCGAAACACTCTCGCCCGGCGCCGGCGCCCGCGCCGCATTTGAAAACCCCAAGGTGGCAGCCCATGGCGACTTCGCCTGCACGGCGGCCATGCAGCTGGCCAAGCCCCTGAAGGCCAACCCGCGCGCCCTGGGCGAGCAGCTCAAGGCCGCGCTGGAAGCCACGCCCGCGTTCCAACAGTGGGTGGATGCGATCGAGATCGCCGGCCCCGGCTTTCTGAACATCCGCCTCAAGCCCGCAGCCAAGCAGCAGATCGTGCGCGAAGTGCTGGCGCAGGGCGCCCGGTTCGGTTTCCAGCCGGCGCGGGGCGAGCAGGTGCTGGTCGAGTTCGTCTCGGCCAACCCCACCGGTCCGCTGCACGTGGGCCACGGCCGCCAGGCGGCGATTGGCGATGCCATCAGCAACCTCTACGCCACCCAGGGCTGGAAGGTGCACCGCGAGTTCTATTACAACGACGCGGGCGTGCAGATTGACACCCTGACCAAGTCCACACAGCTGCGCGCCAAGGGCTTCAAGCCCGGCGACGACTGCTGGCCCACGGACAGCGAGAACCCGCTGGCCAAGAATTTCTACAACGGCGACTACATCGCCGACATTGCCCAGGCCTTCCTGGCCAAGGAAACCGTCAAGGCCGATGACCGCGAGTTCACCGCCAATGGCGATGTCGAAGATTACGAGAACATCCGCAACTTCGCCGTGGCCTACCTGCGCAACGAACAGGACAAGGACCTGCTGGCCTTCAACCTGAAGTTCGACGAGTACTACCTGGAATCCAGCCTTTACCAGAACGGCCACGTGGCGGCCACGGTGGAGCGCCTGATCGCCAGTGGCTACACCTACGAGCAGGACGGTGCGCTGTGGCTCAAGTCCACCGAATTCGGGGACGACAAGGACCGCGTGATGCGCAAGTCCGATGGCACCTACACCTACTTTCTGCCCGATGTGGCCTACCACATCCAGAAGTTCCAGCGCGGCTACGGCAAGGTCGTCAACATCCAGGGCACGGACCACCACGGCACCATCGCCCGCGTGCGCGCCGGCCTGCAGGCCGCCAATGTGGGCATCCCCCAGGGCTACCCCGACTACGTGCTGCACACCATGGTGCGTGTGGTGCGCAACGGCGAAGAGGTCAAGATCAGCAAGCGCGCCGGCTCCTACGTGACCCTGCGCGACCTGATCGAGTGGACCAGCAAGGACGCCGTGCGCTTCTTCCTGCTGAGCCGCAAGCCCGACACCGAGTACACCTTCGACGTGGACCTGGCCGTGGCGCAGAACAACGACAACCCCGTGTACTACGTGCAGTACGCGCACGCCCGCATCCAGTCGGTGCTGCGTGCCTGGCAAGAGGCCGGCGGTGCCGGCGTGGCGGCGCTGCAGAGCGTGGACCTGTCCGCGCTGCAAGGCCCGCAGGCCCAGGCGCTGATGCTGCTGCTGGCCAAGTACCCCGAGATGCTGACCGCCGCGGCCGCGGGCAATGCCCCGCATGACGTCACTTTCTACCTGCGTGACCTAGCTTCCGCCTACCACAGCTACTACGACGCCGAGCGTATTTTGGTGGACGACGAGGCCGTGAAGCTGGCGCGTCTGGCCCTGGTCGCCGCCACGGCCCAGGTGCTGCACAATGGTCTGGCGGTGCTGGGGGTGGATGCCCCCGAGCGCATGTAAGTGACGCAACAGAAAGTGACAGGCGGTTTTATGGACAAGCAGCAGCGCGGGGGCACGATCCTCGGCTTCATCCTTGGGTTGATCGTGGGTCTGGGGGTCGCGTTGGGGGTGGCGGTGTATGTCACCAAGGTCCCCGTGCCCTTCCTGAACAAGGGCGAGTCGCGCAACACCCCGGCCGCCGAGAGCGAACGCAACCGCAACTGGGACCCCAACTCGCCGCTGTATGGCAGCACCCCGGCCCGTCCGGCGCCGGCGGCCACCCCGGAGGCCCCGGCCGCCCCAGCGACCGCGACGGCCACGCCGCCGGCGGCCAGCCCGACCACGCAGCCGCCCGCGGTCGCCGCGGACCCGCTGGGGGACCTGGCCAAGGCCCAGCTCAAGGCCGCCGATGCCAAGGCGGCCGCGGCCGCGAAGGCCGCGACCGCCAGTGCGGGTGGCTCCGACGGGTTCAGCTACTTCGTGCAGGCGGGTGCTTTCCGCACCCAGGCCGATGCCGACGCCCAGCGCGCCAAGCTGGCGATGCTGGGCTGGGAGGCCCGCATCAGCGAGCGCGAGCAGAACGGCCGGCCCGTGTTCCGCGTGCGCGTGGGGCCCTTCGACAAACGCGGCGATGCCGAGCAGCTGAAGCAGAAGCTGGACGGTGCGGGCGTGGACGCCGCCCTGGTGCGCGTGCAGCAGTGAACTTTCTGAGGCTTTCCCCCTCTCAATGCCCATATCTCAAGAAGGAGTCCTTTTGATGCAACGCCGCCAGTTCTCTTTGGCCGCAGCCACCGCTGCGACCTCCATGGCCTTCGGTGCCAACACGGCTTGGGCACAGGCTGCCGCCCCCAAGGAAGGCAAGGAATACCTGCGCCTGTCGACCCCCGCCCCCACGGAAGCGGCCGCTGGCCAGATCGAGGTGGTGGAGTTCTTCTGGTACAGCTGCCCCCACTGCAACGCGTTCGAGCCCACCTTTGCCGCGTGGAAGCAGAAGGCCCCGGCCAACGTGTCCGTGCGCCGCGTGCCCGTGGCCTTCAACGCCAGCTTCGTGCCCCAGCAAAAGCTGTATTTCGCGCTGCAGGCGATGGACAACTTCGACGCCATGCACGTCAAGGTGTTCCACGCCATCCATGTGGAGCGCAACAAGCTGGCCAAGGACGAGGACATCTTCAACTGGGTCGCCAAGCAGGGCGTGGACGTGAACAAGTTCAAGGAGATCTACAACTCCTTCAACGTCGCCAGCCAGGTGCGCAAGGCCACCCAGGTGCAGCAGGCGTATGACGTGGAAGGCGTGCCCTCCATGGGCGTGGCCGGCCGCTACTACACCGACGGCCCCCGTGCCGGCAGCATGCCGAATGTGCTGCGTGTGGTCGAATACCTGGTGGAGCAAAGCCGCAAGGCCTGACCCGGCCTGCTGCCCCATCCCCGAGCCCGCCTTGCGCGGGCTTTTTTGTGGGCTTGGGAGGCAGGATGACTACAATGTCCAGCAAGAAACGTGCCCTGCCCATGACACCCAAACTCCTCACCTGCCTGTTGTTGACTGCCCTTGCGGGGGCTTCTGGCGTGGCGCATGCCGAGCGTGCCGACCGCGACAAGCCCATGAACATCGAAGCCGATGCCTTGCGCCACGACGAGCTCAAGCAGACCAGCGTGTTCACCGGCAATGTGGTGATGACCAAAGGCTCCATCGTGCTGCGCGGCGCGCAGCTGGACGTGCGCCAGGACGGCGAAGGCTACCAGCACGGCGTGGTCAAGGCCGACGCCGGCAAGCGCGCCTTCTTCCGCCAGAAACGCGACACGGCGCCCGGCGCCCCCGAAGAGTTTGTCGAGGGCGAGGCCGAGGTCATCGAGTACAACGGCCGCACCGACGATGTGAAGCTGATCCGCCGCGGCCAGTTGCGCCGCTACACCGGCGGCAAGCTCAGCGACGACATCATGGGCAGCGTCATTACCTACAACAACCTGACCGATGTGTTCACGGTCGACGGCGAAAAGCGCAGCAACCTGCCTTCGTCGGCACCCGCAGGCTCGGGCGGCCGCGTGCGCGCCATCCTGGCGCCCAAGGCCACGCCGGGCAGCAGCCCCGCGCCGGCACCGGCCCAGCCCTTGCAGCCGTCGGGTGGTCTGAACTCCCAAGGACAGTGATGGCAGAAGATTTTCGTGACGCGCGTGCCACCAGCAAGCTGGAGGCGCGCCACCTGGCCAAGACCTATGGCAGCCGCAAGGTGGTCAAGGACGTGTCCATGACGGTGCAAAAGGGCGAGGTGGTGGGTCTGCTCGGCCCCAACGGCGCGGGCAAGACCACCTCGTTCTACATGATCGTGGGCCTGGTGCGCTGCGATGGCGGCGACATCCTGATCGACGGCCAGTCCGTGGGCAACATGCCCATCCACCAGCGCTCGCGCCTGGGGCTGTCCTACCTGCCGCAGGAGGCCTCGATCTTTCGCAAGCTGAACGTCGAGGACAACGTGCGCGCCGTGCTGGAGCTGCAGACGGATGCGGCCGGCCAGCCCCTGGGTGCCGCTGCCATCGAGCAGCAGCTGACCAGCCTGCTGCAGGAGCTGCGCGTCGAGCACCTGCGCAAGTCGCCGTCGCTGGCGCTGTCCGGCGGCGAGCGCCGCCGCGTGGAGATCGCGCGCGCCCTGGCCTCCAACCCGCGCTTCATCCTGCTGGACGAGCCCTTCGCCGGCATCGATCCGATCGCCGTGATCGAGATCCAGCGCATCATCGGCTTCCTCAAGGAACGCGGCATCGGTGTGCTGATTACCGATCACAACGTGCGCGAAACACTGGGTATCTGTGACCACGCCTTCATCATCAGCGATGGCACAGTACTCGCCCAGGGCACACCCGAGGAGATCGTCGAGAACCCGGATGTGCGCCGGGTCTACCTGGGTGAGCACTTCCGCATGTAGTCTGGCCCGGCAGCGTCGGCAATCACAAGAAAGTTCGAGGGGGTACAGCGTTGAAGCCAGGTTTGTCACTGCGGGTCTCACAGCATCTGGCGCTCACGCCGCAGTTGCAGCAATCCATCCGGCTGTTGCAGCTGTCCACCCTGGAGTTGTCCCAGGAAGTCGAGCAGATGCTCGACGACAACCCGTTTCTGGAGCTGGCCTCGGACGACGCCCCGCGCGAGGAGTTCGGCCTGCAGACTGCGGACGAGCCCGCCCAGCACGAGGGCGCCTCGGCCGACGAAACACCATATTCCATAGCAGACAGCGCAGGCACAGCCAGCGCTGAAGGCCAAAAAGACCAGGAATCCTCGGCGCCCGACAGCGACGTGCCCAGCGACTGGGAGGGCGACGGCAGCGTCGACATGGCGCACGACGACAGCGAATGGGGCGGCGACGCCCCGGCGCGCGGCAACCGCAACGACGACGAGGATGCCCCCACGGCCCTGGACCTGGCGGGCGCGCACGAGTCGCTGACCGATTTCCTGCACCAGCAGGCACTGTCGCTGCGCCTGTCCGAGATCGACCGCTACGCGCTGCGCTTCCTGATCGAAAACCTCAACGACGACGGCTACCTCGAGGACCCGCTGCAGGAGTTGGCCGAGGGCCTGGCCGGCACCGACGACCTGGAGCAGCTCGACGAGCTGGTGCACCGCTTCACCGTGGCCCTGCGCCTGCTGCAGTCGCTGGAGCCCGTGGGCGTGGGTGCCCGCGACCTGGCCGAATGCCTGCGCCTGCAACTGCTGCACCTGCACCGCGAGGACCCGCAGGACGAGATGCTGGAGGTGGCGCTGCAGGTCTGCGCCCAGCCGCTGGAAATGCTGGCGCGGCGCGATGTGCGCAAGCTGATGCAGGCCTGCGGCCTGCCCGAGGCCAAGGTGCGCGCCGCGCTGGGCGTCATCGCCCGGCTGGAGCCCAAGCCGGGACGGCGCTTCACCGATGTCGAGCGCCACATCATCGTGCCCGACGTGATCGTCAAGAAAACGTCGCGCAAAGGGGGCGATGGCCTGGCGCAGTTCAGCGTGCAGCTGAACCCGGACGTGATGCCGCGCCTGCGCGTGCACGACGTCTACGCCAACGCCCTGCGCAGCCACAAGGGCAGCGACGGGCACGCCGGCCTGCAGCAGCGGCTGCAGGAGGCGCGCTGGTTCATCAAGAACGTGCAACAGCGCTTCGACACCATCCTGCGCGTGTCCAAGGCCATCGTCGACCGGCAGAAGAACTTCTTCGTGCACGGCGAGCTGGCCATGCGCCCGCTGGTGCTGCGCGACATTGCCGACGAACTGGGCCTGCACGAATCGACCATCAGCCGCGTGACCACGGCCAAGTACATGGCCACGCCGCACGGCACCTACGAGCTGAAGTTCTTCTTCGGCTCGGGCCTGGGCACGGAGACCGGGGGCAACGCCTCCAGCACGGCGGTGCGCGCGCTGATCAAGCAGTTCGTCGCGGCCGAGAGCCCGAAGAAACCGCTGTCCGACAGCCAGATCGCGGACATGCTCAAGGAGCAGGGCATCGAGTGCGCGCGCCGCACCGTGGCCAAGTACCGCGAGGCCTTGAAGATCGCCCCGGCCAACCTGCGCAAGGCGCTGTAGACGCCTTAGGGTCGGTGGCTGGCTATGCAGACACGGCGGTCGACTATCCAAAAAGAGAGCTGCTGGCGCTGCATAGACAAAGGGTTCAGATGGAAAACCATCTGAACCCTTTTTTGCAAGCGCGCGAGCCGCTCTTTTTTGAGAACCCCGCGGGCACGCGCAGCGCGTGCCCGGCGGTGCGTCAGCGCAGGGCCAGGGCCTGCGTGGCGGGCGCGTGGTCCAGCTTGAAGCCGCCGACCACCTCGGCCAGCTGGTGCGCCTGCTGCTGCAGCGACTGCGCGGCGGCGGTGGCCTGTTCCACCAGGGCGGCGTTCTGCTGCGTGCCCTGGTCCATCTGGCTGACGGCGCCGTTGATCTCGCCGATGCCGTTGCTCTGCTCCTGGCTGGCGTGGCTGATCTCCGCCACGATGGCGGTGACGCGGCGCACGCTGTCCACCACTTCCTGCATGGTGGCGCCGGCCTCCTGCACCAGGCGGCTGCCGGTGTTGACCTGGTTGACTGAGTCGTCGATCAGCTGCTTGATCTCCTTGGCCGCGGCGGCGCTGCGCTGGGCCAGGGTGCGCACCTCGCCGGCCACCACGGCAAAGCCGCGGCCCTGCTCGCCGGCACGGGCGGCTTCCACCGCCGCATTCAGCGCCAGGATGTTGGTCTGGAAGGCGATGCTGTCGATCACGCCGATGATGTCGACGATCTTGCGCGATGCGGCGTCGATGCCGCCCATGGTCTGCACCACCTGGCCGACCACGCTGCCGCCGTGCGAGGCGACGGAGGAGGCGCTGCTGGCCAGCTGGTTGGCCTGGCGGGCGTTCTCGGCGTTCTGCTGCACCGTCGCGGTGAGCTGTTCCATGGCCGCGGCGGTCTCCTCCAGCGAGCTGGCCTGCTGCTCGGTGCGCGAGGACAGGTCCTGGTTGCCCATGGCGATTTCCTGGCTGGCCAGGCGCACGGATTCCGAGGCGGTGCGGATGCGCAGCAGCACGGCGGCGATCTTGTTCACGAAGTGGTTGAAGGCGGTGGCGATCTGCGCCAGTTCGTCCTTGCCGCTGTTGTCCAGGCGCACGGTCAGGTCCCCCTCGCCCGAGGCGATGTCTTCCAGCGCATCGCGCACCATGGCCAGGCGGCGCAGCTGGCGGCTGACGGCCACCGACACCAGGGCCACGGCCGCCACCAGGCACAGCGCGGTGATGGCCGCCGCCACCTGCAGCAGGTGGCGCAGCGGCGCGGTGGCCTCGGCGCGGTCGATGCCGATGGCCAGCACCCAGGGCGTGCCGTCGACCTTGGCGGCATACAGCATCTGCTCGGCGTCGCCGATGGTGACGTTCGCGCTCTGGCCTTGGCTGGTCAGCTGCTCGATCAGGGCTGGCGTCAGGGCCGGTGCGAGGGCGCTCATGGGCTTGAGCACCAGGTCCGCCTGGGCGTGGGCCAGGATGTTGCCCTGGCCGTCCAGCAAGAAGGCGAAGCTCTTGGGGGTGGGCTGGATGCTGGTCACCTTGCGGGAGACCGTGTCCAGGTGCATGTCCGAGCCGACAACGGCCACGGTCTGCCCGTTGGTCACCACGGGCTCCACAAAGCTGATGGTCAGCTTGCTGGTGCTGGCGTCGACGTAGGCTGGCGTCAGCGCCGCCTTGCCTTCACGCACCGCCTGCTGGTACCAGGGGCGTGCCGTGCCGTCGTAGTTCTCGGGCATCGGGTGGCTGAAGACGTGGCGCTTGTCGGCAAACACAAAGTAGGTGTCGTCGAAGGCGCCGGCCTGTTTGGCCGCCAGCAGCGCGGGCACGGGCTCGGCCTGGGGCACGGCGGCCTTGATGGAGCTGGTGATGCGCTGCTTTTCCTTGACCCATTCGGTCAGCTCGCCGGCATAGACCAGGGTGAGCTGGTGGATGCGCTGGTCCAGGCTCTCCAGGGTGTTGCTGCGGACCAGCAGAAAGGTGGGCACTGCCAGCGCCAACAGGGACAGCGCAGTGATGGCAACACAAATGCCGATGAGGCGGGCGCGCAGACTCTGGAACATCGAGGACTCCCGAAAGGAGATGTAATAAAGTGATTCTGGCTGCTATTTCGACGGAAATTGAACTGGATCAAGCGCGATCTGCAAAGTTACAGGTGTAAAAAATTGCGTCAAGCAATTCCTGGCGGCAACGCGTATCCTCCGCAGCACTACTTATGAATGCCCTGCAAATTTTTCTGCCCTGCGCCGCCGGCGTCGAGGGCTTTTTGGCCGATGAGGTCCGCGCCATCACTGGCGTCGGCCCGGAGGATGTGCTCACTGGCCGTGGCGGTGTGCTGGTGCGCGCCATGTGGCGCGACGCCCTGTTGCTGAACCTCCACAGCCGCCTGGCCCAGCGCGTGCTGGTGGAGCTGTCGTTCACCGAATACCGCAACGAAAACGACCTGTACCGTGCCGCCAGCGAGGTGGCCTGGGAGATCTGGTTCTCGCCCAAGGAAACCTTCAAGATCGAGGTCACGGCCCAGCACAGCCCGCTGACCAGCCTGAACTTCGCCGCGCTGCGCGTCAAGGACGCGATCGCCGACCGCTTCCGTGCCAAACGCAACGGCGTGCGCCCCAGCGTGGAAACCCACCACCCCGACGTGCGCGTGCACATGCACCTGACCACGGACAGCTGCACGCTGTACATCGACACCACGGGCGAGGCGCTGTTCAAGCGCGGCTGGCGCGAAGACAAGGGCGATGCCCCGCTCAAGGAAACCCTGGCCGCCGCCATGATCGCCGCCACCGGCTGGAACCCGCACGGCCCCAATCCGCAGCCGCTGTACGACCCCTGCTGCGGCAGCGGCACGGTGGTGATCGAGGCGGCGCAGATCGCGCGCAAGATCCCGGCCGGCATCCTGCGCCGCTTTGCCTTCGAGAAGCTGGTGCCCTTCCAGAAGCATGTCTGGGAAGCCATGCTGGACGAGGCCGAGGCCCAGATCCTGGACGAAAGCCCGGTGCCCATCTACGGCTCGGACGTGTCGCACCGCATGGTCGACTTTGCCCAGCGCAACGCCGAGCGCGCCGGCGTCGGCCAGACCGTGCAGCTGCGCGGCGGTGATGCGCTGCAGCGCATGCCCCCCTGTGAGCAGCCCGGCGTGATGCTGCTGAACCCGCCGTATGGCGAGCGCATTGCCGCCGCCGGCAGCGCCGGCCGCAACGCGGCCGAGCGCATGGGCGTGGTCGAGCGCGCTGGCCGCGAAACCGCGCAGACCGAAGACGGCGTCGATTTCTTCGACCAGCTGGCCGCCCACTGGAAGAAGCATTACAGCGGCTGGCAGGCCTGGCTGCTGACGCCCGACCTGAAGCTGCCCGGCAAGATGCGCCTCAAGGAAACGCGCCGCACGCCGATGTGGAACGGCCCCATCGAATGCCGGCTGTTCCGCTTCGACCTGATCAAGGGCGCGGTCAAGCCCCGCAAGGATGAGAGCGCACAACGCCCATCCGACGAGGGCTAAGCCATGAAAATCGTGCTGAAGTGGCCGGCCTGCAACGCCGGCTACACCGGCCCCTGGCCGCGTCCGCTGGTGCTGGACACCAACGTGGTGCTGGACATGCTCATCTTTGACGATCTGCACATCCCGCCCATCCGCGAACTGGTGGCGCAGGGCGCCGTGCGCTGGATTGCCGACCAGGCCCAGCGCATCGAGCTGGAGCGCGTGCTGCACTACAGCCAGATCGCGCCGCGCGTGGCCTTCTACGGCAAGACCGCCGAGGGCGTGCTGGCCGCCTTCGACGCCGCGGTGAGCTATGTGGCCGAGGCGCCCAAGATCCGCTTCACCTGCACCGACCCCGACGACCAGCATTTCCTGGACCTGGCCAGCCAGCACCAGGCCCTGCTGGTCAGCAAGGACAAGGCCGTGCTCAAGCAGCGCAAGCGCGTGGCCACCACCTACGGGGCGACCGTGGGCAACCTCGTGCTGCTGGAAGCGGCGCTGGCCGAGGCCTGAGCCTGGCGATGGCGGCCCCTGGGGCCGCGCTTGGCACCCCGCCCACCAGGGCCGCAGCGGCGGCACGGAACGGGGCGAGTGCGCGGGGGCACGCGCATGGCGCGACAATAGCGGGATGAACGCCCCCACCCACACCAAACCCGCCGCCTTGTCCACGGTGGACAAGACCCGCATCGACGACACCCGCATCAAGACCGTGCGGCCCCTGCTCACGCCGGCCTTGCTGGAAGAGTGGCTGCCTGCCACCGAGCAGGCGCTGGCGCTGGTGGAGCACAGCCGCCGAGCCATCTCGCGCGTGCTGCATGGGCAGGACGACCGCCTGATCGTGGTGGTCGGGCCGTGCTCCATCCACGACCACGAACAGGCCATGGCCTATGCGCGCCAGCTCAAGCAGCAGGCCGATGCGCTGCAGGACGACCTGCTGATCGTCATGCGCGTGTACTTCGAGAAGCCACGCACCACCGTGGGCTGGAAGGGCTACATCAACGACCCGCACCGCGACGACAGCTTCGCCATCAACGAGGGGCTGGAGTTGGCGCGCAAGCTGCTGCTGGAGGTGGTGGAGCTGGGCCTGCCGGCCGGCACCGAGTTCCTGGACCTGCTGTCGCCGCAGTTCATCAGCGACCTGGTCAGCTGGGGCGCCATCGGCGCCCGCACCACGGAGAGCCAGAGCCACCGCCAGCTGGCCAGCGGCCTGTCCTGCCCTGTGGGTTTCAAGAACGGCACGGACGGCGGCGTCAAGGTGGCCAGCGACGCCATCCAGGCCGCGCAGTCGTCGCACGCCTTCATGGGCATGACCAAGATGGGCCAGAGCGCGATTTTCGAGACCCGCGGCAACCAGGACTGCCACGTCATCCTGCGCGGCGGCAAGCAGCCCAACTACAGTGCCGCCGATGTGCAGGCGGCCTGCGAGATGCTGGTCAAGGCCGGCCTGCGCCCGCAGGTGATGGTGGACCTGTCGCACGCCAACAGCAGCAAGCAGCACCGCCGCCAGATCGACGTGGCCGCCGATGTGGCGCAGCAGATCGCGGGCGGTGACGCGCGCATCACTGGCGTGATGATCGAAAGCCACCTGGAAGAAGGCCGCCAGGACATCGTCGAAGGCCAGGAGCTGGCCTATGGCGTGTCGCTGACCGACGCCTGCATCAGCATGGCGCAGACCGTGCCGGTGCTGGAGCAGCTGGCCGCCGCCGTGCGCGCCCGCCGCACCCAGCCGTAAAGAACGCAGCGCACCGCGCCCGCCCCCAGCCACTTTCAGCCCCGTAGCGTGCTGAAAGTGGCTTTTTGCTTGCGCAGGCAGCTATCTTTTTGACAGGCCTGTGCGGCGGCGTACCCCGGGCCGGGTAGAGTGCCCGGGCACGGCGGGCTGCGCTCAGTACTTGTTGGAGAAGTTGGCGCTGATGCGCTGCTTCAGGTACTCGGCGGCGGTGATGTCCGGGTACTTGCCGCCGGGGCTGCGGATCACCACGTCCTCATTGGCCTGGCAGAAGAAGGCCAGGCTGTAGCGTGCGCCCTGGTACTCGTGCGCGGCGGGGTGCTTCACGCGGTGGAAGTTGGAGGGCAACTGGTCATCGCTCCAGCGCATCAGCATGTCGCCGATGTTGCAGGTGATCACGCCCTGGGCGGGCTCCACCGGCGTCCAGGCGCGGCCCTGCATCTCCTTGCCGGGCAGCACCTGCAGGCCGCCCTGGCCGGGGCGCTGGAACAGCAGGGTCAGGCAGTCGAAGTCGGTGTGTGCGCCGGCACGCCAGGTGCCGGGCGTGTGGGCGCCGTCCTGGGCAAAGTAGTGCAGCATGCGCAGCGTGCTTTGGTAGTGCGGGCTGTCGGGCGCATGCGCCCGTGCGAAGAAATCGCTGTCAAAGCCCAGCCTGTCGGCAAAGCAGGACAGCACCTGCATGCCGACCTGCCAGCACTTGGCCTCGAAGGCCAGCGCGGCCTGCTGGAAGCCGGGCAGCTCCTGCTCCGACGGCCACAGCCCGGCCATGCGCGGGCGGGTGATCTGGTAGGACTCCTTCTGGTCGGCCGTGCCGGTGGACGGGCGGATCTGCGACAGGCTTTCCCAGCCCGCGTTGCGCGACAGCGGCCACTGCGCCTTGGTCGCCGTGGGGAGGGCGAAGAAGGATTCGGACAGGGCGAAGGCGTCGTCGATCTCGGCGTTGCTGATGCCGTGGTGGTCGATCTGGAAGAAGCCGATTTCGGTGGCCGCGCTCCACAGCTGCTCGGTGATCTCGGCCTTGCGCGCGGCAAAGTTCGACAGGTCGATGCGGCGGATGTCGCGCTGCAAGGTTGTGCCTTCGCTGCCCATGGTGGACTCTTTGCGCAACTCTTCAAGGGCGTAGTCGGGCGCGGCAGCGGGGGTGGGGTGGATGGCTGGCATGGCAAGGGCTTTCAGGGGCAAGAGGTGGAAATTCCTGCTCGCCCGGCCTTGCACCGGGGTGGTGCGCTCAGCGGGACGGTCAGGCCTGTTGCGGTGCACGCAGGCACCGCACGCTGAGCAATTTCCGGCCGTGCCCGCCGGCCAGGCTGGGGACACTGCTGAACGCTTCTACTCGTGCACCTTGATTCAAGCCAAAACCGTGCCAGGCCGCGCTGCGCCACCTTTGCGCTGTCGCAAGGCGCGCTGGCATGCGATGTGCTTGGCAGGGTGCTGAGTAGAAGCGTTCAGCACACCACGGCCCTGGCCGTGCCGCCGGAAATTGCTCACCCCCACGGCTGCAGGACGGCGTGGACGGGGTGGGCCAGCCTGGCGCGCGCACCCCGTCTGCCCCGGCTTGCAGCACATCCCCCGATGAAGGAGTTTTGCCATGCAACGCCGCCACTTTTTGCGCTCTGTGTCTTCCCTGTCCGCCGCTGCGGCCCTGGTGCCCGCCCACACCTGGGCGCAGGGGGCCAAGCCCGCCCTGACCCCTGTGAAGTTCACCCTGGACTTCAAGGTCACCAGCCAAACCGCACCGTTCTTCCTGGCTGCGTCCAAGGGCTACTACGCCCAGGAGGGGCTGGACGTGCAGATCGACGTGGGTGCGGGCTCGGTGGCGTCGCTCACGCGCGTGGCCTCCGGGGCCTACGACCTGGGCCTGGGCGACATCAGCGCGCTGATCGAGGCCCACGCCAAGGGCAGCCTGCCCGTGCAGGCCGTCTACCAGTACTACAACCGCGCGCCCTTCGTCATCATCGGCCGCAAGGACCGGGGCATCACCACCCAGATGGCCAGCCTCAAGGGCAAGAAGGTGGCCGCTGCGGCCGTGGAATCCACGCGCCGCAGCTGGCCCATGGTGGCCGAGCAGCAAAAGCTGGGCAGCGACTTCTTCGAATGGGTGACCACCGACTTCAGCGCGCGCGACAACGTCATGGTGCGCGGGGACGTGGACGCCGCCACCTACTTCCACGACTCGGCCGTGTCGCTGTTCCAGCGCATGCCGCCCGAGCAGCTGAGCGTGCTGTCCTATGCCGAGGCCGGCGTGCACCTGTACGGCAATGCCATCGTGGCCAGCACCGCACTGATGAAGGACAAGCCCGAGCTGGTGCGCGGCTTCCTGCGCGCCACCCAGCGTGCCCTGCTGGACGCCCTGGCCAACCCGGCCGAAGCCCTGGCGGCGGTGCGCGCCCGCGAGCCCATGCTGCGCGACGACCAGGAGCGCGCGCGCTGGGCCATCACGCGCACTTACCTGGCGAACGCCGAAACCGCCCAGGTTGGCCTGGGCCGCATCCAGCCGGCCGTGCTGCAGCAGCAGATCGCACAGATTGGCAAGACCTTCGGCCTGCCACAGCTGCCCACGGTGCAGGCCGTGTGGAACACCGGCTTTCTGCCCACGGCCGTGCAGCAAGGGGCGGGCGCATGACCGCGGTGACAGCACCTTCCGTGGCCACCTTCCCGGCCGAGCAGCCCGTGGCCGAGCGCGACGCCACCTACCTGCGCCAGGCGATTGCCCTGTCGCGCACTGCGCGCCAGCGCGGCAACCGGCCCTTTGGCTCGGTCATCGTGGCGCCGGACGGCACGGTGCTGGGCGCGGGCTGGAACAGCAATGGCGAGTCCGGCGACTGCACCGCGCATGCCGAGGTGCAGGCCATTCGCGAGGCCTGCCAGCGCCACGACCGCACGGCCCTGGAGCAGGCCACGCTCTACGCTTCTGGCGAGCCCTGCGTGATGTGCGCGGGCGCCATCTTCTGGGCCAACATCCGCCGCGTGGTGTATGGCATTGACGACCAGCGCCTGCGCGTGTTCCGCGGCGAGCGCCTGGACCAGCGCGATGTGGAGCTGTCCTGCCGCGACGTGTTCCGTGCCGCGCCGTTCTCGGTCGAGTGCACGGGCCCGTCCCTGGTGGACGAGGCCAGCCAGCCCCACGTCGGCGCCTGGAGGTAGGGCGCGAGCGCGCGCCGCGGCCCGGGCGCCACTGTGGCGTGGCAACCACCCAGGCGCTGCCCGGGCTTGGGGTGGCGCGCGGGCCACGGGCGCAGGGGCGGCCTACACTGGCTGCAGCTTCACAGCCGCGCGCTGTGCCACCAGGGACGGCCCTGGCGGAATCCACATCCGGGGACGGCCCCTGTGCGGTGCCTGGCACCGCCAAGGAGCAGGGTCATGGCATGGTGGTATCTGTTGGTGGCAGGGGTGTTGGAGGTGGTGTGGGCCTACACCATGAAGCAGTCGCAGGGCTTCACACGGCTGCTGCCCAGCGTGATCACCGGCGTCACCATGGTCGCCAGCTTCGGCCTGCTGTCACTGGCCATGCGCACGCTGCCCTTGGGCACGGCCTACACCATCTGGACCGGCATCGGCGCCGTGGGCGCCTTCGTGGTTGGCATCACGGTGCTGGGCGAGCAGGTCAGCGGCCCGCGCGTGCTGGCGGCCGTGTTGATCGTCAGCGGCCTGGTGCTGATGAAGCTGTCTGCCACCGAGTGAGCGCGGGGTGCCCGCAGGTCCGTGCGGCGCGTGACCGTGGTGCCCCTCTTGAATGCAGCCGCTGCGGCGGCCCTCCCTTTGCCGGGGTCGGTCAGGCCAGCACCACGGCTGTGCCGCTGGCGGACACCATCAGCATGCTGTGCCCCGTGCCCAGGATGGCGTAGTCCAGGTCCACGCCCACCACGGCGTTCGCCCCCAACTGGGTGGCGTGGGCCTGCAGCTCCTGCAGCGCCAGTTCGCGCGCCTTTTGCAGTTCGCGTTCGTTGGAGCCCGCGCGCCCGCCCGTCAGGTAGCGGATACCGGCAAACATGTCCTTGAACACATCGGTGCTGAGGATGACCTCCCCCGCGACCACGCCGCAGTACTTGCTGATGTGCTTGCCTTCCACGTTCGGGGTGGTGGTGATGATCATGGGGCCTCCAGGCGCGCCTGCGCATGACGGCATGCTCCAAGGGCGCAGGGCGTGCGCGGTGTAGGACGCAGGCCGAAAGCACCGCGCAACCCCGACCAGACCCGGACCAGCGTGCCCGGCCCAGGCCGGCGGGCTGTGGCGCGATGCCCACACCTGGCGCAGGTGGCATGTTGCGGTGCAAAAAAAATCGCATGTGGTTTATACTTATGTCTACGGGTTATCACTTAGAGGTTATCCCGAGGTTGTGCGGTGGTTGAGATGCCCGCCCACAGCCCCCAAGCAAGGCATCTCGTATTTACAGAAAGAAGACTGTCATGCGCCAAGCCCTCAACACCGTGATCGAGTTGATCCAAGCAGCCCGCGCTGCCCACCTGGAAATCGCCAGCCAGTAATCCGGCCCTGGCGGCAGCCGCTGCGGCTGCCTGACAAATGCAGTGACAAATGCCCTTCAGCCGCAGGCTGCGGGGCATTTTTGTTGGGGGTTTGCGCCGACAGGGGGTGTGGATATGACCCGCATGGCAGACTCGCGCCATGCCCCACCCCACCTTGCTGGTCGCCGACGACCATCCCCTGTTCCGTGCCGCGGTGCTGCACGTGCTGCGCGAACGCTTTGCGCAGTACCAGACGCTGGAAGCCGCCAGCGCCATGACCGTGAGCAGCACGCTGCAGGCCCACCCCGAGGTGGAGCTGGTGCTGCTGGACCTGACCATGCCGGGTGCGCGGGGCTTTTCCACGCTGCTGCATGTGCGCGGCGAGTACCCCGAGATCCCGGTGGTCATCATCTCCTCCAACGACCACCCGCGCATCATCCGCCGGGCCCAGCAGTTCGGGGCGGCGGGCTTCATCCCCAAATCGGCCCCGGCCGAAGACATCGCGGCCGCCGTGGCGGCGGTGCTGGACGGTGGCAGCTGGTTTCCGCCGATGGCGGCGGAGCGCTCTGAGGCCGACGCCGAGCTGGCGGCGCGCCTGGCCCAGCTCACGCCGCAGCAGTTCCGCGTGCTGCTGTGCATTGCCGATGGCCTGCTGAACAAGCAGATCGCGCACGAGCTGGGGCTGGCCGAGAACACCGTCAAGGTGCATGTCACGGCCATCCTGAAGAAGCTGGCCTGCTACTCCCGCACCCAGGCCGCGGTGCTGGTCAAAAGCCTGGAAAACGACCGCGAGGCCTGAGTGGCGCAGGCCCCAGGCGGGGCCACCTTTCATTGGTGTTTTTGGGTGTTTGCCCAATGCTGTCAAGCGCCTACAGCTCTGGTTTTTGAGTCTCCGGGGGCAGCTTGGCGATGACCTTGATTTCCAAGATGAAACCGGACAGCCAGGTGACGCCGACGCCGGTTAGCGCGGGGTAGGGCGCCTCGCCCCAGTAGTGGGGCAGGATGCGCCAGATGCGTTCGAGCTGCTGTGGCGGATCGACGAGGAAGACCGTGACATCGACCACATCGTCAAAGCTGCAGCCGGCGGCCTGCAGCACCGCCTGCAGGTTCTGGAAGGCGCGGTGCACCTGGGCGTCCAGGTCGGGTTCGGGCGAGCCGTCTTCGCGGCTGCCGACCTGGCCGGAGACAAACAGCCAGCCACCGCAGCGCACCGCCGGGGAGTAGCGGTGGCGCTCGTACAGGGCGTGGCGCCCGGGTGGAAAAACAGCATCGCGCAGGGGTGGGTGCATGGGGTATCCAGGGTGATAGCGTCCCGCAGGGACAATGCAGCCACTGTAAGAATCTGGAGCCCGCAGATCGAGGGCCAACCCGTGCCAACACTGTTTGTGAAATCCCAACAATCCCTTTGCCCCTGGAATGCCCATGGACCGTTTTGATGCCATGCAGGCCTTCGCCCGTGTGGTGGAGGCTGGCAGTTTCACCCAGGCCGCGCAGACGCTGCACATGGGCCGCGCCACCGTGACCCAGCTGGTGCAGCAGCTCGAGGCGCGGCTGCGCGTCAAGCTCTTGCACCGCACCACGCGCAGGCTGCGCCTGACGGAGCAGGGTGCCCTCTACTACGACCGGGTGTGCCGGGTGCTGGCCGAGCTGGAGGAGGCCGAGTCCCAGCTCTCCAGCGCGGCCCACCAGCCCCGTGGCCGCCTGCGCGTGGACGTGCCCAGCCCGCTGGCGCAGCGGGTGCTGATCCCGGCGCTGCCGGACTTCTTTGCGCGTTATCCGGAGATCCAACTGGAGCTGGGCGTCAGCGACCGCAATGTGGACCTGCTGCGCGAGCGGGTGGATTGCGTGCTGCGCGGCGGCAGCATCGACAGCCCCGGCCTGGTGGCGCGCCAGGTCGGCAGCCTGCGCCTGGGGGTGTATGCCGCCCCGGCCTACCTGCAGCGCCATGGCACCCCGGCGCACCCGCAGCAGCTGGCCGGCGACGGGCACCACATGGTCGGCCTGCTGCAGTCGCGCACCGGCAAGCCGCGGGTGGCCACGCTGCGGCGGGGCGCGGAGTCGGTGGCCCTGCCCGCGCGCTACGTCTGCGCGGTGGACGACGGCAACGCCTATCTGGCGGCCGGGCTGGCCGGCCTGGGGGTGGTGTGCGTGCCCGACTACATGGCCCAGCCGCACGTGGCCTGCGGGGCCTTGCAGCCGTTGTTTGCCGACTGGCAACTGCCCGCCATGCCGCTGTCGATCGCCTATCCGCCGCAGCGCCACGTGAGTGCGGCCTTGCGGGCCTTCATCGACTGGGTGGTGGCCTTGATGGCTGTGCACGTGCCCCGGCCGGTGGATGCACCGCCCGCAGCGCCGGACTGAGGCGAGTGCGAAGCGCCGCTCAGAGCGTGGCGGCCACCCAGCCGGTGGCCAGCACGCCCAGCTGCCAGTTGCGCCACAGCTGCCAGGTGGGCGTGGCCTGTTCGGTCCAGCGGAACAGCTGGGCGCCGGCCAGCACCGATAGCAGCACGGCCGCCAGCAGGCCCAGGGCATTGGCGGTCACGCTCTGGGGCCAGTGCAGGGTGACCAGGGCGTTCACCAGCAGGCTGGTGGGGAAGTGGATCAGGAAGATGGCGTAGGAGCGCTGGCCCATCCAGGTCAGCAGCGGCCATTGCGGCCAGCGGCCGGCGGGCAACCACAGGCCCTGCAGCACCAGCGCCAGGGCCGTGACGCCGGCGATGGCGATGCGGGTGCGCCACTCCAGCAGCAGGGCGCTGCCGGTCAGCAGCAGCATCAGTGCCACCCAGCCCCAGCGCTGCCAGGGGTGGGGCTTGTGCGTGGCCCACCAGGCCATCATGCCCAGGCCGTAGGCGCCGAGGAAGTACAGCGCCCACACATCCAGGCTGCTGTCCAGGTTCCAGACCCACAGCGAGGCGGCCGTGGCCAGCACCAGACCGGTCTGGCCCAGCGCGGGCCAGCGTGGCAGGCGGCGGCTGCACCACAGCCAGACCAGGCACAGGGCGTAGAGCTGGAAGTCGATGGCCACGTACCAGACGCCGGCCGACAGGGCTTCCCAATCGCCCAGGCTTTGCACCAGCAGCAGGTGGGCCAGCACCGCATCCCAGGTCGGCGTGGCGGAGACTGAATCGTGGTCAAAGCCCCAGCTGCGCACCACCTCGTTGACCACGATGGCGCAGGCCAGGGCGGCGCTGTAGGGCAGGCACAGGCGCACGAAGCGCTTGCCCAGCACCGGACCGATGTCGGCATGCCGGGCCTGGCCCTGGGGCGCCAGCGCGGCGGCGGCCCAATAGCCGCCCAGCACCAGGAACAGCTGCACGGCCATGCGCCCATACTCGTCCAGCCAGCCCAGCAGGCCGGGCCACAGCGGGCGCAGCACGTCGGACATGGGGCCGTAGAAAGCCAGGTGGTGGCAGACGATGACCAAGCAGGCCACGGCCTTGACGTGGTCCAGGGCGGTATTGCGGGAAGTCACTATCCAGAGGGTGTGTTAGGTGTTGTTCTCCTCCCTCAACGCGCCAGGGGGGCGAATGGCTGACACGCGGCTTGCGGCACCCGGTGGCAGGCGCGCGGGTGGTACTGGCGGGCCGGGCAGGCTGGCTTGAGGCGTGCCGGCCCTGGCGCTACAGTGGGCCATCCCTGTTTCACCGGAGTACGGTATGCAAATCAACGAGATCCACCGGGGTCGCCTGATCGACCATGTGCAGCTGGTGGTGCGCGACCTGCCGCGCACCCAGGCCTTCTACACCGCCGTGCTGGCGGCGCTGGAGGTGCCCCTGGGCGGCACGGGGGAGGGCTACTTCTGGGCGGACGAGCTGTTTGTGACCGGTGCCGACAGCGAGGCCGCGCTGGGCCAGCTGACCGGGCGCCACCACCTGGCCTTCCAGGCCCGGGACCGGGCCATGGTCGATGCCTTCTACCAGGCCGCGCTGGCCCACGGTGGCCGCGACCACGGCGCTCCCGGGGAGCGCGCCTACCACCCGGGCTACTACGCGGCCTTTGTGCTGGACCCCGATGGCAACAACATCGAGGCCGTGTTTCACGGCGAAGCCCAGCGCAGCGCACCTTCCGTGCACATCCGCTTCTAGGCGGCGGGCCGGGTCAGCGCAGATTCGCATGAAATAAGCCGTGGGCCCAGGTGGAATCAGCGTGGGCAGCTCTGCTTTTTAGGGTGCTGCGGGGCGGGGCCGTGGCTGCGCAGGCTGCTCCGCTTCCATCGGCCTCAGTGCCGGCGGCGCCGGGTTGATCTCCACCGTGATGTGCACCAGCTCCTCGTGGATGGCGAGCTGCTGGCGGATGGCGTCGGGCGTCACGCCGTCGCGCGCCTCCAGGGCCACGATGCAGGCGTACAGGCCCTTGCCCACGCGCCAGACATGCAGGTCGGTCAGCACCACCGGCTGCGGCGCGGCCGCCAGGACGTCACGGATCTCCTGCACCACGGGCGCATCCATCTCGGCGTCCAGCAGCACCCGGCTGCTGTCGCGCAGCAGGCCCAGGGCCCAGACGGCCACCAGCACCGCACCGACCAGGCCCATGGCCGGGTCCAGCCAGGCCGCGCCCCAGAGCATGCCGCCCAGCAGGGCCAGGATGGCCAGCACCGAGGTGGCCGCGTCTGCGACCACGTGCAGGTAGGCCGCGCGCAGGTTCAGGTCTTCGGGCGCGTGGTCATCGGCGTGGCCGACGGGGTGGTGCCCGTGGTCATGACCGTGATCGTGACCATGATGATGATGGTGGTGGTGGCCGCCGCGCAGCAGCCAGGCGCAGGCCAGATTCACCGCCAGGCCCAGGCCGGCCAGGGCGATGGCCTGGGCGTAATCGATGGCCAGGGGCGCGCGCAGCCGGTCCAGGGACTGCACCGCCATCCAGCCGGCGACGAACAGCAGCAGGATGGCGCTGGTGTAGCCCGCCAGCACTTCCAGCTTCCAGGTGCCGAAGGCGAAACGGCGGTCGCCCGCCAGGCGCCGCGCCGCCACATAGGCCCCCACCGACAGGCCCAGCGCCAGGGCGTGCGAACTCATGTGCCAGCCGTCGGCCAGCAGCGCCATGGAGTGGAAGTAGTAGCCGCCGCCGATCTCCAGCACCATCATGGACAGGGTCAGCCAGACCGCCAGCGTGGTGTTCTTTTCCGCCAAGGGGTTGCCCGTGTCGAAGCGGTGGCTGTGGGACCGGGGGCTGGGTGACAAGGGATTCAGGGTTATGGAATCGGTGTGCATTTTTATACTGTACCCCAGTATATTGTCACCCCTAGAATAGGGGCCATGTCACACACCCTGCAGAACCGAAAACCCTTGCTGGCCCGCATCCGGCGCATCAAAGGCCAGACCGAGGCGCTGGAGCGCGCGCTGGAGAACGCCGAGGACTGTGCGGTCATCCTGCAGCAGCTGGCGGCGGTCCGTGGGGCCGTCAACGGCCTGATGCTGGAGGTGCTGGAGGGCCATGTGCGCGAACACCTGGGCGCGCCGGACGTGCCCGAGGCCCAGCGCGCCCAGGACCTGGACCTGGTGGTGAAGGTGCTGCGCTCGTACGTGAAGTGAGGGGCTAGGCGCCGCCGCCAGTGCGTGCGCGCCACCACAGCCAGGCCGCCACGGCGGCGGCCAGCCACAGCAGCACGATGGCCACGGCACCGGCGGTGCTGCGGGGCTTGCGGCCCGTGGTGTGCATCCAGGCCTCTGCCTGGGCGCGGCAGGCCGCCAGCACGGGCGGCGGCAGCAGCCGCAGGCTCAGCCAGATCAGCCCCGGCAGCAGCAGGACGTCGTCGACAAAGCCCAGCACCGGGATGAAGTCCGGGATCAGATCGATCGGGCTCAGGGCGTAGGCGACGACCAGCACGCCCAGGGCCTTGGCATGCCAGGGCGTGTTCGGGTGCCGGCCGGCGAACCACAGGGTCAGGCCGTCGCGCTTGAGGCGTCGGGCCCAGGTTTTGAGGGTGTCGAGCAATTGCATCTGCAAGGTAGGGAAAAGGCCGGGGGCCAATATGCCGCAGATTGTAGGGACGGCCCTGCGGTACGCAGGCCTGTCCGTCGCACAGGCCCTGTTGCGTCTGCACGCAAAAAACAGAGCTGCCGGCGCAGGCTGCATCAGCGCTGGAGGCCTGAAAGCCTGTGCATCATCTGCGGCGCCGTGGCGCCGGGCCTCAGCCTTCGCGGATGCGCAGCAGCATCTGGCTCATCAGGGCGCGCAGGGCCGGGGGGCGCACCGGCTTGGCCAGAAAGCCCCAGCCCTTTTCCGCGGCCTGGCGGCGCAGCGAGGCATCGCGCTCGGCCGTGACCAGGATCACCGGCGGGGTCTGGCCCCAGCGTTCACACAGCTGGGCGTAGACCTCGGGGCCGTACAGGTCGCCGCCCAGGTGCACGTCCAACAGCAGCAGCTGGGGCACGCTGTCGGGGCCGGCCAGGGCCAGCGCTTCGTGCGGGCCGCCGGCGAACGGCACATGGCAGCCCCAGCGCTCCAGCAGGGCGCCGGTGGCGCTGCAGGTGCCGGGGTCGTCGTCCACGTACCAGGCGACGCCGCCCTGCAGCGGCGCATCGTCGGTGTGGACGGTGACCTGCGGGCGGGCCGTGGGCTGCAGCGCGGCGCGGTCACCCAGCGGCACCTTGACCCAGAAGACGCTGCCCTGGCCGACCTCGGAGCGCAGGCCGATCTCGTGGCCCAGCAGCCGGCCCAGGCGCTCCACGATGGCCAGTCCCAGGCCGGTGCCGCGGTCGTCGGCGTGGCCTTCGTCCAGGCGGCGGAACTCCTCGAAGATTTCCTTTTGCAGGCTCAGCGGGATGCCCGGGCCCTGGTCGTGCACCTCGATGCGCAGGAACTGGCCCTCGCGGCGGCAGCCCACCAGGATGCGGCCGCGGCGCGAGTAGCGGATGGCGTTGGAGACGAAGTTCTGCACGATGCGGCGCAGCAAGGCCTCGTCGCTGCGCACCACGTAGTGGCCGGGGCGCGTGCGCAGCTGCAGGCCTTCGCTTTGCGCCAGCATGGCGAAGTTGTTGTGCACCACGTGCAGCAAGGCATCCAGCGTGAAGTCGCGCACGTGCACCTCCAGCTGGCCCGATTCCATGCGGGCGATGTCCAGCAGGCTGGTCAGGATGGCGTCCTGCGAGGCCAGGGCCGCCTCGATGCTGTCGACCACGTGGCGCCCGGCCTCGTCGCGCACATGGGCCGGCAGCAGGCTGGTGAACATGCGTGCGGCGTTCAGCGGCTGCAGCAGGTCGTGCACGGCGGCGTTGACGAAGCGGGTCTTGTAGCGGTTGGCCTCTTCGGCCTCGCGCTTGGCGGCGGCCAGGTCGCGGGTGCGCTCCACGATGCGCTGCTCCAGCGCATCGGCCAGCGACCGCAGCTCGCGCGCGGCGTTCTTGTAGCTGGTGATGTCGGCGTAGCTGGTGACGAAGCCGCCGTCCGGCAGCGGGTTGCCGCGGATCTCCAGCACCGTGCCGTCGTCCTTGGCGCTTTCATGCAGGTGGGGCTTGCCGCTGCGCAGGTGCTGCAGGCGGCGCTGGATGGCCTCTTCCATCGGCGCCGGGCCCAGCAGGCCACGGCGGGCGTTGTAGCGCAGCAGGTCCTCGATCGGGCGGCCCACCTGCAGCAGCTCGGACGGGTAGCGGAACAGCTGCAGGTAGCGTGAATTCCAGGCCACCAGGTTCAGTTCGGCGTCGATGATGACCACGCCCTGGGGCAGGTGCTCTAGGCTGCGCGACAGGCCGGTGTCGGCCTGCTTGGCGGCCTGGACGATGCCGTCCTGGGCGGTGCGCAGCTCCTGCGCGTGCTGGCGCAGCACGGTCTCCAGCTCCTGGCGGCTGCGCTGGCGCACGCGGGCCAGGCGCTGGCGCTGGCGCACGAACAGCACCAGCAGCCCACTGGCCAGCCACAGGCCGCCGGCCGCGGCAGCCGCCCAGATGCTGGTCTGCAGGCTGGTGCGGATGTCGTGCAGCAGGTGCATCTTCCAGCCGCTGTGCGGCAGCTCCAGCGTCTGCAGCAGCATGCGGCCCGGCAGGTCGCTGTCGCGCAGGCGCACCAGCTGGCCGCCGTTGTCCAACTGCTTGCGCACGTCGAAGTGCAGTGGCGTCAGGGTCTGGCCCTCGTACTGGCGCGTGGCGGCCAGCATGGCCAGGTCCTCGGATGAAAGCGGCTGCAGCAGCCGGTAGCGCCAGGATTCGCGGCTGGTCAGGAAAATCACGCCGTGCTCATCGGCCACCACCACCACGTCGGTGGTGCGCAGCCACTGTCGCTCCAGCTCATGCAGGGCGATCTTGATGGCCACCAGGCCGATCACCTGGCCCCCCTCGTCGTAGATGGCCTGCGACAGGAAGTAACCGGGCTCGCCGGTGGTGGTGCCGATGCCGTAGAAGCGCCCGCTGCCCGTGGTCAGGGCCTGCTGCACGTAGGGGCGGAAGTTGTAGTCCTCGCCCACGTTGTTGCGCGGCGAGCGCCAGTTGCTGGCGGCCACGGCAATGCCATGGCGGTCGATCAGGGTCAGGGTGGAGGCCTGGCTGGCGCCGTTGGCCCGCTCCAGCTTGCGGTTCAGGTAGTTCACATCGCCCGCCGACAGCGGGTGCTGCAGCGCGGCGCGCAGCTCGTTGTCCAGGGACAGCACCTCGGGCAGGGTGCGGTAGCGGTCCACGCGCTGGGTTAGCCCCTGGGCGCGCACCGCGAGCTGGCGCAGGTAGTTCTCGCTCTCGGCCAGCAGGGTCCGCTCCCAGGTCAGCCAGCCCGCGGTCAGCATGCTCAGCAGCATGCCCAGCAGCAAGGTGGCGACGGTCCAGACGGTGCGGCGGCGAAGGGGGAACAACATGGCCTCCAGTGTGCCCGTTCGGGCGTCTGGGCGTGCGTGGCGGGTGCTGGGCAGGGGGTGAAATCGTTCGTATTTCTACGTAGAAAAGCGGCTTTCTTGCAGCAAAAAGGGGGCCTCTAATACCAATAGGTTATCGGCGTGGGCGCGGCGCAGCAGTACAACCCCGGCAGTTGCACCCCCGGGTGCGTTTTTTTGGACTTCCGGAACACCTCGCATGCATGCCGTCCCCGCTGAAGCAATGAACACCCTGAAGCTGCCGTTCTACCGCCAGCTGTATTTCCAAGTGGTTGCCGCCATCATCATCGGCGTGCTGCTGGGCTATTTCGAGCCCGCCTATGGCGAGGCCATGAAGCCGCTGGGCGATGCCTTCATCAAGCTGATCAAGATGATCATCGCGCCGGTGATCTTCCTGACCATCGTCACTGGCATCGCCGGCATGACCCAGCTGTCCACCGTGGGCCGCGTGTTCGGCAAGGCCATGGCGTACTTCCTGACCTTCTCCACGCTGGCGCTGGTGGTGGGCTTGGTGGTGGCCAACGTGTTTCAGCCCGGTGCGGGCATGAACATCAACCCCGCCGACCTGGACCAGAAGGCCGTGCAGGGCTTCGTGGCCAAGTCGCACGACATGACGCTGGTCGGCTTCGTGATGGACATCATCCCCAAGACCCTGATCAGCCCGTTCGTCGGTGACAACATCCTGCAGGTGCTGCTGGTGGCCGTACTGTTCGGCGTGTCGCTGGCCATGGTGGGCGATGCCGGCAAGCCCGTGCTGAACTTCTTCGAAGCCCTGACCAAGCCCGTGTTCAAGCTGGTGAACATCGTGATGAAGGCCGCCCCCATCGGTGCCTTCGGCGCCATGGCCTTCACCATCGGCAAGTTCGGCCTGGGTTCGCTGCTGAACCTGGCCGAGCTGGTGCTGACCTTCTACATCACCTCGGCCATCTTCGTGCTGGTGGTCCTGGGCGCCGTGGCGCGTGCCTGCGGCTTCTCGGTGATCAAGCTGATCCGCTACCTGAAGGAAGAGCTGCTGCTGGTGCTGGGCACTTCGTCGTCCGAATCGGCCCTGCCTTCGCTGATGGAAAAGATGGAAAAGGCCGGCTGCAAGAAGTCCGTGGTCGGCCTGGTGGTGCCCACCGGCTACTCGTTCAATCTGGACGGCACCAACATCTACATGACGCTGGCGGCGCTGTTCATCGCCCAGGCCACCAACACCGAGCTGACGCTGGGTCACCAGATCGCGCTGCTGCTGGTCGCCATGCTGTCGTCCAAGGGCGCGGCCGGCGTGACCGGCGCGGGCTTCATCACCCTGGCCGCCACCTTGGCCGTGGTGCCCGAAGTGCCCGTGGCCGGCATGGCCCTGATCCTGGGCGTGGACCGCTTCATGTCCGAGTGCCGTTCGCTGACCAACTTCATCGGCAACGCCGTGGCCACCGTGGTCGTCTCGCGCTGGGAGAAGGGCGTGGACATGGAACGCCTGCACGCTGCGCTGGATGGCAAGCCCCTGCCGGCGCTGGATGCCGTGCCCGCCAAGGCCTGAGGCCGAGCGCGCTGCCCGACCCCGAAGCCCCGCTCAGCGGGGCTTTTTTCATGCCCCCCAGGCGCTGGGTGATGCTGTACCTAATCGGTCGCTGGCCGAGGTGTAGTGAGCGCAGGGTGCTATCTTTTGCGATGACTGAGCGGTCTACAGCAGCACCGCCTGCGCGACCACGCGGTTGCGTCCGGCGTTCTTGGCTGCGTACAGCAGTTGGTCCACTGCGTGCACGAAGCCGGCGCAATCCTGGCCGGGCTGCGGCACCAGGCTGCCCGCGCCGATGCTGACCGTGACCTGCTGGCCGAAGGGCGAGCGGGCGTGGGGAATGGCCTGCTCCTGCAGCAGGCGGCGAAAGCGCTCGGCCACCTGCCGGGCGATGTCCAGGCCCACCTTGGGCAGCAGCACCACGAACTCCTCGCCGCCATAGCGCGCCACCAGGTCGTTGCACTTGTCGCAGACCTGGGCCAGCGCCTGTGCCACCTGGACCAGGGCCTGGTCGCCGGTCTGGTGGCCGTAGCAGTCGTTGAGCTGTTTGAAGAAGTCGATGTCCAGCACCAGCAGCGACAGCGGCGTCTGCGTGGCCTGGGCCTGGGTCCAGGCCTGCTCCAGCGCCTCGTCGAAACGGCGGCGGTTGGCCACGCGGGTCAGGCTGTCCTGGTAGGACAGGGCCTGCAGTTCGCGCTGCAGTGCCAGCAGCCTTTGCTCGGTCTGCTTGCGCTCGTGGATGTCGAAGATGAAGCCGACCAGGGCCTCGGTGCCGCCCTGCGCATTGCGCAGCACGTGCACCGTCTCGCGCACCCAGACATAGCGCTGGTCGGCCGTCAGCGCGCGGTAGTCGGCCTCGTGGTCGACGCCGGCCTGCGACAGCTCCACACAGCGGCGGACCACCTGGTCGCGCTCGTCGGGGTGGATGCGGTCGATCCAGTCCTGCACTGTGCCCCAGTCGTCGGTGCGCCAGCCCAGCAATGCCTCGATCTGGGGGCCGACGTAGACGTAGCGCTGGCTGGCCCAGTCGATCTTCCAGGGGATGGCCTGGGTGGACTCCAGCAGCGTGCGGTAGATATCGTCCTGGTCGAAGGGCTGGGGTGGGGGCAGCTGGGGCATGGGGCGCGACCTCCGGGCTCAGGCGCTGTGCTGCGGCGCCTGCGCGGGCGGACGGCTGTGCACCGTGGGCAGCGGGTTCCAGTACCAGCGGAAGGAGTCGTCGTTCTCGCGCAGCAGGGTCTGGGTGTGCACGCGGTCCTGGAACAGGTCGCCCCAGCAGGCGCGTGCCGAGTTCCGGTTGTTGTGCAGGTCCACGCAGGGGGCCGTGGCGCTGCCGGGCTGCGCCGGCAGGAACACGCTCCAGCCCTGCGGGATCCACAGGTCGGCCATGCAGATGCGGCCTTCGGCGGGCCAGTAGCGCGCCACGCTCAGCACCAGGGGCTTGACCGGGTCGCAGGAGATGAAGAGGTGCGGGAAGTCGTGGTGTTCCAGGTCGGTGCAGATGGTGGTGCACAGGCGGTTTTGCGTGCCCTGGTAGGGCGACCAGTGGCCGGCAAACACGCCGTACTCCAGGTGCATGTGCTGCAGCTCGGGGAAGCGGCTGTCAATGCGCAGCCCCTGGCCGGGCTGGATGACGGTGATGCCGAAGGCGGCGGCATGCTCCGCGGTGGCCCACAGCGGCTCGAACACCACCTCCTCGGCGGCCAGGTCCAGCTCGTACTCTACGCCAAAGCCGGGCGACAGCTTGGTGTTGCGCAGGCCGCGCACGGTGTAGGGACGGCCTGCCTGGGCCTGGGGGTTGCAGGGCGCGGGCTGGATCAGCGTGGCCTCGGGGGGCAGCCGGTCCAGGTAGCAGGGCTCGCCCCCGGCGTTGTAGAAGAACGGGGTGAGTTCCAGGCTCACGGTGCGCGATTGCAGCTCGCGAATCAGCAGCGGGGGATCGAAGTGGTCTTGCGTCATGGGTCCCAGCAGGGCGGCAAAGCGCTCGATCCTAGGGATTCCCGGTGACGGTCGCTATCGCGCACGGGGGGCGATCAACGGTCAAAAAGCACAAAATAGCTTATTGCTATTGCGTTGAGTGCTATGTTATTTTTCCGACCAGCGGTCGTTCAGTTGCTCGCCGGTGTGGGGTGGCCGCATCCGCCATGCTGGCGCCGCTTGGTGCCGTGCGGCATGGGCCGGTCTGTGGCCGGTGACCGGCGGGGGCTCAGCGGTCGGCGCGCACCAGCTCGAAGGCGCTGCGCAGGCGCTGTGCGTCGCGGCCCAGCCGGCGGCTGTCGGGCAGGCGGCCGGCCCATGCCATGCGCGCGATGGAGGCGTGCAGCAACTCGCGCGCGTCGGGCGACAGGGTGCTGACCCAGGCCTGCCACTGCGCGCGCGCCGGCTCCAGCGCCCCGGCCTGCGCCAGGATCCAGGCCGTGGAGTGGGCATAGCACAGGGCATCGCGGACCTGGCACACAGCCAGGGGCAGGTGGGCGGCCGGGTCGTCCTCGAAGTCGATGTAGCCGATCACGCCATCGGGGCAGCGCACCAGGTTGCGCGCAAAGGCCTGGCTCAGGCAGGTGCCGGCCTTATGCACCTTGGCAATCGCCTGCAGGCCCTGCTTCCACAGTGCCAGCACGGTGTGGGCGCCGCGTGGCATGGCTTCTTCCATCGCATTGCCCAGGTTGGGCGTTGCCTGGCCGGGTGCGCCCAGGTGGCGCATGACAAAGCCGTCGGCACAGTGCGCCAGCACGGTGGGCACGCGCAGGCCGCGGCGCTGCAGGTCCTGCAGGCGCGCCACCTCGATGGCCATGGCCGCGCGCCCGCCGGGGTTGGGCACGGGGGTGAGCACGGGCATGCGCAAGGCCTTGGCGGCCGCGCCCAGCACCCGCAGGCGCCAGCCCGGCACGGTGGCGCCGGCCCGTTTGACCCACAGGCTCTCCCCGTCCACGTCGTAGCGCATGACGCTGTGCGGCTGGCTGTGCACATGGGCGTGCAAGAAGGCGTCGTAGTCGGTGGCGGTTGCGGAAGCAGGCACAGGCAGTCGGTCCAGAAAAACAGGGGCCTGCAGGCAGGCCGGTGGTCGGTGCGGCGATTGTGCCTTGTTCGCCGGGGGCTGCGCGCGGGTCGACAACGCCAGGGTGCGCGACGCGGACTTGGCCTGCGGGCTACACTGCGCGGCAACGGCGCTGCATGCCTGCGCATGCCGCCACCTTCCGGCCCCCGCGACGGCCCTGCCATCGCCCCGGCCCTCCCCCCGCACACCGACACCGTCCCATGACCGATACCCCTGACACCCTGGAACCCCAATCCGCCCTGAGCACCGAGATGCTGGAGGAGCTGGACGCGATGCTGGAAGCCATGCGCGAGCGCGCCGAGGAAATCCCCCAGTGGGAGTTCTGCGACGGCTTCCTGGCGGCCATCGTCTGCACCCGTCGCGAGATCCCCGCCACCGAATGGCTGCCCATGCTGCTGGGTGACGGCGAGGCGCTGAGCGTGGCCGAAGGCCAGCCCCTGCCCAAGCTGGAAGCCTTCCTGGACGAGGCCCAGCAGGCCCGTTTCCTGGAACTGGCCGCGCTGCGCATGGCCGAGCTGCGCACCCAGCTGGACACCGAAATCAAGTCCCTGCAGGACGAGGCCGCCTTCCAGCCCGAAGTCATGGACACCCGTGGCGCCGTGCTGATGCTGCCCGAGGCCGAGCGTGCCGAGCTGGCCGATGAGGAGATCCCGTCCTTCGCCCAGGTCTGGGCCCTGGGCTTCATGTTCGTGGTGGAAAACTGGGCCGAGGAATGGGCCGCCCCGCGCGACAAGGAAGCCGCGCAGATGCTGGATGCGGCCATGGAATTCGTGGTCGACCTGACCGAGGACGACGACGGCGAGCCCGCGCTGAACCTGTACGCCGAGGAAGGCCCCGCCTCCACCAGCCAGGAGCGCCTGGACGCGTTCGGCGAAGCCATCTGGGCCGTGTACGACCTGCGCCAGCTGTGGCGCAGCATCGGCCCCCGCGTGGAGGCCGTGGTCAAGGGCGACCAGCCCGGCCGCAACGATGCCTGCAGCTGCGGCAGCGGCAAGAAGTTCAAGAAGTGCTGCGGCGCCTGATCGCCTGAATGCCGGAACGCCGGGGTGGAATCCGTCCCGGCACGCTTCTTGAAAAGGAGCTGCTGGCGCTGGTATGCAAAGGGTTTCAGATGGTTTTATCTCTGAAACTCAGCCATATCCAGCGCTGGCAGCTCCTTTTTTGTGGGTGACCACCAGGTCACGCTCCGCCCACCGCCCCCGCTCGTTGCATCTGTCCATGTCCTTGCCCCTGCTTGCCCGCCTGCGTGCGGAATGGGCGCCCAGCATTCCGCGCGAACTGCTGGCCGGCGCCGTCGCCACCTTCGCCCTGATTCCGGAGGTGATCGCCTTCTCCTTCGTCGCCGGGGTCGATCCGTCCGTGGGGCTGTTTGCCTCCTTTGTCATCAGCATCGTCATCGCCATCTTCGGCGGGCGCCCGGCCATGGTGTCGGCGGCGGCAGGCTCGGTGGCCCTGGTGGCGGCACCGCTGGTGGCGGCGCACGGCCTGCCCTACCTGTTTGCCGCCGGCCTGCTGGCCGGGGCCCTGCAGATCGTCTTTGGCCTGTGCAAGCTGGGCGTGCTGATGCGCTTTGTCTCCAGCTCGGTGCGCACCGGCTTTGTGAATGCGCTGGCCATCCTGATCTTTGCCGCCCAGTTGCCGCACCTGCACGGGGCGAATGCGCCCACCTGGGCCCTGCTGGCGCTGGGCCTGCTGCTGATCTACGGCCTGCCGTGGCTGGGCCAGCGCCTGGGGCTGAAGCTGTTCACCCTGATTCCCTCGCCGCTGATCTGCGTGGTGGTGCTGACCGTGTTGGCGGCGCTGCTGGGCCTGCCCGTGGCCACGGTGGCCGATTTGGGGCGTTTGCCCGAGGCGCTGCCGCAGTTCGGCCTGCCCGCGGTGCCCGCCAGCCTGGAGACGCTGCGCATCATCTTGCTGCCGGCGCTGGCCATTGCCATGGTCGGACTGCTGGAGTCGGTGCTGACCGCCGCCGTGGTCGACGAGATGACCAACACCCCCAGCGACAAGAACCGCGAATGCACGGGCCTGGGCCTGGCCAACATGGCCTCCAGCGTCTTCGGTGGCATTGCCGGCTGCGGCATGATCGGCCAGGCCGTGGGCAATGTGAAATACGGCGGGCGCGGGCGCCTGTCCACGCTGTTTGCTGGTGTGTTCCTGCTGGTGCTGATGGTGGCGCTCAAGGACTGGGTGTCGCAGGTGCCGGTGGTGGCCTTGGTGGCCATCATGGTGATGGTCTCAGCTTCCACCTTCGACTGGAAGTCGCTGGGCAACCTGGTGCGCCACCCGCGCCTGTCCAGCGGTGTGATGCTGGCCACGGTGGCCATCACCATCGCCACGCACAACCTGGCGGCGGGCGTGATCACCGGGGTGCTGCTGTCGGGCGTGTTCTTCACCTTCAAGGTGGCGCACATGCTGCAGGTGCGCCATGCGGATGATCCGGCCACCGGGGCGCGCACCTGGTGGGTCAGTGGCCAGGTGTTTTTTGCCTCGGCCGATGCGCTGGTGGAAAGCTTCGACGTGCGCGCCGTCGCCGGGCTGCCGGTGCGCATCGACGTCAGCGGCGCGCATTTCTGGGACATCACCGCCGTCGGCGCCCTGGACAAGGTGGTGCAGCGCCTGCAGCAGCATGGCTGCACGGTGGAACTGGTGGGCCTGGACGCCCAGAGCCAGCGCCTGGTGCAGCGCATGAAGACCTGAGCGGGCCCAACCCTGGGCCGGATACCAAAAAGCCCGCTGGCGCGATGCGAGCGGGCTTTTTTGCGGGGTGTCGCGCGGCGCGTGGTTCTCAGCTCAGCACATCTTCCGAGAAGATCTGCCAGCGCCCGTCCTGCTTGCGCCAGTACTGGCGCACGGTGGGGCTGTTGCCGCCCTTGGTGGCCACATGCAGGTTGACGATGCGGATCTCGCCAGCGGCCTCGCGCCAGTTGTAGACCGACATGTCATCGATCGCCAGGTTGGCCAGCGGGCCGTACGAGGACAGGCGGCTGCGGCGCTTGCTCAGCGGCTCGGCCCCGGCCAGCTCGGCGCTGTACAGCGCCGACAGGCGCTGCGTGTCGCCCTGGCGCCAGGCCGCCTGCCACTGCTCCAGGCCCTGCATGAAGCTGTCCTGCTTGTGCTGCTGGGTGGTCCACTGCGGGGTGACCCAGTCCAGCTTTTCCGCGATCAGCACCGGCGTGCGGCGGTCGATGGACTCCATCAGGAAGCTGATGTCCGGGTTGGACAGCACCACGCAGCCATCGCTGGCCTGGGGCACGCGCGCGAACTGGTCGGAGGGCACGCCATGCAGCCAGATGCCGCTGCCGGTGCGGCCCTGCAGGCGGTCCCAGTCGTTGGGGTAGTTGACCGTCAGCGCGCCCTTGCCATACAGCTCGGGCAGCTTCTCGCCAGGGATCTGGCGGCCGACGAAGTACACGCCCAGCGGTGTGCGCTGGTCGCCTTCGGCGCGCTTGTGCACGCCGTTGCGGCCCACGGTGACGTAGAAGTTGGAGATCAGCTCCATGCCCTGCGGGCCGTTGGCGAACACGTACAGCCGCGAGCGGCTGGCATCCACGGCGATCGCATGCCGCACCGAGGGGCTCAGGTGCAGGAAGTTGCTGGGGATCATGCCCGGCGGCGGCAGGTCGACCGCGGCCTGGCGGCGGCGCTGCAGCTCACTTTGCAGGCCCTGGAAGAACTCGGGCGGGGCAATGCTCTGGTCGGCCACGCTGCGGTTGCTGATGCTGGGCGTGGTCTGCGTCTGGGCCAGCTGGGCGCCCATGGGGCCGCTGCCGGTGCGCATGCGCAGCAGGTCGGCATAGAGCAACTGGGCGGCGCGGAAGTTGGGCACCTCCTCGGTCAGCTCGGCGACGGCGCGCAGGGCGGCGTTGATTTCGCGGCGCTCGATCTGCGCCAGGATGGCGACCAAGCGCTGTTCGGCACGCGCCAGCTCCTGGGCCTGCGAGGAGGCCCAGACGGTGGAGGTCCAGCCCAGGCTGCCAGCCAGCGCGGCGCCGGCCAGGCAGGTGGCCAGCCAGCGCGGGCGGAGGGTGGGCAAGGGGCTACGGATCGGATCGCGGGACATTAGCGGCCTGTTTCTTCTCGGACGATGCGCCACTGGTTGCCCTCGCGCTGCATGCGCAGGGTCTTGCGGGTGGTGGCCTTGTAGCTGCCGGAGGCGTAGTACTGCTGGAAGCTGGCTGACGCCTTGTCGCCGTCCAGCGTGACCTTCAGGTTGCGCACCGCCACGGTGATGGCGTCGCGGCCCACGATGCGGTCCTTGCGCTCCTGCTTCCAGGCCGCCAGGGTGCCGCCCTGGGGATCGAAGCGGGGGCTGTAGGCCGCGTAGTAGGCGTTGATGTTCTGCTGCTCCCAGGCCTTGGCCCAGGCCAGCACGGCCTTTTCCACCGCGTCGACGGCCTGCTGGTGGGCCGAGGGGCCTTCCTTGGCCTTCTCGGTCTTGTCGGCCTTCTCGACCACGGCGGCGGCCGGGGCGGCAGGCGCAGGCGGGGTGGCCGCGGGCGCCGGGCTCGCGGGGGTGGCCTGGGCCACGCGGGCCGGGGCGGGTG
>NZ_VSWF01000026.1:0-50807 GCF_009668305.1 Comamonas sp. CAH-2
CGAAGTATCTGGAAACGTTGGATCGGGTATCACCGGCGCAGCTTGGTGGAAACCAAGATGAACTGCATCAAACGATTGGGTGAGCGGCTGATGTCTCGTACCTTTGAGCGACAAGTCAACGAGCTGCACATTCGAGCAGCCATCTTGAATCGATTTACAGAACTGGGCCGTCCTCAGACGGCAGCCGTGGCATAGCCACGGCTGGGGTTTGGGGGAGCTTGGCCTGAAATCGATTTATGCAACAACGCCCCTTCCTATCAGTGTCTACGTCTGCTTAGAGCAGCTCCGCTTCTGCTGTCGGTGGTTGATCTCGGAGGATCAAATTCCTTTTGGGGAAAGAATCCCTAACCAAGCCACACTCGCCAAAACCAGAACTGCCAGTGTTGCTTCCATGAACAGGCTCTGGCGTAGCTTAGCGACTGCTTGTGCATGATTTCCAGAGGTCAACGATGCCTCCAGACTTGGACTTAGCCGGAACCGATTTGCCGCAGCCAAAGCAAGCATTCCGAGAACCAGCATCAGCTTGCCTAACAGCAACTGACCATAGAGTGTCGAAACAAGCGGATCAAGCGAAGGCCCTGCGATCAATACGTAGTTGAGTACACCACTGATCCCCAGAACGACCACGATCAGCGTCCCTACCTGGGCGAAGCCATTTGATGTTCGGCTCAATATTGCTACTGTGTTTGATGCCTTATTCGCACTCGTTACGGCCAAGATCAAAAAGGCGAGTAACGCGCCGACCCATGCACCTGCTGCCCAGAGGTGCGAGATGTCCGAAGCCAGGTGGATGTATCCCCGCATTCCATCGTCCATCGCACCATGACCACTCCAAGCCAGGGTCGCCAGTGCCACACCGCTAGATCCGGACATGGCAACAAAGCGCAACGTGGGATTGAATTTCACAAATGCGATCAAGATGCAAAGCGCTAGCGCAAGAATACGAATGCACCAAGCAAGGCCCATGTGAGTGCCGGTGATGAGCATCTCGAAGATATGCGTTGACAACTCAGCGTAAGTTTGAGCACCGGACATGGCCTTGGCAAGGACTGTCATGCTGACCACGGACAGGCCAATTCCGAATGCTGAAAATGCACCGACACATATTCGATAGCAGCGCCCAATTGCCAAGGATCGCTCGTCATGGCCAAGGGCATAAACGCCAAACATGGCGACGCCAAAGGCCGCTGCCATGTCCAGATACAGCGCAAGGCGCAATACGATGGTGAACCAATCCTCGGCCATTTGCTTACTTCACCTGGAATGTGACGTTGCCATTGATAGGGTGTGTGTCTGACGACACTGCACGCCAATCCACGCGATAGGCACCGGGTTGAAGCGTCTGAGCGGGAGTAATGACCATGGTTTTGCCATCGCTAGCGCCAGAGACGCTTGCGCTGACCTTCATTGCGCCGTGGTTCGGCATTCCGGGCATCCCCGTCATGATCAAGTTCGCTGCCGAGAACTGAGGAATCAGCGTCTCAGAGAACTTCAACTCAATCGTGGCAGGTGCCGCGACCTGCGACTTATCCGCAGGAGAGGAGGAAACTAACGAAGGATGTGCAAATGCTGCGGAAGCGAACAGTGTTGCGGCAATTGGCGCGATGAACTTAGCGACCAGGTTTGAGCGGTTCATGAGAGACTCCTATCGAAGTGTGATGGTGGTTTGAAAACAGATGTCGAATCTAGGTCTGTAGAGTTGGCGCTCCTAAGGACGCGCCAACTAGGAAGGGGACATTGGTCTGGCTAGAACCAGAAGCGGACACCGGCCACCCAACGTGTTTGCTGCGCACGGCCACCGTCGGCACGAACGAGATCTGCGGTTCGCCCGAAACTTCCCGCACGTTCCACTCCGATATATGGAGCGAACTGACGGCTGAACTCGTAGCGCAGTCGCAGGCCAGCAGATGCTTCGGCTAGGCCCTTGCCGATATGCCGCTCTGGATCATCCTTGCCGTAAAACTGCATTTCAGCTCTAGGCTCAAGGATCAAGCGTTGAGTCAGCAATAGTTCGTAGCTTGCATTTAGGCGAAGCGCAGTTCTGCCGCCACTGCCAACATAGGCTGTGGCCTCCAGCTCGAACCAGTAAGGGGCTAGGCCCTGTACACCAAATGCCAGCCATTGACGGCTAGGTCCCACGCCGTTGTCTAAGCGCAGACCAAGCTGTGTATCCCAATAGGTTGTGGCAGCACGGCTCCATAGCAGTTCGGTGCGAGACTCTTCGAGCTTTCCTTTGGCGACGTCACCTTCTGCCTTCAAGACAGCTTTGTTGTATGAGGTCCCGTACCATGCTTGCAAGTCATAGGCCGTTGAATCATCACCTCTGCGTGAAAAACGGCGTTCCAGGGTCTCACCACGCAGCGAGGCAAAGGTATGCTCGTCCGCAAGCATCAAGCGCGGGACGCCAGGCACCGCGTAATCGCCCGATCCCAAGGTCAGCCCATTGGAATACCCATGCGGGTCGCGAGCATCTGGAGGTGCGGATCCCCCTTGCATCTGCATGCTGCCGTGATCCATCGCAGGGCCGCTTGCAGCGCTGCCAGTCATAGCACCATGACCTGCATGTGGATCAGCTGCAGTTGTGGCAGGGCTTGCCGGTGCTTCCATTTGCATATCCGCTTGGCCATGCGATGAATGGTCGCTTTGCGCCTGGGCCGCAATACTCACCAGAGCGAGGAGCGCAGTGGACAATGCACGAATAGGGAGTGCTTTGGACATTTTTGATCTTCCTTGTGAGGTTTGTTCAAGACACTACGACTTCGCGGAACATGCCTGCATCCATGTGGAACATCAGGTGGCAATGCCATGCCCAGCGCCCCAGAGCATCTGCCGTCACCAAGAAGCTGATGCGTTGTGCAGGCTGTACTGGCAAGGTGTGTCGACGGGCGAGGAATCGACCATCAGGGCTCTCCAGTTCACTCCACATCCCATGCAAGTGCATAGGGTGAGTCATCATCGTGTCGTTGTGCAGGATGACTCGCAAACGCTCGCCGTGACGGAAGTGAACAGGCGTTGATTGCCCGAACTCCAATCCATCAAGAGACCAGGAATAACGCTCCATATTGCCCGTCAGGTGCAACTCCACCTCTCGTCCAGGACCGCGCGAGTCCATCGGACCTGAAGGTGTATGCAGATCTGCCAAGGTCAGCACCCGTCTGCCGTTATTGCGCAGACCGATACCGGGATCGTCAAGATTGGTGCGGGCCATATCGACTCGCATATCTGTTCTTGCGCCATATTCAGTGCGAGCATGGCGTGCGGTGGTGCTGGGCACTGCCAAGCCTCCAGCAGACTTGGCATGCTGACTATGGTCCATCGCCATACCACCGTGATTCATGCCGGCCATCGCACCATGATCCATGCCGGCCATTGCCCTCGACATACCAGCCATCCCGGCCATACCCGTCATCCCAGACATGCCGCTCATCCCAGACATGCCAGTCATCCCAGACATGCCAGTCATCCCAGACATGCCAGTCATCCCAGACATGCCAGTCATCCCAGACATGCCGGTCATCCCAGACATGCCGGTCATGTCCATGTCGGCTCCGGAACTGCCATGGCTCATGGCGCCCATCATGTCGCTCATACCCAGCCATTCGACGGGATCGAGTGCAGGGACAGGAGCTTGTAGACCTTCGCGCACTGCTAACGTAGCGCGTGCGTAGCCTGTTCGGTCCATCGACTGGGCAAAAATCGTATAGGCGTCATCACGTGGCTCGACAATCACGTCTATGGTTTCGCCAGGGCCGAATCGGAATTCATCGACAGTCACAGGCTCTACGTCGACGCCGTCAACATGCACCACAGTGAGCTTCAGACCCGGAATACGTACGTCATAGAAGGTATTGCCCGCGCCGTTGACCATGCGCAGTCGAACACGCTCGCCCGGGCGGAAAAGAGCAGTCCAATTGCCGGCAGGCGTGACGCCATTTGCGAGGTAGGTCAGGGTCGCAGAAGAGAGGTCGGCTAAATCCGTTGGATTCATGCGCATCTCGTTCCACATCTTGCGCTTGTCTAATGCCGCTGACACGCCATCGCGCGATGCATCACGGAAGAAATCAAAGACCGTGGGCTGGTTGTAGTTGTAGTAGTCGCCCTGAACCTTGAGCTTTGCGAAAACGCGCATGGGGTCTTCGTCAGTCCAATCGGAGAAGAGCACGACATGGTCACGATCTGAACGGATAGTCTCAGGTCCTGCGGGATCGATGATGATCGATCCATACATGCCGGTGAGTTCCTGCATGCCTGAATGTGAGTGATACCAGTAGGAACCGCTTTGCTGGACCTTGAAACGGTAAGTGAACGTCTCTCCTGGAGGGATGCCAGCAAAGCTAATGCCAGGGACCCCGTCCATCTGATAGGGCAAGATAATGCCGTGCCAGTGGATAGAAGTTGCCTCCCGTAGCTTGTTCGTGACGCGAATGGTCACAGTTTCTCCCTCACGCCAGCGCAGGGTAGGCCCAGGAAGAGAACCATTGATGGTGGTCGCCATACCTGGCTTCCCGGTGAAGTTCACCGGGGACTCGGCGATCACCAAATCGAACTCATTGCCACGCAGTACTGGCGCAGCGCCACGCACCGTAGCGCCTTGTTGGGCGAAGGCCATGAGCGACTGTGTCGACAGTCCTGCTAGAACGCCACCTGCGGCTAGCCCCTGAACAAAACGCCGACGAGAGAACCCTTGTGAGGGAGTAACAAGAAATGGCGAACGACGCGGCATAGGGTGAAATCCTCCAGAGTTGTCAAGAAATTCGTTTTCGGCGACGCTGGCTGAAACAACAAGCGCTCGATATGTTTAATATGCTAGGGCCTGCTGAATTTCTGTGGGGTGACTCATTCATTACATTCATGTAATGCTCACGTCATGTTCGGTGCGATGGGCGGCTCCTATCCAGAAATGCCTTCGTTGCAGCTAGAAGGTTCACTCTGGTCGCCACGCTTGATGACTGCCCAGGAAGGAACAACGAGGCAGTGTTGAGCCTTTCTATCGCCAGGATTTCAAGAACATTACATTTTTCTTATCTTCATGTCAGAGGGCGTCAAACTCGGCACACTCTCGAGCGTCTACTGCAGCGGAGCGATTACATGAGGATTTTGATTGTCGAGGATGAGCCTAAAACAGGTGAGTACCTGCGCCAAGGACTAACCGAGGCTGGATACATTGCTGATCTGGTTCCAAATGGTTCAGATGGCTTGCATATGGCTCTGCAAGGTGAATACTCATTGGTGATCTTGGATGTCATGCTGCCGGGACTCAATGGTTGGCAGGTCCTCCAAGCACTCCGTGATCGGGGATTGCATATGCCGGTCCTGTTCCTTACTGCACGGGACCATGTCGAGGATCGCGTCAAAGGGCTCGAGCTCGGTGCAGATGATTACCTGGTGAAGCCGTTTTCGTTTGCAGAGTTACTTGCCAGAGTTCGCATCATTCTTAGACGCGGACATTCGGCCAATGAAGGCACTACTCTGACTGTTGCAGATCTCGAGCTAGACCTACTGCGTCGCCGCGTATCTCGCAGTGGCAAACGTGTTGACCTCACGGCCAAAGAGTTCGGACTCTTGGAGTTGCTGATGCGTCGACATGGTGAAGTGCTTCCACGTTCGTTGATCGCATCGCAGGTATGGGACATGAACTTCGACAGTGACACCAATGTCATCGAGGTGGCCATGCGCCGTCTGCGAGTCAAAATTGACGAAGGCCATTCGATCAAACTGATCCAGACTGTACGGGGAATGGGCTATGTGCTTGAAGTCCCCGAGGAGGAGTAGGTGCAGCATCTCATTCGCAAGGGAAAGCTCTCTTTGACGAGTCGTTTGGCCCTTTTTTTTACGGTTGTTGCGACAGCCGTAGTGCTTGGTTTAGGCGGTCTATTTCTCGTCGTTACAGAAAAGCATTTCGTGGAATTGGACCGAATGACGCTTCAGGACAAGCGCCATTTGATCGAAAAGGTTCTCCAGAACACCAAGTCGGTCGATGATGCTCGTTGGCGTTTAAATGAGGCACTGAACTATCACGAGGATCTTCAGGTCCAAGTGAAGGATGCCCAAGGAGAAACCGTATTTCAATCGCCCGCATCTGGCTTTGCAGTGCCGGATCGCAATTCGACTTTTATCGACAAGGAAGGATCGTTTGAGGTGTGGCGGCACGCAGATGCAGAATTCCACACCTTGAGCTTTGAGACGCTCCCGGCCTACGCACCGTCGCCATTAAAGGTAGTGATCGCTGCAGATACCAAGCATCACATTCAATTCCTCAACGGAATTCGCACAAGCTTTGCTATTTATGTGATCGCAGCAATTTTGCTTTGCTCACTTCTGTCTTGGCTCGCGGCGCGACAAGGGCTAGCACCGCTGCGAGAGATGAAATCACGTGCGGCTGTTGTGACGGGACAGAAGATGAGTGAACGCATGCCGGTCGAGGCTGTACCTGTAGAAATGGCCGATTTGGCGCATGAGCTCAATCGCATGCTGGATCGATTGCAGGACGATTTTCAGCGACTGACAGATTTCGCTTCTGATTTGGCCCATGAACTACGTACGCCCATCAGCAACCTGTTGACGCAGACTCAGGTAGTGCTGGCATCCAAGCGTGATGCCGCGACATACCGAGACATTCTTGCCTCTAATGCCGAAGAGTTTCAGCGCTTAGCACGCATGGTGTCAGACATGTTGTTCCTGGCCAAAACCGAACGGGGCGTGAGCCTACCGCGCAAGGAACAGTTCTCCGCACAGCAAGAAGCGTATGCATTGCTGGAGTTCTATGAGGCTGTAGCGGAAGAAAAGCAAATTCATTTGAGGTTAAATGGTGATGGACTCGTTGATGGTGATCGGCTGATGTTCCATCGTGCTGTGAGTAATTTGCTATCTAATGCTTTGCGCTACACGCCGCAGGCAGGCATGGTCACCATCGACATTGCGGCCTCCGCTTCCTGGACACTTGTCACTGTGGAAAATACAGGGCAGGACATTGATCCCAAAGTCCTGCCCAGGTTATTTGACCGCTTCTACCGAGCTGACCCTTCCAGGGCTCATCCGGACTCAGACGGTAGCGGATTGGGTTTGGCAATCACCCGAGCAATTGTCGAAGCCCATGGAGGCTCCATTACCGCCACGTCAGCCGATGGACGAACTCGCTTCACCTTGAAATTCCCCACTACGCAGCCGACTTCCTAAGCAGATCAGAAAACAGGCTTTTCTTGAAAGCAAGAAGACACTATCCGCAGCAAGATGTCTTTACTGAAGTGGAGTCGCAGCATTTCGTCTGCGGCTTCTCAGCCTTTGCCTGCTCGGCTTCGGCTAACGCCAATAATTCTGGAGTGTATCCAGCGGCCTGGATAGCCAACATGTAGTCGGTGTCGCTCAGATCGCCGGAGACTTGCACCGTTTTATCTCGGGCATTCACTCCGATCTTTGCTTCATCATCGATTGCCAAAATGGAGCGCTGAATCCGCGGGGCACAGGCACCACATTTCATGTCATTGATGCGAAAAATAGCCATTACGTACTCCTTTAAAGCTTGTGGCTAAAGTCTCATCCTTCACATGATGTGAATGTCAAGCATCTAGCTGCACAGTAAGCGTCCGGCAATCCCATCTTGAGATAGACCCAGTGTCGAGGCATCGTGTGCACGATGAACATCACGCACACTATGGCGAACGACACGATCGCCCAGCGCCCCAAGCGGCACTACTACTCCCCGGAACTTAAAGGCCAGATCGTGGCCGAATGCCAGGTCTCCGGCGCGTCAGTGGCCGGCGTAGCGCTTGCACACGGAATCAACGCCAACATCGTTCATCGCTGGATGCGCGAGCAAGCAGACTCCCTGTTGCCAGCGCCCCGGAATGAGTTCGTTGCGCTGAATCTGCCTCCACCAGTTGAACAGCTCCCAGCAACCGAGACCAGCTCGCCGCCCGTGTCGCGTGCGATTCGCGTTGATGTTCGGCGCAGCGCCAGCGTAGTCACCGTGAACTGGCCCCTGGAAGATGCAGCGTCATGTGCAGCGTGGCTGCGCGACTGGCTCCGATGTATCCGCATTGATGCGCTGTGGCTCTCCACCGAGCCGCTGGACATGCGAGCAGGCACCGAGACGGCGCTCGCCCGGGTAGTGGCTGTCTTTGGCGCAGCGCGCCCACACCACGCCTATCTGTTCGCCAATCGACGAGCCAACCGCATGAAGGTGCTGGTGCACGACGGCATCGGTGTCTGGCTGGCGGCCCGGCGCCTGAATAGCGGCAAGTTCGTCTGGCCGCGCGATGCCGCCACCACCGCCACACTCAGCCGAACGCAGTTCGATGCGCTCGTGCTGGGCCTGCCCTGGAAGAACGTCGGCGAGGCTGGAGTCATCACTGTACTTTGAGTGCTCCGGTCGTTGGCCAGGCAATCAGCGCTTGCACCGATGCGCGAATGTGATGTTAGCCGCATCATCTTCTCCCGTGATCACCGCAGACCACCTTGACACCCTGGAGCCGCAGCAGATGCGAGCGGCCCTGCTGTCGTTGATGGGTGAGCTGGCCGAGCGAGACGGCGTGATCGCACGCCAGGGCCAAGAGGCGGTCTTCAAGCAGGCGCAGATCGACAAGCTCACGCACGAGAACGCACTGCTCAAGCGCATGAAGTTCGCCGCACAGTCGGAGCGCTTCAGCGCCGAGCAGAAGAGCCTGCTCGATGAATCGCTGGATGAGGACCTGCAGGCGGTGGCCGATGAGATCGAGCAGGCCACGCCGCCAGTGGCAGGCCGCCAAGACAAGCAAGTCCCCAAACGCGCCCCCCTGCCGGCCAACCTGTCGCGGCGCGAGATCCGCCACGAGCCCGAGTCCACCACCTGCGCCTGCGGTTGCCAGATGAAGCGCATCGGCGAGGACGTGGCCGAGAAGCTGGACTACGCGCCCGGCGTGTTCACGGTGGAGCGCCACATCCGGGGCAAGTGGGCCTGTGCCCAGTGCGAGACGATTCACCAGGTGCCTGTCGATCCTCACATCATCGACAAAGGCATCCCTACCACTGGGCTACTGGCGCAAGTGCTGGTGGCCAAGTACGCCGACCACCTGCCGCTGTACCGCCAGGAAGCGATCTTCGGCCGCGCCGGCCTAGCCATCCCCCGCTCCACGCTGGCGCAATGGGTGGGCTCGTGTGGCGTGCAGTTGCAGCCACTGGTTGACGCCATGAGGACAGAGCTGCTGCAGCGCCGCGTGCTGCATGCCGACGAGACGCCGGTGTCCATGCTCAAGCCGGGCAACGGCAAGGCGCACCGGGCGTACCTATGGGCCTATGCCACGGGCGCCTTCGAGAACATCAAGGCGGTCGTCTACGACTTCTGCGAATCGCGCTCGGGCGAACACGCCCGGCGCTTCCTGGGCGACTGGAGAGGCAGCCTCACCTGTGACGACTTCAGCGGCTACAAGGCCTTGATCGCAAGTGGTGTGACCGAGGTCGGCTGCCTGGCGCACGCGCGGCGCAAGTTCTTCGATTTGCACGCGGCGAACCAAAGCCAGATCGCCGAGGTCGCGCTGCAGCAGTTCGCGCGGGTCTACGAGATCGAGCGTGAGGTCAAGGAGATTGCGACCGATCAGCGCCAAACCATCCGGCAACAACAAACGAAGCCGCTGCTTGATGCCTTGCACCAGTGGATGGTGCTGCAACGCCAGAAGGTGCCGGAAGGCTCGGCAAGCGCCAAAGCGCTGGACTACAGCTTGCGGCGCTGGGAGGCTTTGACCCGGTTCGTCGATGACGGACAGCTGCCCGTGGACAACAACTGGATCGAGAACCAGATTCGGCCGATTGCCATTGGCCGCAACAACTGGCTCTTTGCGGGCAGCCTACGAGCTGGTCAGAGGGCAGCAGCCGTCATGACGCTCATCCAGTCAGCACGACTCAATGGGCATGATCCCTATGCGTATCTCAAGGACGTTTTGGCTCGCTTGCCGACGCAACGGGTTAGCCTGGTTCACGAGTTGCTACCGCATCGTTGGTTCGCACCGAGCTGAATGTCGTTATTTGAGGCTCCGCTCAGCGAACGGTTGGCCAGCTTGCCCCAGTGGCGCTGCGCAGCGATTCAAGTGCACCGCAATCGCCAACGCATACCCCTCCCGCACAGGTACTGCGGATGGCACGCAGTTGCTTGCGCAGCGCCTGCAACTCGGCGATTCGCTGCTCTACCAAGCGCATTTGATCGTCTAGCAAGGCATTGACCTCGTCGCAGGACATGGCGGGGTCGTCCTGCAACTGCAGCAGAGCCCGGATATCGTCGTGCGACATGTCCAGCGAGCGGCACCGAACGATGAAGGCCAACCTGTCGACATGCTGTTGGCCATATTGCCGATAGTTGTTGGCGGCCCGCAGGGGCGCCTGCAGAAGGCCCTCTGCTTCATAAAAGCGCACCGCGGGAACGGAGCACCCTGCCAATGACGATAGTTCACCGATTTTCATATTTGCCTACCTACCGCTTGACTCTACAGCTACTTGAGGGTTTCTAATACGGGACATGAGTACATGTCAAAGCAGTAGCTGCTCGAGCAGTTGCAATTCGCAGACGGTCGACGAGGCCCCAAGCGCCATTGCTTCCGTGGAGAGCACATTTTCAGTTCCGGGAATGGACTGCCCCTCCGAGGAGAACCTCATTCGCATGGCGCTGGGTGGTCTGACCGGGGTTGGGCCGATGACCTTCGATCTGGCCCATCGGCAGCTCCGGGTGGTGCACTCGGGCGAGCCCGCCAGGATCGCCCAGAAGCTGACGCCCCTGAACTTGGGTGCGGTTCTGCTGACAAGCGAGAGGCGCACCGAAGGCGGGCAGTGGAAGACGCGTTTCTCCGTGCCGAAGATGGATTGCCCGTCGGAGGAGAATCTCATTCGGATGGCGCTGGCCGATGCGTCGGCTGTTGCGGCACTGGACTTCGATCTGAAGGACCGTGTACTCACCGTGCAGCATGGGGGAAGTACGCAAGAGCTGCTGGGCCGTCTCATCCCTCTCAACCTCGGCGCGCAAGTGTTGGACAGCGTGCAAAGCGACGAGTCTACGGCCCCAGACGCAGAGGGGAATGCCTCTGAGGCTCGGACCTTAAAGCTGCTGCTCGCTATCAACGGTGCGATGTTTGTCTTTGAGTTGATCGTTGGCCTGATCGCCCAGTCCACAGGTCTCATAGCGGACTCGCTTGACATGTTCGCCGATGCGGCGGTCTACGGACTGGCGCTCTATGCGGTGGGCCGGGCCGCCGCCTTGAAGATGAAGGCAGCGCACATCGCTGGTTGGTTGCAAGTCGTGCTTGCGCTTGGCGCGCTTTTGGAGGTCGTTCGGCGGGCAGTTGTGGGAAGTGAGCCGGCGTCCATGCTCATGATGAGTATCGGGCTGGTCGCATTGATCGCCAACGTCACCTGCCTGGTGCTGATCGCCAAGAAGCGGGATCGGGGCGCCCACATGACGGCAAGCTACATTTTTTCTGCGAATGATGTGATCGCAAACGCGGGGGTGATAGTCGCTGGTGTTTTGGTCGCTTGGACGGGCTCCTCGTACCCTGACCTCGTGATTGGCGCAGTCATTGCGCTGATAGTGCTCAGCGGTGCCCGGCGCATCCTGAACCTCCGATAGCCAATCTAGCGGCATCCCACACCGATGCCTAGCCAAGGTGGGATGGCCGGCCGCTTACGCTGCACAAGCACTGGAGCACGCTGTGTGCGTCAACAACGTTGTTCTTCACTTTTCGTTTTGGGTTTATTGGTGCGAAGATTTGAATAAGAACTGCCCCGAAAAAGCTGACAACAATGTCACCGGACAGTCCTGATTTTGTTGGGCTCCGATTCTTAAGATCAACCCATCTTCTCCTCACCTTGATCAAGGTCCAGGAGATGTGTTCATCAACTGTCTTAGGAGCCAACCATGTCTCAAAACCGCATCTCCATTTCCTCTGTACTCGCAAGCGTTGCTGCCGTTGTCACCCTGGCTCTTCCTGGAATGGCCTCTGCAGCCTACGAGCATCCAGCCAACAATGAACAAGGCGTGATCGTGCATCCGGAGCACTTTGTAAGCCAGAAAACCCGAGCTCAAGTCAAGGCCGAGACTGAAGCTGCCATGAAGCAGGGCCGCCTTTCTTACGGTGAAAGCAATTTCCCCCGTGGAACTCCCGAGACAGGATCGAGCAAAACCCGCGAGCAAGTGATCAACGAAATGCGTAATGAATCGCCAGCTGAGCGAGATGCTCGCCTCCAATCATTTGCAGGCTGATCTCCATCAAAGACGCATGCATCGTGGATGCAGCTCTCTTGCATCTTTGTTCCGATCTACCGCAGAGGTCTCAATCAACAGAGGCCTCTGCATGTAGAACATCAGCTTGAGCAAACTACAAATTGCCCGGAAGAATTTCGGCCCATATGATCGCAATCGTCACACATGGGTTGCCGACACTGGGGTCAACGATGCGCCGACTCAACGAGGTAGATATCGCTATCGAGCATCACGTTGTATGTGTCCTCATCCATTAACTTGAGGATGGGACAGGACACCGCCTTCTTCAGAACTGAGTTGTGCATACGGTGTCGCGCTTCATTCAGACACAGCTTTAGCGTTTGCTCCTAGGATGCGAGTTAACCACTGGCTTGCCGAAGATCTGTAGTGGAGTGCTCCCCGTATTTGAGGACAGGAACCCTCACGTAATTTAACGGGTTGCCATGGCCTTTCGGCGGAACTCGCGTGGCGAGTGATACCGCAGGGCGCTATGGGGGTGGTGCTCGTTGTAGTGCTCGAAGGCGATGGCCAGGTTGCCAATGGCTGTGCGGGCATCGGGCTTAGGCATGAAGTTCACGTAGTCACGCTTCATGGTCCTGACGAACGACTCTGCCATGCCATTGCTCTGGGGACTACTCACTGGTGTATTCACCGGCTCCAGGCCCACATCGCGGGCGAAGCTGCGGGTCAACGCGGCCGTGTATGCTGAACCATTGTCCGAGAGCCATTGGATGGGCCTGTCTGGCAGTGCATTGCCGAAGCGCCGCTCCACGGCAGCCAGCATCACGTCGCGCACATCGTCACCCGTGTAGCCTTATGTGGAGGCCACCCAGCTCATCGCCTCGCGGTCGCAGCAGTCCAGCGCAAACGTCGTGCGCACGGCCTCGCCGTTGTCGCAGCGGAACTCGAAGCCGTCCGAACACCAGCGCTGGTTGCTCGCACCCACCGAGACCCGCCCATCATGGCGGCGCTGCGGTCGCACTGCAGGAGCTCGGCGTTGCAGCAGTAGGCCGTGTGTGCGCATGACCCGGTAGACCCGCTTGACGTTGACCGCAGGCAACCCTTGGCAGGCCCGCTCACGCCGCAGCAGCGCCCAGGCCCGGCGGTAGCCGTAACTGGGCAGGTTCTCGATGGCCGAGCGCAGTTGCTCCACCAGATCCTGATCATCGCTGTGGCGGCGCTGGCTGTTCAAAACTCTGCCGCTGGCGCTGTCTGAAGTACGGCGCCGCGCCTGACAATACGCTCATGAAGCAACAAGACCTCGGCCTGAATCTGAGCAAGCGACGCACGCGCAAAGCGGTATTCTTGGACGAGATGAACCTGGTGGTGCCGTGGTCTGAGTTGCTGGCATTGATTGCTCCGCGCGCACCGCGAGCCAAAACCGGCAGACCTCCGTTCGAGTTGGAGACCATGCTGCGCATTCACTTCGTCCAGCAGTGGTTCGGCCTGTCCGACCTGGCGATGGAAGAAGCCCTCTTCGAGACCGCGCTGTACCGGGAGTTTGTGGGTCTGTCCAGCGTCGAACGTATTCCCGACCGGGTCAGCATCCTGCGCTTTCGCCATCTGCCCGAAGAGCACCAGTTGGCCCAACGCATCCTGGCTACCGTCAACGCCACGCTCACCGACAAAGGTCTGATGCTGCGCGAAGGCACGGTGGTCGATGCCACCCTGATTGCCGCGCCCAGTTCGACCAAGAACAAGGGTGGTGAACGCGACCCCGAGATGCACCAGACCAAGAAGGGGAATCAGTGGCATTTTGGGATGAAAGCCCACCGCCACGGGTGTTTTGAACACCATCCCTAGGGCTACAAAACAACGAAGGTGTCGCAATTCCATGGATCAGTGCCTCAAGATTGAATGCATGAATTGCTTAACCATTGTTCAGGTCACCCCTGACAGAGTGATGAGCAGATGATTATTTTTTTGTAAGGATCAATGCAATAGGAAGTCCTTGCCAGAGAGAAATGCTCCCAGCTTCTGCGCGGGCGGCTTGATCCCTCGCGTCCAGCAGGGCCTCGTCGTGAGGCCCTGCTGGACGGCCAAGTTAGCGCGGCTTACGCATCAGCAGATAGGCAGCCGGAATCACGAACAGCGACAGCAACGGTGCGGTCACCATCCCGCCGAGCATCGGAGCTGCTATGCGGCTCATGACTTCAGAGCCCGTGCCGCTGCTCCAAACAATGGGTACCAGGCCCGCCAAGATGACCGCAACGGTCATCGCTTTTGGGCGCACGCGCAGCACCGCCCCTTCCCGGATCGCATCGAGCAGTTCTTCTCGCGTTGGGTTGCGCCCATCGGGGCAACGTTCCGCCAAGGCCTGCTTCAAATAGATGAGCATCACCACGCCGAACTCCGCCGCCACACCTGCCAGCGCAATGAATCCCACGCCGGTGGCGATGGACAGGTTGTAATTCAGCAGGTACAGGAACCAGATGCCCCCCGTGAGCGCGAAGGGCAAGGTCGCCATGATCAAGCCCGCTTCGTCCACACGCGCGAAGGTCAGGTACAACAGAACGAAGATGATCAACAGGGTGGCAGGCACCACAACCTTCAGGCGTGCATTGGCCCGCTCCATGTATTCGAACTGCCCGGAGTAGGTGATGCTCACACCCGGCTCCAGCTTGACCTGCTGCCCGATGGCATCGCGCAGTTCGTTGGCCACCGAGGCTAGATCACGGCCGCGCACATCGACATAGACCCAACCGGAGGGCCGTGCGTTCTCGCTCTTGAGCATGGGCGGTCCATCGGTGATCGCGATGCGTGCCACGGTCCCCAACGTGATCTGCTGACCCATCGGCGTGAAGATGGGTAGTTCTGCCAGCCGTTGTGGTGAATCACGCCATTCTCGCGCGTAGCGCAGATTGATCGGAAAGCGGGCAAGCCCCTCGACCGTTTCCGAGACGTTTTCGCCACCCACCGCGCCGGCGATGACCGCCTGGACATCGGCGATGTTCAGGCCGTAGCGACCGGCGGCTACGCGGTCGATCTGAACATCCACGTAGCGCCCGCCCGTCAAGCGCTCCGCGAGTGACGACGTCACGCCGGGAATGCCCTTGGCGACCTGTTCGACCTCTGCAGCGATGCGATCGATCACGCCCAGGTCGTTGCCGGTCACCTTCACCCCGATCGGGCTCTTGATGCCGGTAGCCAGCATGTCGATGCGATTGCGGATGGGGGGAATCCAGATGTTGGACAGGCCCGGGATCTTCACGGCACGATCCAGCTCTTCCACGAGCTTCTCGGGCGTCATGCCTGGACGCCATTGCTCCCTGGGCTTGAGCTTCACCGTGGTCTCGAACATCTCCAGGGGCGCCGGATCGGTCGCAGTTTCGGCCCGTCCTGCCTTGCCGAACACCTTGTCCACTTCAGGTACGGTCTTGATCATGCGGTTGCTCAGCTGCAGCAACTCCGTGGCGCGCTGCGCCGAGAGTCCCGGCAGGGCCGAGGGCATGTAGAGCAGGTCCCCTTCGTCCAACCTCGGCAGAAACTCACCGCCGAGCCGCGCCAAGGGCCAGGCCGTGGTCGCCAAGGCCAGCACGGCGATCAGCAGCGTCGCCTTGGGCCGGCGCAGTACCCACTCCAGTGCTGGCCGGTAGGCTGCAATCAGGATGCGGGTGATGGGGTTCTTCTGCTCATCCGGGATACGCCCGCGAATCCAGTAGCCCATGAGTACGGGAATCAGCGTCACCGACAGCCCTGCGGCCGCGGCCATCGCGTAGGTCTTGGTGAACGCCAGCGGGCCGAACAGCCGGCCTTCCTGCGCTTCTAGGGTGAAGACCGGGATGAACGAGAGCGTGATGATGAGCAGCGAGAAGAAGAGCGCAGGACCGACTTCCTCCGCGGCCTGTGTGATCACGTCCCACCGTTCCTTGCCCTGCAGCCGTTGATCTGGGTGCGCGTGCTGCCAAGCCTCCAGCTTCTTGTGGGCGTTCTCGATCATCACCACCGCTGCATCCACCATCGCCCCCACGGCGATGGCAATCCCCCCCAGCGACATGATGTTGGCGTTGATGCCCTGGTAGCGCATGACAAGGAATGCCGTCATCACGCCCAGCGGGAGGGAAATGATGGCCACCAACGCAGAGCGAAGATGCCAAAGGAACAGTGCGCAGACCAGCGCCACCACCAGAAACTCTTCGCCCAGCTTGGTCGTGAGATTGCGAATGGCCCGCTCGATCAGCGCGCTGCGGTCGTAGGTGGTGACGATCTCGACGCCCGGCGGCAGGCTGCCCTGCAGCTCCGCGAGCTTGGCCTTGACGGCAGCGATCGTCTCCTGGGCATTCTTGCCGGAGCGCAGCACCACCACGCCGCCGGCGACCTCGCCTTCTCCGTCGAGTTCGGCAATGCCACGCCGCATCTCCGGGCCTATCTGGAGCGTCGCCACATCCCCCAGCCGCACCGGCACACCGCCGCGTGCCGTCAAGGGGATCTCCCGGAACTCGTCCAGGGTCTTGAGGTAGCCGCTCGCGCGGACCATGTACTCCGCGCCTGACAATTCCAGGACGGAGCCGCCGGTCTCCTGGTTGGCCCCCATCAGGGCATCGCGGACTTGAGCCTGACTGAGGCCATAGGACGCCAACTTGATCGGGTCGAGCACGACCTGGTACTGCTTGACCATGCCCCCCACCGATGCCACCTCGGCCACGTTGGGCAGGCTCTTGAGTTCGAACTTCAGGAACCAGTCCTGCAACGCACGCAGTTGCGCCAGATCGTTCTTGCCCGTGCGATCCACGAGCGCGTACTGGAAGATCCAGCCGACGCCTGTGGCGTCCGGACCCAGGGCCGGCTTCGCCGTGGCGGGCAATCGGCCCTGGACCTGGTTCAGGTATTCCAGTACCCGTGAGCGGGCCCAGTACAGGTCGGTTCCGTCCTCGAACAAGACATAGACGAACGAGTCGCCAAAGAACGAGAAGCCGCGCACGGTCTTGGCCCCTGGCACCGACAGCATGGTGGTGGCCAACGGGTAGGTGACCTGGTTCTCGACGATCTGCGGCGCCTGTCCTGGGTAGTTGGTGCGAATGATGACCTGCACGTCTGACAAGTCCGGCAGCGCATCCACGGGCGTGCTGCGAACGCCCCACACGCCCCATGCCGTGAGCATGGCGGTGGCCAGCAGCACCAGGAAGCGATTGGCCACCGACCATCGAATCAGTTTGGCGATCATGGCTGCACCTTTTCGATGGCGGTGATCACGTAGCCCTCACCTTGCTTGGAGAAGGTGAATCGCACCTGCTGCCGAACCGAAAGACCCTCGGCGAGCTGCGGGCTGCTCAGCTTGAAGCCCATGGTCATGGCCGGCCATTGGAGGGCTGGCACGGCCTCGTGCGCCAGCGTCAGCTCGGTGGGCGACATCTCCTCGATCACGCCGCGCACCACGAAAGCGTTGGTGGCCGCGGCCGGTGGCGACGATGTGCCGTGCCCGTTGTGCGGCGATGCAGGTGCGGACGCCGCGGCACCTGCAGGCAGCACGCCCCGCAGGCTGGCTTCCGAATCGATCAGGAACTGCGCCGAGGCCACCACCTGCTGTCCCGCCGCGAGCCCGCCGTTGACCACCAGTTGATCGCCTACCTCCGCGCCCACCTGGACCTCCACGGGATGGAACTTGCCGGGTCCATCGACCACATAGGCCAGTGCGCGCTTGCCGGTGCGGATGACCGCTTCGCTGGGAACAAGCAGCGCGGGCTGTTCGTTGCCTTTGAGCGCGATCTGGCCGGACATGCCGGCCTTCAGGCGCTGGCCGGGATTGGCCATTTCAAGCCGCACTCGCACCGTACGGGTGTCGCGGTTGGCTTCGGGCAGGATGCTCACGATGCGCGCCTGGAGCACTTCACCGGGAAACGCCGCCAGCCGGACCTGCGCCGTTTGGCCGACCTGCAATGGTCCGCTTTGTGCTTCGGGGACGGCCGCTTCGATCCACACCGTGGCCAAGCCATTCACCCTGGCCAGGCTTTCCCCGGCGGAAACCGTCATGCCCTGGCGCACCATCAGTTCGGCCACCAAGCCGCCTTGAGGTGTTGTGACCGTGTACAGCCCCTTGGGCTCGCCTGTGCGCTCCACCTGGGCGATCAGGGCTTGCGGCATGCCGAGCAGCAGCAGCCGTTGGCGGGCAGCTGCGGTCAACGGTGCGTCGCCCATCGCGCGAACCGAGAGAAACTCGCGCTGTGCGGCGATCCACTCCGGCAGCAATAGGTCAGCCAGCGGTGCCCCTGCTGCGATCACGTCGCCCGCAGCCCGTGCGTAGACACGCTCGACGAAGCCAGCGGTCCGCGCCTGCACGATGCTGACGTCGCGGTCGTTGAGCAGCACGGTGCCCACGACGTTCACATCTGCGCCGATCTTGCCTTGCAGGACTTCGGCTGTACGCAGCCCCAGGGCTTGCACCGCTTGCGCCGACACGCTGAGGCCCGTGCTGTCTTGCGTGTCTTCATCCGCGTACTTCGGCATCAACGGCATGTCCATGTAGGGCGACTTGCCGGGCTTGTCGAACTTCTGGGTCGGCACCATCGGGTCGTACCAATACAGCACCTTGCGCTCGGTCGGAGCGCTTGCAACGGTGATGTTGGCAGCGGGGGAGCCGCTGAGGTGGCCGGCGCGCCATTGGGGGACGCCCCATCCAACGGCAATACCGGCAGCAACCAGCGTCAAGCCGGCAAGGATGTTTCTCGAAGAGGTATTCATGGCGAGGGTCTCCACTCAGTCCGCGATCAGGCTGTTCAGTCGGGCGACGAGGCTGTCGCGCTGCGCTCCGAGGTCGATCAGACGCATGCGCGTCTCCAGCACCTGGGCGCGTGCACTGAGCACAGCGCTCAGGTCCCCCTTGGCGGATCGGTAGTTGCTCAACGCAAGCGCCGCTCGGTTCCGTACCAGCTGCAAGCCGGCGGTCTGCAGGCGGTCGATCTGGCTGTTCAACGCTTGGAGTTCGGCGGCGCTGTCGTCCAACTCCTGCAAATGTCGCCGCGCCACGTCTTCGCGTTCGGCGTCCAGACGCTCCAACTCGTGCCGTTTTGCCTCGATCATGGGCACTTGGCGTCGATCTTTCTGCCAAGGCAGATCGAATGTCACCTGAAATGACACCATGTCGCCCCATCGGCGATCACGCCGGCTATAGGCTATCTCCCAGGCCCAATCGCCGCGGGTCTCTGATTGGGCTTCGCGGGACTCGGCCCGGGCCATGCTTTGCATCGCCGGATAGAGTTCAAGCTCCGCGTGATTCGCCAGTTCTGTGCGCAGTTGCGCGACGGGGCGAGTGAGCGGGCCTGGATCGCCTTGCAGTGCTTCGTCGGCCCTGGAGCCCACCCAGCGCCGCAATGCGGCCCTGGCCTTGGCCCGGTCCCGCTGTAGATCGTCACGGCGGTCCGTGAGTGTCAGCGCCTCCTGTTGCGCGACCAACAGGTCGCCAGCCTGGGCGGTGCCGCCGGCGACGCGAGCGGGGAGACTGTCTTGCAGGCGCTGGTTCTCCGCGAGCAGTTCCGTCAGCAGTATCTCCCGTTGCTCCACCGCCTGCGCGGCGATCCACGCCAGGCTGAGTTCCTGGCGGATCTGCAATCGCTGCAAAACCAGCGCCGCGCGTTCTCGATCCACACGCGCCTGCGCGCTGGCGACCTGGGCGTCGCGCTTGGCCCTGTTGGGCACTTCCTGCATGAGCGCCAAGCGCTGCATCGTCATGGATTCGCGCGTCATGCTCCAGCGATCCATGCCGCTGATGGGGTAGTTTTCGATGCCGAGCGAGAGCTTGGGATCGGGCAGCGAGCCTGCTGCCTTCTGCACGGATTCGGCGACGTTAACCTGCAACTGCTGCGCGCTTATGCGCGGGCTCTGCTGCTCCGCGATAAGGCGTGCCTCAGCAAAATCGAGGGCGTAGGCTACAGGCGAAACAAGCGCACTGCCCGCCAATGCGATGCTGATAGCTTTCAGACGATGCAATCGCATCGAGGCCGGCGTTGTGCCTCGGCCGTACGCCGACGGGCGCCCCTCGGGGGCGCCAAAAAAGGGAGTAAACATGGTTGTCCTCGGAATTGGTATTCACGAAATCACGTGGTCTGCCGCATCGGTGCGCGGCGAGCACGGATCGGCGTGTCAATTCCGCAGGACTTGGAGCGTGAGGTAGATCGGCGGAAAGCCCGCTCGATGGTCGGGCGGGACATAGGCGACGTGCTGCCCGGCTGCCGCGTGGGATTCGATCACGGCCGGAAGCATGTACGCGAACCAGACCGCCTGGGCAGCGAGACTCTGGACGTCCAAGCCTTGCAATGAAGGCACCGGCTTGCCATCGCCGCTGCAATGTGCTCGGCACAACTGCGGCGCCTCACCGTCCATGGTTCCCGGCATGGCGTGGCAGTCCGGCATACCGGACATGCTGGCGGCATCCTCCATGGCGATGCCTGCCATCTGCATTGATGCGACGTGCGTGTCCGAGTCCAGTTTGGGGCAGGCATACATCGCCAATGCGACCTGCGAAAAGAGCAAGGTCACGACGAGACCGCTGGCAATCCAGCGGCCCCATTGCGTGACGATGCGTCTAAAGCAGATCATGGGGATATGTTAGCCAGGTGATTGTGTTGTGGAATTGATGTCAATCAATCTAAAGACTTGATTTTCGAGTTGTTCGACTTGATAGCGGCTCCAAATCATCCTGGGCTACTTCACGCCGCGCAACCGAAGCGCATTGAAAATCACAGAAGCAGAACTCAGGCTCATCGCCAGCGCCGCGATCAATGGGGAGAGAAGCCAGCCCGTGAACGGATAGAACACGCCAGCCGCGATGGGTACACCGATGCCGTTGTAGACAAAGGCGAACAGCAGGTTCTGCCGCATGTTGCGTACCGTGTCGATGGAGACCTCGCGGGACGAGGCGATGCCGCGCAGATCACCCTTCACGAGGGTGATCTGGCCGCTGTTCATTGCAACGTCGGTGCCCGTGCCCATGGCGACGCCCACATCGGACTTGGCCAGGGCCGGCGCATCGTTGATGCCGTCTCCCGCCATGGCAACCACGTGACCTTCCTTTTGCAGTTTGTCCACCAGCGCCAGCTTGTCAGCGGGTTTGACCTCGCCGTGCACTTCATCGATGCCGAGCTTGGCCCCCACGGCCTTGGCTGTGGTAAGTCCATCTCCAGTCGCCATCACGATGCGCAGACCGCTGGCGTGAAGGGTTCGGATGGCATCGGGCGTACTGGCCTTGATGGGGTCGGTCACGGCCAGGATGCCCGCGAACACGCCGTCTACGGCCAAGTGCATGATGCTGGCGCCTTCACCGCGCAACCGTTCTCCGTCGGCACGCAGTGCAGAAACCGCCACTCCTTCCTGCTCCATCAGTGCCGTATTGCCCAATGCCAGGCGCCGTCCCTCCACCGTTCCGCGCACGCCGATGCCGCTGCCCGACTCGAAATCAGAGGGCTTGGCCAGTTGCAAGCCCTTGGCTCGCGCAGCGCTGACGATCGCGTCTGCCAGCGGGTGCTCGCTGCCCTGGTCCAGACTGGCTGCCAGCCTCAGCACTTCATCGGGCGTGAAGCCCGGAGCCGCAATGGCTGTATCGAACGCGGGTCTGCCTTCCGTGAGCGTGCCGGTCTTGTCCACGATCAGGGTGTCCACCTCGCGCATCTTCTCGATCGCACCGGCATCGCGAAACAGCACGCCCTGCGTCGCGGCGCGGCCGGTGGCGACCATCACCGACATCGGCGTGGCCAAGCCCAACGCGCACGGGCAGGCAATGATCAGCACAGCCACCGCGTTGATCAGCCCGAACACCCAGCTTGGCTCCGGCCCGAACAGACCCCAGACAAAGAACGTGGCGATGGCGACCAGTACGACCACCATGACGAACTTGCCCGCCACCACGTCGGCCATGCGTTGCATGGGGGCCTTGGAGCGCTGGGCAGACGCGACCATCTGGACGATCTGCGACAGCATGGTGGCCGCCCCGACTTTCTCGGACTGCATAATCAGCGCACCGTTGGTGTTGAGGGTAGCGCCGATCAGCTTGTCGCCAACCCGCTTGCTCACAGGTACCGGTTCACCGGTCAGCATGGACTCATCGACCGCGCTGCTGCCTTCTGTGACCGTGCCATCGACCGGGATCTTCTCGCCGGGACGCACGCGCAGCAGATCGCCGACGTGTACGTGGTTGAGAGGCACATCTTCTTCACTGCCGTCCGCATTGATGCGCCGGGCGGTCTTCGGCGCCAACCCCAGCAGGGACTTGATCGCGGCCGATGTCTGGGAGCGGGCTTTCAGCTCGATGATCTGGCCCAGCATGGTCAGCGAAATAATGACCACCGCGGCCTCGAAGTACACGGCGACGCGACCCATCGCCACGAACGATTCGGGAAACACACCCGGGGTCACCGTGGCAACAACGCTGTAGACGAATGCCGCGGCCGTTCCCAGGCCGATCAAGGTCCACATGTTCGGGCTGCGGTGGACGATCGACTGCCAGCCCCGCACGAAGAATGGCCAGCCGGTCCAGAGCACGACGGGGAGCGACAGCAACAATTCGACCCAGGTCTGCGTTGCCATGCTGAACAAGCCAAGGCGATGGCCCCACATCGCAAGAACCGTGACGATCACAGTAAGCGGCAGCGTCCACCAGAAGCGTCGCTGAAAATCCTTCAACTCGCTGTTGTCCTCTTCATCCAGCGGAATGATCGGCTCCAGTGTCATGCCGCACTTGGGGCAATTGCCCGGATGGTCCTGCCGGACTTCCGGGTGCATCGGGCAGGTATAGGTGGTGCCGGCAGGCGCTTCCTGCGGTGCGGCGGCAGGCGCCACAGGAGCCGACTCACGAGCAGCGTGAGCGTGGTGGTCGTGGTGGCGGTGGTCGCCATGCGCAACTTGCCCTTCGGGCACCAGGTGCATCTGGCACTTGGGGCAGCGCCCCGGATGGTCCTGCCGCACTTCCGGGTGCATCGGGCAGGTGTAGGTAACTGCGGTACCAGCCAATCCTGGTGTGCCATCGATGGCGGCGGCAGCATTGGTCGCTACTGGACGTTCGACCGAAGAAGCTGCGTCCCTTTTGCCGTGCGTATGCTTATGCGTGTGGTCGTTCATACCCGTGCTTTCGTAAATTCTGGCTTGATTATTAGCCTTGCCATTGTGTGAAGGTCAAGCCAATATTCTGTCGAGCAATTCCGTTTTGCTTATTCCGGTGTCTGGCTGCCTCGTTGGTTATCGATTCAGCGACTTGCGGTACTGGGCATTGATCTCGTCGTGACGGCGCCGGACTTCAAGAGGCCATTGGGACTTGATCCATGACAACGCGGCCACGATCTCGTCATCGCTCAGTAGCTTGTCGTAGACCGGCATGGCCGTCCGGTAGTCGGGCTGCTCAATCAACTTGGCCAAGCCGTATTTGGTGATGGCGAACAGTTGTTCATCGGGGTGGTGCCATGTGTGGCCGCTGGGGTTGTGGGGCGGCGCTGGCAAGAGACCATCAGGTCCGCGGTCGCGCCAGTCGGGCTGGCCTTCGCCCTTGACCCCATGGCAGGCCGCGCATTGCTGTGCATAGATCGCGGCGCCGAGTCGCAGCACCTGCGGATCTTCTGGCCGGAGGCTTAGCGTGGGCGGAACCACTGGCGCAGCACTCTTGAGAAGTTGGAAGTAGCCGCCTGCCGCCGTGGCGATCAAGGCAAGCAGTCCCGTCGTGATCCAGACCAGTTGCTTCAACTTCATGGTTCGCTCCCTCCAGGTGCCTGTGTTGCAGGCTGCGACCTCGCGGTTCGCCGGTGGTTCCCAAGAGCAGCCAAGCAATCCCATGCGAATGGTCGTGCGGCGCGCGGCACGCTCACTTGTGGCAGACCCGGAGAATGCGGTGGGTCCTTCCTGATGGGCATCGCGAGTCAGTTGCGTGTGAAACCGCGTTCAGATTGGCTGAACGGTCGAAGAATGGCGGAGCGGTCAAAGAGGCGCAGGCATATGGCCTACTCCGCGCCGCCCGTGGTCAGTCCCTGTCGGAATTCAACCGACGGCTCTGGTCGGGCGCAGGGGAGTGGTTGCCATGCCCATCATGCCCCTTGTGCATGAATACGTGCATCAGCGGACAGGCCAACAACAGCGCATAGGGCCACCACTGCTGTAGATGGGCCCGGTGTTCGGTCCAGAGGAAGTACCCGGCAACGATACCGAGGACGAGCATTCCCAGGGCGTAGCGCGACCGCCAGAAGCCACTGCGTCGATTGCTGGTATGGGGGGAGGAGTGGTCGTGATGCATGATGAATTTTCAGTTGCTGGGAAACAATGAGCAAGCGGACACGGACTGCCGACCCATCCTCATCCGCATTGCAGCCTTCCGCATATTCGCCTCAGTTCGCTGGACGTATATCCGTGACGACCATTTTTCCGCCTTCGTTGACAACCATGAATTTCACCTTGTCCCCGGGCTTGAGGGTGGAAAGCAGTCCCTTGTCCTTGGCGGTGAAAACCATGGTCATTCCAGGCATGTCCAGGTGCTTGATATCGCCATGCTTGATGGTGACCTTGCCGTTGTCCAGGTCCACCTTCCTGATCTCACCGTCGGTCAGCGACGCTTGTTGAGAGGCCTCTGCCTTGGGCGATTCGGATGTGGTCTGGGCCATCCCGCTCATGGGCAGGAAAATGCCGAGCGCGACGGCGGAAACGGAGAGAAATTGCTTGAAGCTGTTCATGACGACCTCACGGGCGCGAGTTGAAAAATGTCTGCTGATCTGCCTTGCGGATCAGCAGGACGTGGGAGAGGTGACACAGTCACCGTGCATCCTTGATGAAGCGGCGTGGTTCTACTTCTTGCTGACCTGAACGAGGCCCTTCATGCCAGCTTCGTAGTGGCCGGAAATCAGGCAGGCGAAGTTCACACCGCCAGCTTTGGTGAACTGCCAGACGATCTCGCCTTGCTTGCCAGGCTGCAGCGTGACCTTGCCGGGCTCGTCGTGCTCCATGTCCGGGAATTTCCGCATCTGCTCCAGATGCTCAAGCAGTTCCTTCTCGGTGCCCAAGCTGAGTTCATGCTTGACCTTGCCGGCGTTCTTGACGATGAAGCGAACGGTCTCGCCCTGCTTGACCTGAATGTTCGAGGGGGTGAAACGCATGGTGTCGCTCATCTCGATGGTGATCGTGCGGCTGGCCTTGGCGGCGACACCGGGCTTTCCGATGGCGGTTTCCTCTCCATCACCGTGGCCATGGCCACCGGCATGGTTGCCTGCGGCCATGGCGGCCCCCGAAGCAGTCAGCGCGGCGGCAGCCAGCAGGCGGTAGAAGGTGGATCGCGTGAACTTCATGGATGATCTCCAGTTAAAAACGAAGGGAAGAAATCAGTGCGCACCATGTGACGTCGGCTTGCGCACCTTGACCTCGGTTGGCGTCGCGGGCTTGCGCTCGCGCGGCATGGACTGACCGCCTTCTGCGCTGAAGCGGGCTGGCTCAGCCAATGGGCCGGTGTATTCGTGGGCGACCGTGCCTGCCGGATGCTTGAACCAGCCGGGGTCCTTGTAGTCACCTGGCTGCTGGTCCCTGCGTACCTTGAGCACGCTGAACATCCCGCCCATCTCCACCGAACCGAACGGTCCTTGTCCCGTCATCATGGGCACGGTGTTGTCTGGAATGGGCATTTCCATCTCAGCCATGTCTGCCATTCCGCGCTCGCCCATGACCATGTAGTCGGGGATGAGCTTGTTGACCTTCCTGGCGAGGCCGGTGTGATCCACGCCGATGCCTTCGGTGAACGCGCTGGCTTCGTCGTTCACGCGGCTGATGTTCTGATCCAAGCTGACGCTGGCGCATCCGGTCAGAACGGCGAAGCCAAGGCCGGACAGGGCCAATCTGGCATGAGTGGTACCTCCGGCGTTGAGGCTTGCGCGAAGGACGCCCCCGCGAACAGCGCCAAAACCCAGGGCAGGGACGCCCTGACAGACGGCGAAAGATTTGAAGTGACCATGGTTTCCTCTGCAAGAATCTTTGATCTCACGATGTAAAGATTCTGAAGAGGGCACCCTGTCACCCAGATGTTCCGGACATTACATTGTTGTTATCTTCATGTCAGGACGCTTTAAGTTCGGCACACTCTCGTTCAATGCTGTGAACGGAGAGCGAACGTGAAGATATTGGTTGTTGAAGACGAGCCCAAGACGGGGGAGTACCTCCGGCAGGGATTGACCGAAGCGGGATACGTTTCGGACCTTGTGCCTAACGGCGCAGACGGGCTGCATCTGGCTTTGCAGGGTGAGTACGACCTGGTGATCCTGGACGTCATGCTGCCGGGGTTGAATGGCTGGCAGGTCTTGCAGTCCCTGCGCGACCGTGGCCTTGAGATGCCCGTCCTGTTCCTGACCGCCCGCGACCAAGTGGAGGATCGGGTCAAAGGGCTGGAGCTTGGGGCCGATGATTACCTTGTCAAGCCCTTCTCGTTTGCGGAGCTGCTGGCCAGGGTTCGGATCATTCTGCGGCGCGGTCATGCCGGCAATGAGGGCACCATGCTCAAGGTGGCCGATTTGGAGCTGGATCTGTTGCGTCGCCGTGTCTCCCGCAACGGCAAGCGTGTTGACTTGACAGCCAAGGAGTTTGGCTTGCTGGAGCTGCTGATGCGCCGCCACGGTGAAGTGCTGCCACGCTCCCTGATCGCCTCGCAGGTCTGGGACATGAACTTTGACAGCGACACCAATGTCATCGAAGTGGCGATGCGCCGCTTGCGCGTGAAGATAGATGAGGGGCACGCCGTCAAGCTCATCCAGACCGTGCGGGGCATGGGCTACGTGCTGGACGTACCAGAGGAGGAATAAAGGTGCAGCGACAACAGCGCCTGGGCAGGCTTTCGTTGACCCGCCGTTTAACCCTGTTCTTTACCGTGGTGGCGGCTATCGTCGTGCTCGGGCTGGGATTGTTGTTCCTGGCAGAGACTCAGCGTCATTTTGTCGTGCTCGATCAGATGGCTTTAGAGGACAAGAGGCAGTTGATCGAGGAAATTCTGGGTAATGCCAATTCTGTGAACGACGCGCGCTCCCGCTTGAGCGACGCTTTGGGATACCACCATGATCTCTATGTCTTGGTAAAAGATGCTCATCAGGAGACCGTCTTTCAGTCCTCACATTCCGAGCTTGGTGTGCAGCGTAGTAAAGCCATCCACACCGATGCGAAGGGGACATTTGGGGTGTGGCGCAACCACGATGCCGAGTTTCACACGCTGAGCTTCCAATCGCTTTCGGGCTACTCTGCATCGGCGCTGCAGGTATTGATCGCGACAGATACCAAACACCACACCGAGTTCCTGGATGGTCTTCGTAGCAGCTTGGCCTTGTATGTCGCCGCAGCCATCGTTGTATGCGGCTTACTGTCCTGGCTGGCTGCGCGACAGGGGTTGGCACCGCTGCGCGAGATGAAGTCACGCGCCGCAGTGGTGACAAGCCATAGGCTGTCCGAGCGCATGCCAGTAGGGGCTGTGCCGGTAGAAATGGCAGACCTTGCGCAGGAACTCAATCGCATGTTCGATCGGCTGCAGGATGACTTTCAGCGGCTGACAGACTTCTCATCCGATCTGGCTCATGAATTGCGCACGCCCATCAGCAATCTTCTGACCCAAACGCAAGTAGCGCTGGCGACCAAGCGCGACGCCGCGACGTATCGTGACACCCTGGCCTCCAACGCCGAGGAGTTTCAGCGGCTGGCTCGCATGGTGTCCGACATGCTGTTCCTGGCGAAGACTGAGCGCGGCGTCGATCTGCCGCACAAGGAGGTGTTCTCCGCGCGCAAGGAAGCCCAGGCATTGCTGGACTTCTACGAGGCGGTAGCGGAGGAGAAAGCCATCCAACTACAGCTACACGGCGATGGCCAAATTGATGGCGATCGCTTGATGTTCCGCCGCGCGCTGAGCAACCTGCTCTCCAACGCTTTGCGCTACACCCCGAATGCAGGCGCAATCACAATCGGCATTTCGAGCACTGGCCACGCTACCTCAGTAGCGGTGGAGAACACGGGGCAAGATATTGATCCCAAAGTCCTGCCCCGCTTGTTTGATCGCTTCTTTCGCGCCGACCCCTCGCGTGCCCATCCTGACTCCGATGGAAGCGGCTTGGGCTTGGCCATCACGCGTGCCATTGCAGAGGCCCACGGCGGCAGCGTCGACGCAGCCTCGTCCCGAGGACATACATGCTTCACCCTGTGGTTTCCCCATCGCAACGCCCATCCACAATCCTGAGGTGTCAAGGGTGATCGGATCGGGCGAGGGCGATGCATAGCGCGGCTTGGCCCAATCATTCCACTGCGTCATGCGCCTTCATTGCTGGAGTATCCAACTCGGCGTTGTGTCTTGTCCTAGAGGCCGCTTCAACACCTGGTCGCTGAGCCTGATCTCGCCTTCCGAATCTTCGGAGCGGTGGCGCTATCACGCTCGGGAAAGCTGACAGAAATCTCACCGTGCTGTCCCGCTTCTGTTGGGTAGCGGTCTCTACGATGAACACATCTCCTCATCGCCTACCAAGCGGACGGGAGATGCAAGTTCATCGACTTTTACAAGGACTCCTATCATGACTCAACGTAGCCACTCCATCTCTTCCATGATTGCAGCCGTAGCCGCGGCTGCCGCCCTGGGGTTGCCGGGAATGGCCTCGGCTGAATACTTGCATCCGACTAGCGACGAAGTCGGCGTGGTCGTTCACGCGGATCACTTCAAGAGCGAGAAAACCCGTGCGCAGGTCCGAGCCGAGGCCGAGGCTGCGGTACAGCAGGGACTCCTCAATTTCGGCGAGGGCAGCTACCCGCCTCCGGTGCCCAGTGCCGGACCGGGCAAGACGCGCGAAGAAGTGGTTCGCGAGCTGCTGAGCGAGACGCCGGCGGAGCGGAACGCACGCATGCAGCTCTACAGTGGAGGCTGATTGTCGGTTAGGGCGAACGGCGGAGAGCCGAAGAGCATCCAACCTCGTACAAGATGAAGCCGCCGCGGCGCTGCGCGGCGGCTTCACTTTACGAGATGCTCGATGAGAAGCCCAGCGTCTGCTCCGCTTGGAGTGGGCCCTCGATGGGAGGCCAGAAACTGACACTTGACATTGCCACGATGGCAAGGTCTAGAGTCAGCAGCACCTAACCACTGACGGAGAGAACCAATGCTTGCATTCGAGGTGAACGATATGACCTGCGGCCATTGCGCCAGCACCATCACCAAGGCGGTCAAGACCATCGACCCAGGTGCAGATGTCCAGGTCGACCTGGGCCGCCATTTGGTGAGCGTGGCAACCGATGCGAATGCGGGCATCGTCCAGAAGGCGATTGCCGACGCTGGGTATTCGCCCGCTCAGGTGAACGCGCCGGCTGCTGCACCGGCATCCGCTGTCAAGCGAGGGGGCTGTTGTGGCTCCTGCCACTGATTGCGGGGCAAGAGCCCGCACGCTCACGTGAGCCCGTCTGGGAGGGCTACTATGGTCTGGCCGACCGTTCCTTCGGCGCAAGGCCCACGGTAGACCCGCGTGTCCCCGTCTGAAAGAGCGCGGGTGGAGCTCGAGCTGATGGCCGTGGCATTTCAGTCGATGCCGTCGACCAAGGTGGTGCAGCCGCGTGGATGTCTCTGAGCGCTCGGGCACGGAACAGCTCGGGCTGTACTACTTCGGTTGGCGGCACGCATGCAGAGCCCCGTCCGCGTGGCCGAAATCAGGTGCTTGATGTGCGAGTGGCCCAGGGCTCGTGTGCCACCGTCGCCCGGCTTGCTCGGTGAACACGCCTTGGATGGGCCATTTACTGCGAGCGGGAAGTCCTATGACGAGCCGGTGGTCCAAGGGCTTTCGGCGGGAGCATGCCGTTTCGGTGTGTTCGCTGCTTGCAGAGCCTATCTCTTTGGGGACGCCGCATTACCGCAATGTAATCATGGCGCAATCGCTTGGAAAGCGACACGCTCCTACAGTGATGACGCGACGCAAGTTGCCGTCGTTTCACAAAGGAGCTGATCATGAAGTCTTATATCGTCCTCGCCACTCTGTTGGGCGCGCTTTCCGCACCGGTGTTCGCCGGTGATGCCGCAGTCCATGCTGCCAAGGAGATGATTCCGTTGGCCGATGGAGGAACGCTCTACATCTTCAAAGACGGCCTCATGGCGCAGGAAGACCGCTTTGGCCGCGCGACGTATCAGAAGATCGGTACGTCCGTGGTTGCGAAGGACGGCCGGAACATCGCCATCACCAGCAATGAAGTTGCACGCCTCTACTCTTTGCTTCGGAAGGGGCATCGCGGCTGACTCAGCGGCACTCGGGCTGAGCTTGTGTCGCAGCCTTATAGGTCTACATACGGGCTGTGAGGCCACCGGCGTTGCGCGCCGCGAGCATCTCGGATGGTCATTGGGGCGAGAGGTTCGGCGGGGCCTGAAGACAAACACGTTGGTGGTGCCCGTACGAATGTTGCAGAGGGGGCAACAGAGGGCGCCGTCACAGACGCGCTGGACTCGCTTCTTGCTCTTCGCCGCGGCTTTGTTGCATAAATCGGCCATAGGCCAAGGCATCCCCAATCCCAAATAGATTTACGCAGCAGCGACTGTCTGGGGCGTGCCCAGAGCGGTAAATTGATTGAGGATTGAAGCTCGGATGTGCAGCTCGGTCACCTGGCGCTCAAACGTCCTGGCCATCACCTTCTCGCCCAGGCGCTTGAAGCAATTCATCTTGGTCTCCACCAGTGACCTTCGGTGGTAGCCGCTCCAGCGTTTCCAGATAGCCCGCCCCAACTGCCTACACGCCTTGACCGCTTCATTGCGGTGAGCAAATGCCAGCCCTTTGCGCAGCTTCGCTCCTTTGCGCGGCGGGATGATTGGAATGGCTCCCCGCAGGTAGCACGCCTTATGTACATCCTGCGTGTCGTACGCCCCATCACCGGTAAAGCTAGCTATCTCTTCATTGCTTGGAATTTGACCTAGCAGGTCTGCTGCCATGGGCGAGTCGCCCACTTCATTGGTTGTTACTGCGATGGCCCGAATCTGCAGTGTCTGGGCATCAATACCCAGATGCACCTTGCGCCACTGGCGGCGGCGCTCGGCACCGTGCTTTTTGGTTTTCCACTCACCTTCGCCCAAGAACTTGATGCCCGTGGAGTCGGCCAGCATGTGCAAGCCTTTGTCACTTGCACGGTAGCGCACCTGCACATCCAAGCTCTTTTGCCTGCGACACACCGTGCTGTAGTCGGGCACTGGCCAATGCAGGCCTGCCATACCCAATAGCGACTCAACCAGGCCCAGTGTCTGGCGCAAGGGCTGGCCAAACAAGCACTTGATGGTCAGGCAAAACTGGATGGCCGCATCTGAGAACTTCTGGCAACGACCACGCTTGCCCGTGGGCCGAGCTAGCCACTGCATATCCCTATCGAGCCAAATGGTCAGCTCACCTCGCGCCTTCAACGCTGCGTTGTAAGCCTTCCAGTTCGTTGTGCGGTACTTAACCCGACCCCAGCTCGTCTCTCTCATCTCCCGAGCCTACCTCAGCTGCGACCGGCATTTGTGCAACAACGCCATCGCGAAGTCATCTGATATCGCGCTCTCTTTTCCCGTTCCGGTGGACGCAGCGCTTATCGACTTGTTCAGATTTCTGAGATGCGCTCGCCAGGCCGCAGGCGCACGATGGTTCCTACCGCCACGGCAGCGGTCTGCATGCGCCGCCATTGCCCGTCGGCTTGCTGTACCTCGGCCATCCTGCGGCGTCAGGTCTATAAGGCTCTTGATAGCGTTGCGAGCACAGTCCACGGCCCGGGCTTCAATGAGCTTGGCAATGGCATACAGTGCCATCACCATCGCTGCCTCAGGCCATTGACCCATCGACCCGGGAGACTCGTGCTTCTCTTGGAAGCGTCACCGCGCCTTCTCGCAGGCTTCGGGTATAGGAAAACATCCCTAGCCCGCTCGGAGCAGCGACTGGGTGCAGTGCAATGACGCCCAGCATTCAGTCATCGGAGGGGCCCTGTAATCAGCCCGGCGGGCCCAAGTTCAGCCCCTTCGCTTTCAGCGTCGATGGCGGGGGCGCGGTTTCCTCGGGGTTCTGCACTTCAAGCGCAGCGCCTGGCGATCTCTCAGTCTTTTGGTCAAGCGCCGGCTGTACTTGGTTCGCACATCCAGTGGGGGATGGAGTTTCAGCCACAGATGCCGCAGTCTCCAAAATACGAACACGGAGATCAACAAGCTGATCCATATCCAGAACAGCTTGGCAAAAAGCCCATCCTGGGCCACCTGCAATGACATGGATTGCTTCTCTTGCCAGACCTTGACAGGAACACGTGAAGCGCCGAGACGGTGGACCGTGCCCGCCATTGCGATGTCGCAACACTGGACGAGCAACGTTAGGCGCAGGAAGTGGAATCGCCACCCGATATCTCGGAACGGGGATTCCATGCGCCTTTCGTGTTACTTCAGCGTGAAGCGGACGGAAGCGACGGATTTGCCCGCCTTGGAGACTGCGATCACGGCTTTGGTACCGGCAGGGACTTTGAAGCTCCCAGAGGCTTCCAGCTTGCCGTCACCAGGTTGGAGTTGCACATCCTGCTTATCGCTGCCAGCCAAAAGCGTGACCTTTGCGGTCATCCCTGCGACGGCAACGGACTTGCCGTGGTCGCGCATGTAAAGCTGCAACTTGTCCGCTGTGGCGACAAATTCGTATTCGACATCCTTTGCTTCGGCAACAGCGCCTCCGTGCATGGGCTTTGCATCGTGACCATGGTTGTCAGCCGCGATGGCCGTGCTTGAGATCGATACCGCCAGGGCGAGAATGAGTTGAGAGATTTTCATTAATGTTCCTTCGGAGCAAGGTTTAAGGAGATGAAAGGTCCCGCTGATCGCGGGACCTTTCACAACTACACGGGAGCGGTCACGTCCGGCGGGTGCGAGGGCTCGGCCGAAACGTCCTCATCTTTCTCATCGGGCCTGTGGGCCAGACGGTAGAGAATTGGCAACACGAGCAGCGTGAGCAGTGTGGAAGAGAGAATTCCGCCAATCACCACCGTCGCCAAAGGACGCTGGACTTCGGCCCCGGTGCCGGTAGCGATGGCCATGGGAATGAAGCCCAGCGAGGCAACAAGTGCCGTCATGAGTACCGGCCGCAAGCGGGTCAAGGCGCCCTCGCGGATCGCGGCATCCAGCCCCATGCCTTCTTCCCTCAAGGTACGGATATAGGAAATCATCACCAGTCCGTTGAGCACCGCCACGCCGGAAAGCGCGATGAAGCCAACCGCAGCCGAAATGGACATTGGAATGTCGCGAAGCCAAAGCGCGAGGATGCCACCCGTCAAAGCGAATGGGATGCCGGTAAAGACCAGCAGACCATCCTTTGCGTTCCCAAACATCGCGAACAGCAGCACGAAGACCAGCAGCAGGGATACGGGCACAACGATCTGCAGGCGCTTCGTGGCCGATTGCAGGTTCTCGAAGGTTCCGCCCCAGCTTGTCCAGTAGCCCGTAGGGATCTTGATTTGCGCCAGGCCTTGCTCGGCCTCCGCTACAAAGGAACCCACATCGCGTCCCCGCACGTTGGTGCTCACCACGATACGTCGTTTGCCGTTCTCGCGGCTGACCTGGTTGGGGCCGGGCGCAAGTTCGAATGTGGCGACTTCACCCAGTGGGATGAAATTCGTCCTGGCTTCCGTCCCGCTCACAGAACGTGGCAGCGGTATGGGCAGCCGTTTCATGCCTTCCAGGTCGTTGCGCAAGGCCTCGGGGAGACGAACAAGGATGTCGAATCGACGATCTCCCTCGAACATCGTGCCAGCCTCGCGCCCGCCGATGGCTGTGGCCACGGTATCCTGGATGTCAGCAACGTTCAGTCCATAGCGCGCGGCCTTCTGACGGTCGATGTTCACCGTCAGCATCGGAAGGCCCGTCGTTTGCTCGACCTTCACCTCGGATGAGCCCTGGATCTTCTGCAGCATTGCAGACACTTCTTCAGCGGACTTGTTCAGCACATCCATGTCGTCGCCGAAGATTTTTACCGCCACGTCACTTCGCACCCCCGAGATCAGCTCGTTGAAGCGCAGCTGAATGGGTTGAGAGAACTCATAGTTGTTGCCGGGAATTTTCCCAAGAACCTCCTGAATCGCAGCAAGCAGTTCGTCCCGGGTCTTGCGCGGCTCAGGCCATTCGTCCATCGGCTTGAGCATGATGTACCCGTCCGAGATATTCGGCGGCATGGGATCCGAGGCAATTTCTGCCGTGCCGGTTCTGGCGAAGATGCGTTCGATCTCGGGGAACTTCGCTTTCAGGGTCTTTTCGATCTGCTGCTGCATCGCAACCGATTGGGAAAGGCTGGTGCCCGGAATGCGCAGCGCCTGGATCGCGAAGTCGCCTTCATTGAGGTTGGGCACAAATTCACTGCCCATGCGCGTGGCGATCAACCCGCACAAGATAACGGCAACTGCTGCAATGGTCAGTACAACCGCCTTGGCGGCCATGACGCGGTCGAGCAGCGGGGCGTAGAGGCGCTTGGCATGGCCCAGCAGGAAGTTCTCCTTCTCGCTGACCCGATTGCCGATGAAGAGGGCCACGGCTGCCGGAATGAAGGTCACCGACAAGATCATTGCCCCCACCAAGGCGGCGACAACAGTGAATGCCATCGGGTGAAACATCTTTCCCTCAACGCCCGTGAGCGCGAAGATGGGCAGATACACCACCATGATGATCAACTGTCCGAACAGCAAGGGACGGCGCGACTCCTGGGATGCCAGGAACACTTCATGGAAGCGCTCCGCTCGCGTCAGCGGTCGACCGTGATGCGCCTGCGCATGGGCAAGACGCCGCACGCAGTTCTCCACGATCACGACTGCACCGTCAATGATGATGCCGAAGTCCAGGGCACCAAGACTCATCAGGTTGGCGCTCACCTTGTACTGGACCATGCCTGTGAATGTGAAGAGCATCGACAGGGGAATGACCATCGCCGTGATAACCGCTGCGCGGATGTTCCCCAGAAAAAGGAACAGGATGACGATCACGAGAACCGCACCTTCCAGCAGGTTCTTCTTCACCGTACTGATGGCCTTGTCGACGAGCACCGTACGGTCGTAGACCGTCACCGCGTGCACGCCTTCGGGAAGGCTCTTGTTGACCTCGACCATCTTCTTGTCCACTGCTTGTGATACGGTCCGGCTGTTTTCACCGATCAGCATGAACACCGTGCCGAGAACCACTTCTCGCCCGTTGTCCGTTGCGGCGCCAGTTCGCAGCTCCCGACCAATCCCCACTTCAGCCACGTCCCGGATGCGCACGGGCACGCCGTTGGCACTGCTGAGGATCACATCGCCGATATCCTCCAGCGACTTCACCTGACCAGGCGCGCGAATGAGGTATTGCTCTCCGCGCTTTTCGATATAGCCGGCGCCCACGTTGCCGTTGTTTCGGTCCAGAGCGGTGACCACATCCTGCAGCGTCACGCCCAGTGAAGCCAGGCGCTCGGGAATTGGCGCTATCTGATACTCCTTGGCGAAGCCACCAATGGAATTAATTTCCGTCACGCCCGGAACGTTTCGCAATTGCGGCTTGATGATCCAATCCTGGATCTCTCGCAGATCAGTGGACGTGTAGGGGGAACCGTCGGGCTTCTTTGCTCCGTCCTTGGTTTCAACGGTCCAAAGATAGATTTCCCCCAGCCCGGTCGAGATGGGTCCCAACGCCGGTGTGATGCCTGCAGGCAGTTTGTCCCGTGCCTCCTGGATACGTTCGTTGACTAGCTGGCGTGCGAAATAGATGTCAGTGCCGTCTTTGAAAATGACGGTTACCTGTGACAGTCCATACCGCGAAAGCGACCGGGTTTGTTCCAGGTTCGGCAGACCGGCCATGACCGTCTCAATGGGGTACGTGACCCGCTGCTCAGTCTCCAAGGGCGAATAGCCAGGAGTCTGAGTGTTGATCTGAACCTGGACGTTCGTGATATCGGGGACTGCATCAATCGGCAGCTTCTGATAGCTGAAAACGCCGAGCGCAGCCATGGCGAGGGCCGCAAGTAGCACCAACCATCGTTGTTCGATTGAAAATCGAATGAGTTTTTCAAACATGTATGGGCTCCGTGATTAGTGCGTGTGTTCGGCAGATCCCTTGCCGAGCTCGGATTTCACGACGAAGCTCCCCGATGAGGCGTAGGGCATTCCGGCCTTGAGGCCTTGAAGGACCTCGATCCGCTTGCCGTCGCTGCGCCCCAGCTTCACTGGCTGGGTAATGAAGCCATCGTTGACCTTGAGGAAGACAACGGGCTTGTCTCCAACGTTCTGCACGGCGTCAGCCGAGATCGTCACGGGCGCCGCCGTTTCTTCGGACACAACTTCGACGTTCACGAACAGGCCGGGACGCCAGGCGCCCTTGGGATTTTCAAGAACCACGCGGGCTTTTGCTGTGCGGGTTTGCTCGCCGATCAGTGCCCCCACAAATGCGACGGTGCCAGTGGCGGATGCGTCAAACGCCGTCGCTTTGATGGTGACTTTTTCGCCCACCCGCACCGATGGCAGATCCTTTGCCGGGACGTTGATCTCCGCCCATACTTGGTTGAGGTCCGAGATGGTGAACACGGCTGCATCTTCCTTCACGGCCTCGCCGAGACTCAGGTGCTTTTCGATGACGATGCCGTCAAAGGGGGCACGCAGTTCGATGCGATTCAAGCCGGACACTGACGAGGTGGACAGACCCAGCGCACTCAGTTTCTGATTGGCGTTGGCCATAGCCACCTCTGCTTCGCTCAATGCCTGCTTGGCCTGCAGGTAGTCCTGTTCAGCCGATACCTTTTGCTCCCACAGCTTCTTCTCACGCTCGTAGGTGGTCTTGGCCAGTGCCAGGCGCTTCTGAGCGGTCTGCAGTTCGCTGCGTTGCTCAGAGGCGGTCGGACTTGCAATGGCGGCCAGCACCTGCCCCTTCTTGACGACCTGGCCAAGGTTGGCGCTGACACTTTCCACCACTCCCGCAAGACGGGGGACCACGTGCGAGGTGCGGTCTTCGTTCAGCCGGATCTCCCCGGGCAACAGCAATGCCGTCTTGATGTTCGCGGCGGACGCGGTGTCCACGCTGATCGATGCGGCCTTGATCTGGGCGTCGGTCAGTTCAATCTTCCCTTCTTCTTTGCTCATCACAAACATGAAGGGTTCGGTGGCTGTCTGCGCAATGATCTCGATCTCGAACGCGTGGGGTTCCGCCACGATCTCGCGGCTGACCAAGCCGTCTTTCTCCTGGGCGAAAGTCAGCTTCTGCTTTTCGTCAGTCGGGCGGGTCACCGTTGCTGTGACCGTTGCCGCATTCAGGGGCAGAGCTTTGTTTTTGTCGAACAGCCAGATGCGCAGCCGAGGCTCGCCGCCGTCCTCTGAAAGCAGTGCCTCCAAGCTGAAATCCCCTTCTTTGAAGACGGTGCCGCCATGGGCGCCCTTTGCTTCGCTCTTTTCGTGGTGTTCGCCGTCCGCATGGCCCTTGTCATCGTCGTGGCCATTTTCCCCGCCCTTGCCATGGTGCTCACCATCACCGTGCCCCTTGGCCTCGGTGTGGCCGCCATGGCCATGACCATCTCCCTCTACGGCCGCGGCTTTGGGCTTGCCGCCGCCCTGCAAGATGTAGGTTCCCACCCCGACCCCCAATGTGAGGACGACGGCAATAGCGATCACGTGCTTTTTGCTGATGGTGGATTTGCTGGTGTTCATAGTCATTCTCAGTTTTGCGGTGCGGTTAAGCGGGAATCGTGGGGGCTGCCGAGCAGGCGATCAACATCGGCCGCTGCGCGATGTGCCTCGCCAAGTGCTTTGAGATACTGGGACTTGGCGGTGAAGTAGGTGCGTTGCGCATCGAGCACCTCCAGGAAATTGAACTTTCCGTTCTCAAAGCCAATGGTGGCCGCGTCATAAGCTGACTTCGCCCCCGGAAGCACGTCCTGCTGCAGAGATTGGATCTCTGTAGCGATCGTTGCAAGTCGCTCCCGGGCCTGCGCTACTTCGCTATGCAGGCGCACGGTGACCCCCTGCAACTCGTCACGTGCTTTGTCCTCAAGCTTTAGGGCTTCGAGGAGATTGCCCTGGTTGCGGTCGAAGACGGGGAGAGGCACAGAGACACCGAAAAGAAGAACGTTTCGCTGCGTCTCGTTGCTGCGCTGCATGCCAACACTGACGGTGACATCAGGCACCCGCTTGCTTTGTTCCAGGTCGGTCAATGCCTTGCGTCGATCTACCTCGATTCTCGCCAGGACAACGGCTGGCGAAGAAGAAATGAGAGGCTGAAGATCGGCGAGGTTCGGTACAGGGGGGAGGTTTCCTGCCTTTCCCTCCAGGACCGTGAAAGGCATGTCAATCTTTCCCAATAGCGCAAATAGACGGGACAGGGCGTTGCGTTCTTCACTCGCAGCCTGGGCGAGCTCAACACGAACACCGGCCTCCGCAACCCGGGCCTTGGACTCTTCGACGGGCGACACCTTGCCGGCGGCCACCCGCTTGGCGACGGTGCCGGTGGAAGACTTGGCCAGCGCCACGCTGTCCCGGGCGAGCACCAAGCGCTCTTGCGCCGTCAGCACGTCGAAGTAGGCTGCAGCGACATTGGCTCGCACGGTCGCCTTCAGCTCGATCAGCTGAGCTTGCGCCTGCTCACGGGATCTTTCCGCTGCCTTGGTGCGCGCTGCACGCTTGCCTCCCAATTCCACTGGGAGGTTGAGCTGCCAACTTTGCGTACGCGTTTGGGAGCGTGCGTCTTCCAGCGAGTAGGCGAGCTCTGGATTGGGGCGTGCGCGCCCTTGCAGAACTTGCCCCTCAGTTGCCTCCAGCTGGCGCGTCGCCGCTGCCACCTCGGGATTTCCCTCCAAAGCCAATTCAATTGCCCTGGCCAGAGACAGTGGCGAAGTTGGTGCTGTTGCGGCAGTCAGAGGTGTTTCCTCGCCACCGATAGTGCGTTGCGACACACCCTGCGAAAAGGCGCTGCTGGAAGCGGCCAGCAATATGGCCACCGCGCTAGCTGCAAGCCTGATTTTTTTGCGGCCGCGCCATGCGTGCGGCTTTCCTTGAAGGTAAATACCCTTGAACATCCGATTCTCCAATGATTTCAAAGCACGAAGGAATCGGCGGGGCGGCAACCGTGCAGTTACCTGGCAACTCGTCACTCAAAACAGCCGCGACGCGCGCAACTACGTCCGCCTGTCAGGCGGGTACGAATGACTGAAAGAAAGAGAGGTGCCCCGCCGATTTAGGCGAGGGCAGGCCACTGAGGACGGTCAGGGGGGGAAGGTGTTACCTCTGCCACCCGCTCATTGGGCTGGACACCCATGTCGCCATCTTGGGAGATATTTTGCTTGGCAAAGGCAAAGTGGAGCGCGCCGATGCCGACGCCATGACAAACCCAGCAATCGACATCAGACTGGCTGGTGTTTTGCCCGTTTTTGTCGGCTTGGCCGACCACGCTGTTGGCAGCATGCTTGTGCTCATGATGCCCCACGTGCTGCGCCTGAGTCGTCGCACTTTCATGCATGCAATAGGCAGCCACCGCAGACCAGCTGAACTGGAACGGTAGCAATGCAAGCATAAAAACAGCTATCAAGCGGTACATTTTTTGAGTCTAGCACGCGGCAATGAAATCCCGGATATGGGGCACGGGTAGAAGCTGGATAGAGGCTATCCGCTCAAGAATCAGCCGCCCGTGCCGTACAGTTCCTGCATCCGTTGTTTTTCAGCGGCAGACATATTCAGGTATTCCTGTTGTACCTGCTCGCGCGTCTTGGAGGGGCCCGTTGCCTTGACAGGCAAAGCACCGCCGCGCTGGAGGATGGCCAGCGTGCCGTCCTTGCGGGCGGCGGCCACAGACTGAAGTACCTCCGCACGGGACATTGAACTCTGGAAATGGTCGGGATGGGTGGTAAATCCCACTTCGCCACCGGCGGGATGATACAACGAAGATGCAGATGCCAGGCCTGGAGCCGCGATGGCAAGGACGATCAGGGAAAGCGTGAGGGGTTTGCGAACAATCATGGTTTTGTCTCAGGGTTCAGGTGAGCCCTTGGCGACTTGCTTGGGCTATGCCTTGCGACACGGGGTGAACTTTAGAAAGCGAACCGCGACAAGACACCAACAGCCAGATGACAAATTCGTAATCTGCGAACGAGCCGCATTCTTCGAGAATGACACCATGAAAATCTTGCTCATCGAAGACGAAGTCAAGCTTGCCGAGTACCTGCGTAAGGGCCTCGGAGAGGCCGGGTATGTGGTGGACGTTGCCCACAACGGGGTAGATGGCCTGCACCTGGCGCTTGAAGGCGAGCACGACCTACTGGTGCTGGACGCGATGCTTCCAGGGATCGACGGTTTTAGCCTCCTCACCGCTTTTCGCAAATCCCGGCAAACTCCTGTCTTGATGCTGACAGCGCGGGTCAGCGTCGAGGACCGTGTGCTGGGACTGCAGACTGGTGCTGACGATTACCTGGTCAAGCCCTTCGCGTTTTCCGAATTGAACGCACGCATCCAAGTGCTGCTCAGGCGCACCTATGGCGCGCGCGATGCGGCAGAGCCCACGCAACTGCGCCTTGCCGATCTCGAACTGGACCTAGTGCGGCGCAAGGCATCCCGCGGCGGTCAGCGGTTGGAGCTGACCGCAAAGGAGTTCCTGCTTCTGACGCTGTTCCTGCGAAGGAAAGGCGAGGTACTGTCTCGCACCGAGATTGCTGAGCAGGTGTGGGACATGCACTTCGACAGCGAAACCAACGTAGTGGAGGTCGCTATTCGTCGCTTGCGAAGCAAGATAGACAAACCCTTTGACACTGTGCTGCTTCACACCATCCGAGGCATGGGCTACATCATGGAGGAGCGTAACGGATGAAGGCATTGATCCACCATCGCTCGCTGCGCCAGAGGCTGTCGTGGTGGTTGGCGTTGCAAAGCTTTGCAGGCTTAGGCCTGGTCTGCCTGGCCGTGTATCTGGTGACCGAATTCAACTTTCGCGATCGGCAAGAGGAAACGCTGGCGCAAAAGGAGAACGTCATTCGGCATCTCTTGGTAGAGGGGAAGGAGCACCGGGAGTCGGAAGCTCTCGCTCACAAGCTCGATGACTTCCTGGTGGGGCATGGAGATTTATCGCTTGAGGTGTCACTGGCCGATGGGACCGTGCTCTACGCGCACACCCGCAACCAGAATGCACAGACGGTATGGCGCCAACGGAAATTCGAGGTGGCGCAGGTTGCAGGCCCTGCCTCGCCGGCTTTGCACGTCCAGCTGTCGCTGGATATTCAAACCGACAACCAGTTGTTGCACCGGCTCGCACTCACCCTGCTGGTGGCTGCCATCGGGGGCGCCATCGTGGTTTCACTGGGCGGCTTCTCCCTGGTCAAACTCGGCCTTGCGCCTGTGCGAAGGCTGGCCGGCCAAACGCGAGCACTGTCGGCGGATAGCCTGCACCAACGGCTCGATGGCGACGAGCAACCTCTTGAACTCGTGCCGCTGATCGACCAGTTCAACGCCCTCCTTGCACGCATTGAGAAGGCCTACTCACAGATGGCGGGTTTCAATGCGGATGTGGCGCACGAGCTATGCACGCCACTGGCCACGCTCATTGCCAACAATGAACTGGCTCTAAGGCGTCCTGAGCAGGCGGATATGCGGGAGGTCCTCGCCTCAAATCTGGAGGAACTGCATCGCCTGACCGGCATCGTCAACGATATGCTGTTCCTATCGCAAGCTGATCGGGGTGTAGGCGCGCGTCGCGTTCCCGTATCGAGTCTTGCATCGGTGGCTGTAGACGTGCTGGACTATCACGAGGCGGCACTGGCCGAGGCCGGGCTCACCGCCAAAGTAGTCGGCGACGCACATGGTGCCTTCGACGTGCCCCTGTTGCGCCGAGCCTTGTCAAACCTGCTGGGGAACGCCACCCGATACGCGAGAAATGGCTCGATCGTCCAAGTCAACTTCAGGACCGTTGATGAGGACCGCGTGCTGATCAGTGTCTCCAACTGCGGAGACAGCATCGATCCCGAAATACTCCCTCACTTGTTCGATCGATTTTTCCGCGCCGATCCCGCTCGCAGTCATGGACAAAGCAACCACGGCCTAGGCCTGGCCATCGTTGGCGCGATCGCTCGCATGCATCAGGGCAAACCAGTCGCATGGTCGGAGAGCGGGGTGACGAGCGTTGGGCTGGAGATCCGAGCCCAATGACTTTTGGCAGTCAGCCCTTACGGTTAATGCGCAGCTGTTTGGCAGCGGCTCCGATTTCGCGATGCACGCCAGGTGGATGCGCTTCATTGGGGTTGGCTGTAGGCATGTGATTGTGTTGGCGCGCCGCTATTGCCAGGCCGCCCAAGATGCCGCAGTCCCCGGCCAGGTGACCTGGCGAACACTGCTGCTGCAGACTGCGCAATTCTAATTCCAGCACCTGGAGTTCCCGGATTCGCGAGACGACATGATCAATGTGCTCCTCAAGAAGCGCATCCACCGCGTCACAGTTCTCACCAGGTGCGTCCTTGAAATGCAACAGCACGCGGATTTCATTGAGTGTCATGTCCAGGCAGCGGCAATGCCGGATGAAGGCAAGACGCTCGATGTGGCTGCTATCGTAGATTCGGTAATTGCTTTCCGTACGTATCGCCGCCGGCAGCAGACACTCCCGCTCGTAGTAGCGAATGGTCTCTGTCTGGGTGCCGGTGGCCTTGGCCAATTCGCCGATCTTCATGGCACATCCTTTGCAAATGGGGGTAGTGCCTGACGTTGCTGGGGCGCATTTCGCGCTGTCACTTGACTTTAAGGTCACTACAGGGTTTCCAATTAAGCCATGAAACTAGAAACCAGCACCTCTTCAAGCGTTGACACCTGCTGCTCAGCGGGATGCTCCAGTTCCGCCTCTCCGGTCAATGCCGCCGCAAGCGGCCCGGGCCAAGTCAAGCTGTTCAGAATTGCGACCATGGACTGCAGCGCCGAGGAGGCGGAAATCCGCCGCGCGCTGGAACCCTTGGACGGAATCCGCTCTCTGGGCTTCCAGCTCGGTGCTCGCACGTTGAAGATCGATGCGGCAGAAAGCACGTATCCCTTGGCCCTGGAGGCTATCCGCAAGGCGGGCTTCGATCCACAGCCGGTGGCCGGCGCAATGAACTCCCAGGGGGGGCCGGCAGTAGGGCCTGTCGAAGGCGACGACGATGGACATGGGTTCGCTGGCGGCATTTCTCGCCTGGTGGCTGCGCTTGTGTTCGCCACGGGCGCGGAGGTGCTCTCCTTCTTCGCGCCCGACCAGATGGCCTGGAAGGTGGCAGGCATGGCCATCGCCGCGTTGGCCATCTGGCTGGCTGGAATCGACACCTACAAGAAGGGCATCGCAGCGCTGCTACGTGGCAAGCTCAACATCAATGCCCTGATGTCGGTGGCCGTCACAGGCGCTTTCCTCATTGGCCAGTGGCCCGAGGCTGCCATGGTGATGGCCCTGTACGCCATTGCTGAGCTGATTGAGGCCAAGGCCGTGGACCGGGCACGCAATGCGATCAAGGGGTTGCTGGAACTGGCGCCGGAAGAGGCTCTGGTTCTGGGCCCCAATGGCGCATGGTCTGCCACGCCGGTCGCCGCTGTAGCCATCGGTGCGACCGTGCGCATCAAGCCGGGAGAACGGGTGCCGCTGGACGGCAAGGTGACGAAGGGGAACGGGGCCATCAACCAGGCTCCGGTGACTGGCGAGAGCATTCCCGTGGACAAGGCACCCGGCGATCAGGTGTTCGCGGGCACCATCAATGAGACCGGTGAACTTGAGTTCGAGGTCACGGCCCTATCGAGCAACACCACCTTGGCCAGAATCATTCAAGCCGTTGAGCAGGCACAAGGCACGCGCGCACCGACACAGCGCTTTGTCGATCGGTTCGCCGCGATCTACACGCCTGCGGTCTTCGCCATTGCGGTGGCGGTGGCAGTTCTCACACCGTTCCTGATGGGACTGACCTGGCTGGAAGCGCTCTACAAGGCCCTTGTCCTGCTGGTGATTGCCTGCCCATGTGCCTTGGTCATTTCCACGCCTGTGACGGTGGTAAGCGGACTGGCGGCCGGCGCTCGCCGAGGCATCCTGATCAAGGGCGGAACCTACTTGGAAGACGCGCGGCTCCTGAAGGCGGTGGCGCTGGACAAGACGGGCACCATCACCGAAGGTAAACCCAAGCTGGTGCAGTGGCGCGTCTGGGGCGCTGGCGATGAAGCTGCAGCCCAACAGATGGCCGCCAGCCTGGCTGGCAGATCCGATCACCCGGTGTCCAAGGCGATCATCCAGGGTCTGGAAGTACCAGGCCCGGAGGCCGAAAACTTCAAGGCCTTGCCGGGGCGCGGTGTCGAAGGCGTGGTCAATGGAGTACGCCTCGTGCTGGGCAATCACCGACTGATCCATGAACGGGGACTGTGCACCCCTGAACTGGAGGCGGAACTCGCCATCCATGAAAAGCAAGGCCGCACGGTCACCCTCCTGGCTGACGATTCGTGCGTCCTGGCCTTGTTTGCTGTTGCAGACACCATTCGGGCGACATCAAAGCAAGCCATCGTCGATCTCAAGGCGCTGGGAGTGACCTCGGTGATGCTGACCGGCGACAACACGGCCACGGCCAAGGCAATCGCGGCGCAGGCGGGGATCGATGACGCCCGCGGCGACCTGCTGCCCGAAGCCAAGCTCGACGCCATCAAGGAGATGCAAAAGCGCTACGGCGCCACCGGCATGACCGGGGACGGCATTAACGATGCACCGGCATTGGCCCAGGCTGATATCGGTTTTGCCATGGGCGGCGCTGGTACCGACACCGCCATGGAAGCGGCCGACGTGGTCATCATGAACGACAACCTGCAGCGCGTCGCCGAGACTGTGCGGCTATCCAAGCGCACGCATGCCGTGCTCTGGCAGAACATCACCTTGGCTCTGGGCATCAAGAGCGTGTTCCTGGTGATGGCGGTCGTTGGCACGGCGACCATGTGGATGGCGGTTTTCGCGGACATGGGTGCGAGCTTACTGGTAGTGGGCAACGGGCTTAGGCTGCTTCGCGGGACACTGGATCCAGCCTCCAAGCTCAACCGCTCAGAACCCAAGGAGCATGCCCATTCCCACTAGTGTGTCCGCGCCGAAGTAGAACTGAGCCACCGGCTCAGTTTCCGGTCGGCCATTGACAAAGAAGGTGGGCGTCTTGGTGACCTGCAGTGCGGTGAGGTCTTCGATGTCTTGCTGCACTAAGGACTGCATGCCAGGTGGCTTGTAAGCGCAAAAAATGGCGTTAGGGATGGTGTGTTGGCGGCTCGGTATCCTCCGGATAAAGCTCCTCCACAATGTCCGCCGCTTCCTCCGGCGCATCTTCAAAGCTGCCGTTAGCATAGCCCAGACGTGCAGCCTCATCCAAAGCGCTCTGCGCAAATCCTGCAGACTGGCGCTGTGCAGCCAGCGCCTTGGCTTGGCCGATGGCCTCGTTCAAGCTCAGGCCGGTGCGCACCACCAGGTCGGCGTAGTAGATGGCCGCACGGTGCGACTGTGTGGTGGATTTGCCCCGCAGCCGCATTTCTAGAGGCATGGCGGCCAGGTGGCCGCCTGAGACTGCAGCAAAGTAGCGCAGGCGTGCAACGAGCGTACGAATGCTGTTGAAGCCCGTGGTACGAAACACAAAGCTGCCCAATTCATCGCTGTCACCGATGCTGACGTTCAGCCGCCCATAAGGCTTGCAGTTACCCAGCCCAAAACGACAGCTATCAGGACCGGGACATTCCATCGTCTCCAGCCCTTGATCCGTGACGCGCTTGCTGCTCTCCCCGTCACCCACGCAGACAGGACGCGCTGTGCTGCGGTCAAACATGCAGTAGTTGGCTCGCAGGTTTAGATCAGGGTCATTGAACAAGACGCGCACGGGAATGCTGCGCAGCTTCCGTCGTGGAGAGCTAGTTTCTGCAGGCGCTTGACCTGCAACCCCCATCTTGTCTTTGAGCGTGCGCTTGGCACTGCGTGCGGGAATACTTTCACTTTGACTGTCGGAAGGCTCAGCGCCTTCCTTTATGCCGCCAACGGTGAAGGCATCTGGTTGGCTTTGGCGCAAAGCCTCATCCAACGGGTGTAGCACCCATTGTCCGCGCTGCTGGACTTGGGTGGTGATGGTGAATTCATCGTCTTTCTCTGGCAGGCGCTTGCCATTCTTTTCCACGACTTTGCCAATAGAAATTCGGCCAATGACGGGCGGGGTAATCATCAAACCTTTGATCATGTTTTGCTCCAAAAAAAGAAAGCTCCCGGTGGCATGGGCCACAGGGAGCGAGAGGGGGATGGATGTGGGAAGGATGGTCAGCTCAAGCTGGATACACGCAAAACCGCCGAGATCCAGGCCGTGTGGTGAGGTAGGCTTTGGACAGCTCGGGATGGTCTTTGACGAACTGCGCTGTATCGAACGCTTGTCCATCCTTGCTGCGGCGCCAGGTGACACTGCCACCACAGGCAAACGTGGCTTTGCCTGCTTCGCCCATGTGGATCTGAATGGCCTGGCGCAGGCGTGCTTCCTTCTTCTGTGCGGCATCGAGCTGCTCACGGGCCAGCAACAGAGCTTCAAACGTGGCATTGAGTTGTGGGTCCTCACTCATATCCACGTCTTCACCTACGCTGTTCGGATAGAGGCAACGCAATGCTTTTTCTGCACTGTCAGAGCCATCTCCGGCTGGAGGTGTGTTGCTTTCCACCAGATGCCAGAAGGCATGCTCCATCTCAATCAGGCGGGCAATTAAGGCCTCGTCACGATCGATACGGAAGATGCGCAACTCCTGCCCCCCAATGAGCACGGCCACATCTGCGGCTTTGTGGCCCGTCACGGCTAACTGGTGCATCACCTGCAACTGGACATACTCAGGCACGCCATCCTTCCACAGGCGTGCACCATGAATGCCAGCGGTCTTGCATTCCAGAATTTGCACCTCGGATGAACCCACCACCTCACGGTCCACATTGGCCAGCATCCAGGGATGCTTGGGATGCTGCAGCACGGCATTCACACGGCGTACCTTGTTGCCTGTGCGCTTGGTGTAGTGCGCAGCCACTATGGGTTCTAACAGCGTGCCCCAGAACATGGGGCTGGTGTCATCGTTGGGGTCTACCGCTGGCAGCAAGTTAGCCTTGCCCGTCTTTTGCATCCACAATTCCAGTTGGGACTGGTAGGGATTCAAACCTACGGCAGTCGCTGCATCAGAACTACCAATTCCCGTGCGACGCACTTCCAGCCAATCATCGCGTGCCATGTCCTTGGTCGATACTAGGCGCAAAGCGGCGCCCTTGCGAGGGCGGATGGGGTGCTCCACTGGTGTTTCACGGACATTCAGCGTGGCATTGCTCAACAAATGAACAGACATACAAATCTCCTTGGCCCTCAAGAATTGCGGGCATAAAAAAACCGCCTCAGAGGGCGGTTCGTAGGGGTGGAACGTAAATAGGAAAACCTAGCGGAAACAGCCAATGCGGCCAGAGAAGCAAACCAGTGAGCATGCTCAGGCCACCAGTTGCAAAGCATGATCCAAGGCACGCTGCTTAATCGCTGCTCCCTGGCCGAACCAAGCACTGTCCAAGCGGTTGTCCTGGCTACGCGCTTGTTTTTCATGGTCGATGAACTCAGTCACAGAGCACAGCAGGCCCCAGGCAGTGTCTTTGGCTGCATGCATTTCTGCACCTCGGCCGTGCCCCTCGTAAAGCATCTGTACTTTCTTAAGCGCTCGCTCATTGGTCAAGCCGACTGACAAGTCAGAGTGGGCATCTGTGTTGCAGATCACCTTGAGGAAGTAGTTCATGGCCTCATGGGTTTTGACCTTGCGCTCAGCCAGTGTCTTCATGCGGTACATAAAGCTGTCCCATTGACCGACTGCAATACCGAGTTGGCGTTTAACGGCCTGTGCGTCGAACGTGGTGCTGTGGGGCACCTTGACGGAACCTACGCCATCCTTGAGTGCAATCGTGAGTGTGTTGTTACACACCACGCGCACGGTCGTAGGCATGGCCACCGTAGCCAGAGAACCATCACACGACGTAGCCAGCAACAAATAGCCGTTGACAACATCGTTACCCTTCAGAGCCACCGACTTTCCAGTGCGTGCCAGAGCCCAGAACTTACGGCCTGCCTTGAGCACCCCGGCTGTCTCCAGCTCGTACCCTGCCACTTCGGTCAGGTCACGATAGAACTCCAGTACCTCACGCGGCTGAACCACGTTGTAGCGACTACCCACTACGGAGAGCGGTGCCTGCGTGTCGCTGCGGTACAGAACTTTTTGCTCAGGAAACTCTTTGGGCTCGGCATACAAGCCAGAGAGTCCTGAATTTCCATCGGAAGCGAGATAACGAACAGGTGTTTCCTGGATACGCCAATCCATGCCTGCGGCTTGTGCCCAGACATCAATGCTTTGCTTAGCTGGCAAAGCGTTGCCCAGTTCATGCCAAGGCGTTTGGCCTGTGTAGGCCATGGTTTCGATAAGGTGTGCCATTTGAATTTTTCCAGTCAGATAAACGCAAAAGGCTCACCTCAAAGAGGTGAGCCTTGCATGGGAGGGGTAACGTTAGAAAGTCTTCGTGCAGTCAATACACAGGTAGGTATCCAGTAGTGTTTCATCCAGTTTTGCGCCAGCTGCTGAGCCGGCAACCGATCCACTGACACCACCAAATAAAGCGCCTAGCAATGCGCCGCCTAGTGCACCAACGGTGATACCCAAAGGGCCAGCAAATGCACCTAAAGCAGCACCAGTGGAGGCGCCTCCAGCAGCGGCAGTCGCACCGCCGACAGCACCACCTACGCCGCCGATCATGCATCCAGCACGTTCACCAACTCGACGACGCATAGCCCTACTCGAGTCGCAGTACGGACATGTCAAATTCATAGATAGATCCTTCGATACAAACACCATGACGTCATGGCAAGTGAAGTACATGTGAATGAATCCATTTAGAAACAGCATTACTGCCTGCTGCAGCCAAAGCTATGACCGGGAGAGTCAAATTTTTTCGTATCCAACTTGCATAGATAGCTCAGCCGGTAAAAAACTTCTTCAACGCTCAGAGGACTGTCTCTGCGCATGTGATATTGGCCATTCTCTGAAAAGTTCACCAAGTATTTGTACCGCTCCATGTCTTTGAGTCCCAGTGCACTCATCCATGCGCCTACGATCATGTTGTAGAGACTCCTTCCGCTGATGTCATAGCTGCCAACCTTCCAGTAGGACTGTTTGTTCATCAGCAGTGCCACGTGATAGTGAGGCTGGTCTGTGCTGCTGAACTCCTTGCACCATACATAGCGGATGTTGGTGGGGTGCACGCGCTTGCCTTGATCCATGGACCTCTTGCTGGCAGAGCGCACCTTGGATCTCAAAGATGCAATGAATCGCTCTATAAGGCGTTCTTGAGGGACAGAAATGTCTGAGGGAAGCTTTAGATCAATTCTCAATACAAAGACAGAGCTGTAATCTTGGAGTGCGCTATCTATACAGACCTCGATACCTGAAAGATATTGATAGATTAAAGGGCCTCGCTTGGTATAGACCTCGTAGCCATTAAAAAAACTGGAGTGATGTAGTTTTTGATTGGGGTTGTAAGGGTTTCTGTTTGGTTTACTCATTGTAGATCCATTAGATGTTTGTCTTCTTCTCAAATCATCTACGAGTGCCTTTGGTTTTTTAACTTGAATCCTGACTGGCATCATGAAGTGGTATGCATTGCCATATGCATGATGCTTCACAAAAGACTGACCTGCTTTGCAAGTGAATGCTTGATATAGAGCTTTTGTCTAAGTCATTTATCTTTAAACAACCCCAGCTACCCCACCTCTATCTATACATATTCTCTATATACCTCTATCTATACATATTCTCTATATATAGCTACCCCTACACAATGATTTAATCGAAGGCTTGGATACACCAAGCCTTCGATTTTTAAATTCCTTTAATTCCTGAAAATTATTGATGTTTATTACTCTGGGAAAGTATTAATCTTAGATAAGTCTCGTTCATTTACACGCGCTGTAATCCATTGGTCAACTTCGGCCTCAACCCATCCAACAGCTCGCTCTCCAAGAGCGATTGGCTGAGGGAACGTTTTAGCCTTGATGAACTTGTACAGCGATGTTTTGCCAAGCCCAGTTCTGTTTATAACCTCGTTGAGTCTGATGATACGCATGACCTGCTTTCGATGATTGTCGTCATCGGATGACCAGCACAGTTATTTTTTTCATTGGTCTAACCTGCTTGCACAAGTAGGTTGTACTAAGTAGACTCCTTCGGGAGCCTCTCTGTAACTGCTGAAATCAGGGGCTATCGCATCGCTTTCAGGTATGTAAGTTGATAAAAACATAAGACTTACATGCTTCAAACAAAGTTGATTCATGAGCATTACGTGAAGCAAACGTCACTAAAATGCAACTATTTCATAAGCGCTTATGATTGGATGAGATGTGAGAAATGATAGGTTGACAAGGTTTTTAGCTGTGTGCTTGAAGATTCGATTGAATTCAAGTGGTGCTAAGAAAGGTAATGAAATTTCCTTTTTGGAAAATGAAATAAGTAAAATAAAAATTAATGAAAATGATGATTTTAATTACTTGTACAATGACTATGAAAAGATAAAAATAAATACAGAAAATAATGAAATTATTTTTTCTAGCAAAAGAGGTTTATTGTTTTTATCTGCTTATTTAGAGAAAAATTTATCTGGATTAGATTACGGTCTATGGAAGCGATGCTTGGA
>NZ_VSWF01000027.1:0-50718 GCF_009668305.1 Comamonas sp. CAH-2
GGCTGGCGCTGGGGGCGGGCGTGGCCTCGCGCAGCGGCGCCCACAGGGCCTGCAGGTCGTTGACCTTGTGGCCCGCCACCTCCTGCAGGGGCATGGCGTACTGCACCTGCGGCGCCATGGGCGCGCGCACGGGGCTGGTGCTGGGCTGCCAGCCCAGGCTGGCCGGGGCTGCCGGGGCGTTGGCTTCGGTCAACGGGGCCTGCGCGGCGTCGGCCAGCAAGGCGGCGCGCGGCGCGGCCAGGGCGTCTTCCACGGCGTGCTTGATGGCCTGGTGCACTTCGCGGCTGTCGCGAAAGCGTACCTCGATCTTGGTGGGGTGGACGTTGACGTCCACACGGGCCGGGTCCATCTCCACATACAGGGCATAGATGGGCTGTTTGTGCCCGTGCAGCACGTCTTCGTAGGCGCTCTTGGCGGCGTGGGTCAGCACCTTGTCGCGCACGAAGCGGCCGTTGACGTAGCAGTACTGCTGGTCGGGGCGGCTGCGCGCGGCGTCGGGCAGGCCGGCGCGGCCATATACGGTGATGCCGCTGGAGGCCGAGGTGCGTTGCACGGCGATGGAGTTGGCGATGAAGTCGTCACCCAGCACATCGCCCAGGCGGCGGGCCAGGGCCTCGTTGCGGTCGGCGCCTTCGGCCAGGGGCACGGCGCGCCATTGCTCGACCAGCTTGCCTTCGTGCCAGATGGCAAAGCCCACGTCCGGGCGTGCCAGGGCGTGGCGGCGCACGGACTCGATGCAGTGCGCCAGCTCGGTGGCATCGCTCTTGAGGAATTTGCGCCGCGCCGGGGTGCTGAAGAACAGCTCCTTGACCTCCAGCGTGGTGCCGCGGTTGCGCGGCGCGGGGCGCAGCTCGCCGCTGCGTGCTTCCAGCAGCCAGGCCTTGTCTTCACCGTCCAGGCGCGAGAGGATGCTGGTCTCCGACACCGAGGCGATGGCGGCCAGCGCCTCGCCACGAAAGCCCATGGTGCCCACGTGCTCCAGCTCCTGCAGGTCGCGGATCTTGCTGGTGGCATGGCGGCGCAGCGCCACGGGCAGTTCCTCGCGCGGAATGCCGCAGCCGTCGTCCTCGACGGCGATCAGCCGCACCCCGCCTGCCAGCAGGCGCACGGTGATCTGGGTGGCGCCGGCATCCAGGGCGTTGTCGACTAGTTCCCGCACCACCGAGGCGGGGCGTTCCACCACCTCACCAGCCGCAATCTGGCTGATGAGTTCATCGGGCAGGTCTTGGATGGCGCGGCGCGGCGCAGCAGGGGCAAAAGCGGTCATTGACCGCATTGTATGCAGCCCCTTCGGGGCGCTGCGGCAAGAGGTTTTCGGGTCCCGCCGGGATCAGCGGCGACGGCGGCGACCATCGTAGTAGTCGCTGTTCTGTCCCACCTGGTTGCCGATCAGGGCGCCGGCCGCGGCACCGCCCACGGTGCCCAGGGTGGAGCCGAACACGGCATTGCCCAGCAGGCCACCGGCCACCGCGCCGACGCCTGTGCCGACCTGGGCATTGCTGGGTGGGCGGTGGGCACAGCCCCCCAGTGCGAAAGCGCCCACCACAGCGGCGACCAACAATGTGTTGCGAGCTTTGATCATGTGCACCTCCTTGCATGTTGAATTTCAAACTCGGGTGCCACTGTGCCTGTGTCTGGCGGTGGCTGGCATGAACTTCCTGCAAAGTTCTGTCCCGTATTGCAAGCATTTGTGGTTTTGGTTTGCAGCTTGTTGCAGGCAATGTCCGAGTGTGTGGACAACCAGCGCGCCAACACCCGGCTTGGGGCCGAGAGGTCTGCGCATGGGACTACATTAACGCCTTGTTTGGACGCCGGTCCGCACACGGTGCAGGCTGGACTTTGAGGATGTGGTGGTGGAAATCGTCTCGTTGTTGATCGACTTCATTGTGCATATCGACAAGCACTTGGAGGCCTTGGTCGTGGCCTATGGCGCGTGGGTCTACGCGCTGCTGTTCCTGATCGTGTTTGTCGAAACCGGCCTGGTGGTGATGCCGTTCCTGCCCGGGGATTCGCTGCTGTTCATTGTGGGCGCCATGGCCGGTGTGGGCATGCTGCATTTCCCGCTGGCCTGCGGCATTTTGCTGGCGGCCGCCATTCTGGGCGACCAGTGCAACTATACGGTGGGGCGCATGGTCGGCCCCCAGGTCTTTCGCTGGGAAAAGTCGCGCTGGTTCAACCGTGCAGCCTTCGACAAGGCGAATGCTTTTTATGAACGCTATGGCGGCGTGACCATCATCCTGGCGCGCTTCATGCCTTTTATCCGAACCTTTGTGCCCTTTGCTGCGGGCGTGGCCCACATGTCGCGCGGCAAGTTCAGCGTGTTCAATGTGGCCGGCGCCGTGCTGTGGGTGCTGGGGATTGTGTCGGCGGGCTATTTCTTTGGGAATCTGCTGTGGGTGCGTGAGCACCTGGAAACCATCATCTGGGCGTTGATCCTGATCCCGGGTGCGGTGGCGCTGTATGGCGGCTGGAAGACCGGGCGACAGACGCCGCAGGCCTGACCCGCGCACGGGTGCCCAGCCAAACAAAAAGCCGACCCAGGTCGGCTTTTTGTTTGTGCGCTCCCAGGCGGCGCACGGTCATTTCTGGTCTTGGTTCTTGCCGATTTGGTTGCCGATCACGGCACCGGCTGCCGCACCGCCCAGGGTGCCGATGGTGCCACCCAGCACGGCATCGCCGACGAGCCCCCCTGCCACGGCCCCCACGCCGGTGCCCAATTGCTGGTTGTTGGCGCAGCCACCCAGGGCCAGGGTGGTGGTCAGTGCCAGGGCGGTCAGCCAAGTGTGTGGTTGTTGCATGCTTGAACTCCTGTCATTCACAAGTCCCTGCAGTATCCGGGGCCTGCGCCGTGCCCGGCGTCGGGCGTGCTTGCACAGGCCTGTAGGTCCAGGGAGCCTGTGCCTGCCCCACCTGCCCACCGGGACGGCCAGCGTTGGGGGAGGGTATGCCTAGGTGGCCGGCTGCGCGGGGCGGCACAGCCAGCGGTCCAGCAGCGCGATGACCAGGAACGAAGCGCCAACCAGGGGGAACAGCACACCGCCCACGGCCAGCAAGGCGGTGATGCCCGACAGGCTGCGGGCATCCTGCGGCTGGGGAGGTACGCCCCAGCCCTTGGCCGGCCGGCGTTTCCACCACATGGTGCCCGCACTGACGCACAGCAGGACGATGGCCAGGCAGGCCACCACCAGCACGGCCTGGTTCACCATGCCGAATTCCTGGCCCAGGTGGACATTGATGCCCCATTCCAGCCACCGTCCCAGGGGGCCATAGTCCTGGTAGCGCATGTCGACCAAGGGCAGGCCGCTGTACTGGTCGATGTGGATCACACGCTGCTGGTCGAGGTCGTGCGGGTAGATAGAGGCGGAATAGACGCCGGTAAGGCCCTTGGGGGGCTGTACTGTGTAGCCCTGCGCAATCCCCAGGCGGTCGAAGATGGCGATGGCCGCATCCCAGCCGAGGGCACCGTCGGCCTGTGTGGGGCTGGCGGGCATGGCTGCGGCATGGCCTGCGTGGCCCGCATGGGCGTCCTGGTCGGCGGGCCCGGACTGCGGAATCTGTGCCTGCTGCAGCGACCAGGCGGTGGTCGTGTGGTCGCTCAGCCGGGCTTGGGACATCGGCACCTGCACGCGCACCCCGGCCGGGTAGCCGAAGTTGTGGCCGTTGGCCAGTTCATTGGCCTTGGCGCCCCAGAACACCGACCAGGGCATGCCGGTGATCGCCAGGAACAGCAGCGCAGCCCCGACGAAGAGGCCGGTCACGGCATGCAGGTCGCGCCAGAACACGCGCTGCCTGGACGTGCCGCGCACGGACACGACACCCTGGATGCGCCCGCGCGGCCACCACAGGTACAGGCCGGTCAGCACCAGCAGGATGGCCCATCCGGCGGCGATCTCGATCGCGCCCCGGGCGATGCTGCCGAAATACTTCAGGCTGTGCAGCTTGCGGATGGTCCAGGCCACGTTGCCGCCTTCGGGCAATGCGCCGCGCACCGTGCCTTCCCTGGGGTCCACATAGACCATCAGCCGCCCCTGTGCGGTGGCGATGCCGACTTCCGCCGTGCGCCCGGGCGTGGCCGGGCCGGTGTACTTCACGAAGCTGCCAGGGTGCGCGTTCAAGGCGGCGGCGATCAGCTGGCTGCTGGGCTGAATTGGCTGGGTGCTGGCGCTGGCAAAGCGCAGCTCCCGGTGGAAGACATCGTCGATCGTGTCCTTGAACACAAACAGCCCGCCGGTGACCGCCAGCCAGATGAGGAAGGGCAGGACCAGCAGTCCGGCGTAGAAGTGCCAGCGCCAGACGGCGCGGTAGACGTCGGTATGGATCCGTGGGCGTGCCGCGGGGTTGGCAGGGGCTGGGGGGGACGGTGTCATGGGCGATGCAAAGAGGGCGGTGGAGGGAGGCGCAGGCCACAGGGCGTGCGCAGCCTGTGCTGGACCCGCGTGCCAGCCCAAGGTTCCCCGGTGTCCGTCGACGGCCCAGGCGGCACGGCCGTGGCGCCGTGGTCGGACCTGGAGGAGCGGGGCTGCCGCACCCACGGCGGGCGGCCGGTGCCGGCGCGCCTCAGACCGTGCGGGAACGGGCCAGCGGCGGGTTTTTGATGAAGTACTGGCGGATGCCGTCCATCATGGCGTCGGCCAGCTTGACCTGGTAAGTGGGGCTGCGCAGCTTCTGCTCTTCATCGGGGTTGCTGATGAAGGCGGTTTCGATCAGCACGCTGGGAATGTCCGGCGCTTTGAGCACGGCAAAGCCCGCCTGTTCGACGCGGGGCTTGTGCAGCCGGGCAAAGTCGCCGATCTGCGTCAGCAGGGCGGTGCCCAGCTTCAGGCTGTCGTTGATCTGGGCGGTGGTGCTCATGTCCAGCAGCATTTCCTGCACGCCCTTGTCCTGGCTGCGCACGTTCAGGCCGCCGACCAGGTCGGCCTGGTTTTCCTTGTCCGCCAGCCAGCGGGCCGCCGTGCTGGAGGCCCCCTTGTGGCTGAGCGCGTACACGCTGGCGCCGGCGGCCGAAGGGCGGGTGAAGGCATCGGCGTGGATGCTGATGAACAGGTCGGCCTGCACGCGGCGTGCCTTTTGCACGCGCACGCCCAGGGGCACGAAGAAGTCGCCGTCGCGCGTCATGTAGGCCCGCATGGGGCTGCCGTTGACCGTGCTCTTGTTGATGCGGTCGCGCAGCAGCTTGGCGATCTTCAGGACCACGTCCTTCTCATAGGTACCCTTGGGGCCGACGGCGCCGGGGTCCTCGCCGCCATGGCCAGGGTCCAGGGCCACGATGATGATGCGGTCGGTCTTGCGTGCCGGCGCGGGGCTGGCGGTCATGGAGCTGCCCGGTGTTTTGGACGCGGGGGCAGCCGTTGTGGGCGCCGTCGCCGTCGAGGTCGCTGGGGCTGCCGGCGTGGGGGGGGCGGCGTTGGGCTGGCTGTGCTTGGCGATCAGGTCGCCCAGTGGGTCCTGGGCCGGTGCGGAGGGGCTGGGGCTGAGGCCTGGCGGCAGGTCGGGGTGGCTGCTGGCATCGCGCAGTCGCTCCTGGATCAGCGCTTCCAGCGGGTCCACGGGCTTGGAGGGGTAGAGGTCGAACACCAGCCGGTGCTGGTAGCTGGCCACGGGCTTGAGCGAGAACACCTGGGGCACGGCATCCTGCTTCAGGTCGATCACCAGGCGCACCACGTTCGGGCTGTTCTGCCCCACGCGGATGGCCGCGATGTTCGGGTCGTCCGGCCGCACCTTGGCCACCAGTTCCTTGAGGGCGCTGTTGAGCTGCAGGCCCTCGATGTCCACGGCCAGCCGCGGCGGCGAGTTGATCAGGGTCTGCTTGGCCACCAGGGGCACATCGGACTCCAGGGTGACGCGCGAATAGTCTTCGGCAGGCCACACGCGCACCGCCATGATGGAGGCGCCGAAGGCGATTTGCTGCTTGCCCGCCAGCAGCAGGGCCAGGCTACCGGCTTGCAGCAGGGTGCGGCGGTTGGGACGGTAGGCGGTGAACAGGGGGTGCGCGGCGTCGTCGCTCATTGGGGCCAGTGCTGCAGCATGCGCCGCCCGCGCTCTGTGCTGGTGCGCAGAGTGACGCGGCGCTGGGTTTCGTCAATTGCTTCAATATGAATAGCTAGGTCCGCTGGCGGTGTCAGCGCAGCAGCCTTTTCCGGCCATTCTGCCAGTTTCAGGCCCTCTGCCGCAAAAATGTCACGAAAACCTGCATCTTCCCATTCGCGCGGATCGTCGAAACGGTAGAAGTCAAAGTGCCAGATGGCCAGGCCCGGGGCTTCGTGCGGCTCCACCACGGCGTAGGTAGGGCTTTTGATGCGGCCGGCCACCCCCAGGTTGCGCAGCAGGTGGCGCACCAGCGTGGTCTTGCCGGCGCCCAGGTCGCCGTGCAAGGTAATGTAGGCGTTGCGGGCCTCGGGCAGGGCCGCCAGCGCAGCGGCAAAAGCCGCAGTCGCCGTCTCGTCTTGCCAGGTGAGCACGCGCTCGTCGGCCGGGCCGCTTTCTACAATCGAAGGGTTATGGTGTGCAGCAGTCAATTGGTTCCTTTGATGCAGGACTGGGCCCGCGAGCTGGGATTTTCCCAAATCGGCGTGTCCGGCGTGGATTTGTCGTCTTGTGAGGACGGGCTGCTGCAATGGCTGGCCCAGGGCTTCCACGGCCAGATGCAGTACATGCAGGCCCACGGCCTCAAGCGCGCACGCCCGGCGGAGCTGGTGCCGGGCACGGTCAGCGTGATCACGGCGCGCATGGACTACCTGCCGGACAGCACGCCGCAGGACTGGCAGGCCGTGGAATGGGCGCGGCTGCAGCGCCCGCAGGAGGCCATCGTCTCGGTCTATGCCCGGGGGCGGGACTACCACAAGGTGCTGCGCAACCGGCTGCAGAAGCTGGCCGAGCGCATTGCGCAGGAGGTCGGGCCGCTGGGGCACCGCGCCTTCACGGATTCGGCCCCGGTGATGGAGGCCGAGCTGGCGCGCCGCAGCGGCCAGGGCTGGCGCGGCAAGCACACGCTGGTGCTGAGCCGCGATGCGGGTTCCATGTTCTTTCTTGGGGAAATCTATGTGGACCTGGCGCTGCCCGAGACGGCGCCGGTCACCGCGCACTGCGGCAGTTGCAGCAGCTGCATCGATGCCTGCCCCACGGGGGCCATCGTGGCCCCCCACCGCGTGGACGCGCGGCGCTGCATCTCCTACCTGACCATCGAGCACGACGGGGCGATCCCGCTAGAGCTGCGTCCCTTGATGGCCAACCGCATCTACGGCTGCGACGATTGCCAGCTGGCCTGCCCGTGGAACAAGTTTGCCCAGCGCAGCCCGCTGCCCGACTTCGATGTGCGCGGCGGCATGGTCGGCAGCACCCTGGTGCAGCTGTTCGGCTGGGACGAGGCCACGTTCCTGCGCTGCTCCGAAGGCAGCCCCATCCGCCGCATCGGCCATGAACGCTGGCTGCGCAACATCGCCGTGGCCCTGGGCAATGCGCTGCGCGCAGAGTCCCAGTCCGATGCCCGGGCGGCGCTGCGCCAGGCGCTGCAGGCGCGGGCCACGCACGACAGCGCCCTGGTGCGCGAGCACGTGCAGTGGGCGCTGGCGCAGGCTGCGGACGAATAAAAAAAGAGCGGCCTGCGCGCGTGGCGCAAGCGTTTCATTAAGGAATAGCTGTCAAACGACCGCTGTGCAAGCGCAGCACGCTCACTTTTTTCATCAATGTGCCAGCAAGCCCTGGCGGCGCAGGGCCTGCTCCAGCGCCTGGGCAAAGGCCGCATAGCCTTGCGCGTTGGCGTGCACCTGGTCGGCCCGCAGGCTGGCATCGCCCAGGATGGGGCCCCAGAGGTTGGCGATCAGCGGCACCTTCAGTTCCTGGGCCAGCTCCTGGTACAGCGGGTGATCGCTAGGCGTGGCGCCCGCGGCGGCCATCAGGCTGGGCTGGGGTATGGCCACCAGCACCGCCTGGGCGTTGGCCGCCTGGATGCTGCGCACGATCTGCTCTAGGGCCTCGCGCGTGGTGCCGGGTGCGGCACGGCGCAGAAAATCGTTGCCGCCCAGCCCCACGATCACCAGGAGCGGGGCATGCTCCTGCAGCAGGGCCGGCAGGCGCGCCAGGCCTTGGGCGCTGGTGTCGCCCGAGACCCCGGCGTTGGTCACCTCCCAGCCCGTGTGCTCGGCCAGCAGGCTGGGCCAGTCCTCGCCAGGGCGGGCACCGACCCCGGCGGTCAGCGAATCCCCCAGGGCCAGCACGCTGGCACCGGCCGGCACGGCCGCCACCGGGGGTGTTTTGGCACCGCAGGCCAGCAGGACCGATGTGGACAACAGGGCGAGCAGGGCGGTGCGGCGTGGAATCATGGCGTGGGCAGCAAGGACATCAGGGACAAGGCATAGGGCAGGCTGAGCACACCGAGGATGGTGGACAGCGTGACCAGGCCGGCGACATACGGTCCGTTATAGCCCATGCGTGCCGCCAGCACATAGCAGGTCGAGGCCGTGGGCAGGGCCGAAAACAACAGCAGCACCAGCGCCTGCTCGCCCTGCAGACCAAACACATGGATGGCGCCCAGCGCGATCAGGGGCTGGAGCAGGTGCCGGATGCCCAGCACGCCGACGCTCAGGCGCTTGGCGTGCGTGAGCAGGCCCAGTTGCATGCCGGCGCCGGCCGACATCAGGCCCAGGGCGATGGAGGCCGCGCCAATGCGCGCCACCGGCGGCTCCAGCCAGCTGGGCATGCGAAAGCCCAGCAGGTTGGCGCACAGGCCGCAGACCGTGGCAACGATCAGCGGGTTGCGGATCAGCTGGCCCCAGAAGCTGTGCTGGCCCTCGCGCGTCATGGGCCAGACCGCCGCAATGTTGAACATCGGCACGCAAAAGCCGATGAGCACGGAAATGAACAGCAGCCCCTGGGCGCCCGCCAGCCGGTCCGCCAGCGCCAGGCCGATGAAGGAGTTGAAGCGGAACGCCACCTGCGCGGCGCCAGCATGGTCGCGCGTGCTGATGTGGCGGCGCAGCCCGGGCCACCACGGCAGGCTGTAGGCCAGCGCGATGCCCGCCAGCCCCGAGGTGACGCCCGCCGCGATCAGGCTGGAGGTGGCGGCCCAGTCCAGCGGACTTTTGACGATGGAGTGGAACAGCAGCACCGGGAACAGCAGGTAGTACACCAGGGCTTCCGCCCCCTGCCAGATGGGGCGGTTCAGCGGGCTGAAGCGGCACAGCAGATAGCCCAGCAGGATGAGGGCAAAGTCGGGGAAGAGGAGTTGGGCGTAATTCACGGGCGCACAGCTTACTCTGGCCGGGCGCCGCCGGCGGGTCTGGAGTGTTGCCGCGCTGGCGCACCGGCGACAGTTCTTAGGTCGCAGGCATGCACAAAGTGTTACCGGGAATCTACTGAGAAAAAAGCCGTTGCCTGCCTGCCCGTTGGGAAAGTGCGTCCTTTAGCATCAAACGCTGCACCCAAACTTACAACATGAGGAGTCCCAGACCTATGAATCGTCGCACCTGCATTGGCCTTGCATTCGCGCTGGTGGGTTCTGCCGCCATGGCACAAACCTATCCCACGAAACCCATCAAGCTGCTGGTGCCGTTTGCCCCCGGCGGCACGACGGACATCATTGCGCGCGTGATGGCGGAGCCTCTGGGGCGTGAGCTGGGGCAAACCGTGATCGTGGAAAACAAGGGCGGTGGCGGCGGCGTGATCGGCGCGCTGGAGACCTCGCGCGCCGCGCCGGACGGCTATTCGCTGGGGATTGCCACGGTGTCCACCACGGCCACCAACCCCGCCATCAATCCCAAGATCCCCTACAACACCCTCACGGACTTCACCCCCGTGATCAACATCGCGGCCACACCGAATGTGCTGGCCGTGAACCCCAAGTTCGGTCCCACCAACCACAAGGATTTCCTGGCCACGCTGAAGGCTTCCCAGGGCAAGTTCTCGTACGCCTCCTCGGGCACCGGGGGCATCCAGCACATGCTGATGGAGCTGTACAAGAGCCTGACCGGCACCTTCATCACCCACATTCCCTACCGTGGCGCGGGCCCCGCGCTGAACGACACGGTGGCGGGCCAGGTGCCCATGATTCTGGACAACCTGCCTTCGGCGCTGCCGTTCATCAAGGACAAGCGCCTGCTGCCGATCGCTGTGGCCGCGCCCTCGCGCCTGGCGGTGCTGCCCGATGTGCCCACCTTCAAGGAAGTGGGTCTGGAGCCCGTGAACCGCATGGCCTACTACGGTATCGTGGGTCCCAAGGGCATGCCCAAGGACGTGGTCGACAAGCTGAATGCTGCTGTCAAGAAGGTGCTGCACGACCCCGCCGTGATCAAGCGCATCGAAGACACGGGCTCGCTGGTGATCGGCAATACGCCGGAAGAGTTTGCGCAGCAGATCAAGGCGGAGTACGAGACCTACAAAAAGGTCGTGGTCGAGCAGAAGCTGACGCTGGAATGAGGACCTGATCGGTCCCCGGGTACCAAGGCGCTGCCCTATAGGGGCCGCGCCTTTTTTATCGCCCACAATCGCTGACCATGAGTGATGCAACCCTGCAGGCCAGTCTATCGGCCATCGATGATTTCATCGAATCCCTGTTTCTGGAGGATGGCCTGTCCGCTAACACCTTGCAGGCCTACCGCCGGGATCTGACGGCCTGCGCGCAATTTCTGGCGCAGACCGATGCAGCCTGTACGCTGGATGCGGCGCAGGAGTCGCACCTGCAGGCCTTTTTGCAGGCGCGCCATGTGCAGGGCGTCAAGGCCGTGTCCAGCAACCGTGGGCTGAGCGTGCTGCGCCGCTATTTCCACTGGGGCTTGCGCGAACGCCGCATCCAGAGTGATCCCACGGTGCGCCTGCTGGCCGCCAAGAAGCCACTGCGCGTGCCCCACACCCTGACCCAGGCCCAGGTGGAAGCCTTGCTGCTGGCGCCGGATGTCACCACGCCCCTGGGGCTGCGGGACCGCGCCATGCTGGAGCTGATGTATGCCAGCGGCCTGCGGGTGAGCGAGCTGGTGGGGTTGCAGATGCACCATCTGGACATTCCGGCCGGCGTGCTGCGCACCGAGGGCAAGGGCCGCAAGGAGCGGTTGGTGCCGTTTGGCGAGGAGGCGCAGGCCTGGCTGCTGCGTTATCTGCAGGAAGCCCGTGCCGCCATCCTGCATGGCCAAAGCACGAGTGACCTGTTCGTCACCCAGCGTGGCAGCGGCATGACGCGGGTGATGTTCTGGGTGCTGGTGAAGAAATATGCCCAGGTGGCGGGCATCACGGCCCCGCTGTCGCCCCACACGCTGCGCCATGCCTTTGCCACGCATTTGCTCAACCATGGCGCGGATTTGCGCGTGGTGCAGATGCTGCTGGGGCATGCCGATATTTCGACGACCACCATCTACACGCATGTGGCGCGCGAGCGCCTGCAGCAACTGCATGCCCAGCACCACCCGCGTGGCGGAGGTGCTTAAGCGGTGTTGATGTGGATTAAGGCAAATTAATCTTGATGCAAAATCAAAGACTGGTTTGTCAATACGGAGTAACGATCATGAACGCCATGCGCCGCGGCCTGTTGGCCGCCGCACTGCTGTCTGCTGCAGCACCCGCCATTTCCTGGGCTGAGACCGCACCCTGGCCCAGCAAGCCGATCCGCATCGTGGTGGCCTACCCCGGTGGGGGCGTGAGCGACACGGTGGCGCGTGCCCTGGGGGAGAAGCTCAGCGTGCAACTGGCCACCCCCATCGTGGTGGAGAACAAGGCCGGTGCCGGTGGCACGATTGGCCTGGATGCCGTGGCCAAGGCGGCCCCCGATGGCTACACGATCGGCTTTGCCGCCATCAGCCCCGTGGCCCTGAACCCGCACCTGGGCGCGGTACCGTTCGATCCGCAAAAGGACTTGGCCCCCGTGGTCAGCGTGATGTATTCGCCCGTGCTGATCTTGGGCACTTCCGCCAACCGTGCGTCCAGTTTCCAGGCCTTGCTGGCAGAGTCCAAGAGCCATCCCGGTGCGGTGCGCTGGGCGACCGCCGGCCTGGCTTCTTTGGGGCACATCGTGCTGGAGCAGGTGAAGTACAGCAGCAAGGTGGACATCACGCACATTCCCTACAAGGGCGGTGGCCAGCAACTCAACGATGCCCTGGGCGGGCAGTTCGAGGTGCTGTCGACGAATGCCGGCCCCACCGTGATGCAGCACATCCAGGCCGGCAAGCTCAAGGCCCTGGCCGTGGGTGCACCGCAGCGCCTGGAATCGCTGCCGCAGGTCCCCACACTGGCGGAGCTGGGCTTTCCCGGAGCCAATTCCACCTCGCTGTTCGGCATCTTTGCGCCAGCCAAGACTCCGCAGGCTGTGCTGCAGCGTTTGAACAAGGAATTCAACAAGGCGCTGGCCGAGCCTGACATCCAGGCCAAGCTCAAGGCTTCGGACAACGTTCCGACCGGTGGCGATGCGCAGACCTTTGCCAAGCAGATTGCGCAAGAGTCGGCCAACAACGCCCGCATCATCAAGGCCGCCAACCTGCGCGCGCAGTGATGCAGCGCCGCGAGGCCGTGTAAAAAGCCACCGCAAAGGTGGCTTTTTTTATGTGCGGTGGCGTGGTGTGCCGGCTCAGCCGACGTCGTCGGCCAGGTTGTCGGCCCACGCCAGGGCCTGCAGGTGCGCCCAGTTGACCTGGTGGTTGGACAGGTGCAGGGCTTCGGAGGTGCGGGCAAAGACTTCGTCGTCGCCGTTCTCGCAGGCCAGCACCAGCTCCAGGAAGGGGGCGTAGACCCCTGTCTTGTGCAGCAGGGCGTCCTGGACCGTCTGGGGCAGAGCGATCGAACTCAGCGCCTTGTCCATGGGAATGCCCAGCATCACGTCCAGTAGGGAGAACACCCCGACCACGAAGGCATTGTCGACTTCCTCCGTGGACAGCATCTCGGCGGCCAGTAGCTCCATCAGGCGGCCGCGCACCACGGCGGTCTGACCGACGGCAGGGGCGGTGCCCCCTGCGCGGGAGGTGGTCATCAGCAGAGCGGCCCAGCGGAACAGCTTTTTGAGCCCCAGGATCATGACCGCATGGCGGAACGAGGTGATTTCGCAGGACAGGCCGAAGCCCGAGGAGTTGATGAATCGCAGCAGGTTGAAGGACAGCGTGGGGTCCTTCTTGAGCACTTCCTCAATCTCTGCCGTGCTGCTCTGGCTGCGCACCAGGTTGAGCAATTGCAAGATGGTGCCTTGCGATGGGCGCACGGTCTTGGCGGACACCACATCGGGGCGGGCGAACCAGAAGCCCTGAAACAGGCGCACGCCCAGCGAGTGCATCAGGTCGAACTGTTCCTGGGTCTCCACCTTCTCCGCCACGATTTGTGCCGTGGTGTGGGTCTGGGCAAATTTCACCAGCGCTTCGGCACTCTCGACCGGGAAGCTCAGCATGTCGAGCTTGATGAAGCTGGCCATCGGCAGCCAGTGCACGTAGGCACGGCGCAGCAGGTTCTGGTCGAACGCCAGGCGAAAGCCGCGCTGGCGCAGGCTTTGGAACACGGGGATCAGGGCGGCAATTTCTTCGGGCGTGGCGTCATCGCCCAGGGTGGGCACTTCCAGCACCACCTTGTCGGGGTGGATCAGCTCCAGGTGGCCGCCCACCAGGCTCTCGTGGGTGCAGTTGACGAACACCAGCTTGCGTCCGACCAGGGCCTCGGTGCCGGCATACGACAGGGCGTTGAACAGCAGTGCCGCATCACTGGCGGCCGTGTGCGCATCCACGGCGGTCGTGCGATCGAACAGCTCATAGCCAAAAACTTCGCGGCGCTCGTTCAGAATGGCCTGGCGGCCAATCATGGACACGGAGTCATCGGTCACGCCGGCAGGCAGGGCGGGAGCGGTCGGATAGGCACTGGAATCAGAGGTCATCGGTGGTGTGTACGCGGTCATGGGCCTTTGCGGGCAGCAGATAACCGCCAATGGTAGTGGGTGCAACAGGCTCTGGTGCCCCACTGTACTGGATTGGCAACACCGTGGCGACCGGTATTCCGTACGTGATGTCCCGCAGGTTTATTGCGTGATCTGGTCGCACCAGGCCAGGGCTTGCAGGTGGGCCCAGTTGATCTGCTGGCTGGTGAGCTGGAGCACCGAGGCCGAGTGGTCGAAGGCCAGGTCATCGCTGCTTTCGCAGGCTTCGGCCAGCTGCAGCAGCTCGCCAAAGACGCCTTCGTGTTTGAGCAGGGCATCGCGCACGGCGGTCGGGATGTTGATCAGTTGCAGCGCATCCTGCATGGGAATGCTGAGCATCGCGTCCAGCAGCGAGAAGATGCCGACCACAAAGGCCTGCTCCGCCTCTTCCTCGCTCATGAACTCCAGGGCCAGCAGTTCCATCAGGCGGCCACGGATGACGGCGGTATGACCGATGGAGGCGCTGGTGTTGCCGTACTTGGAGGCGGTGAGCAGCAGGGCCGCCCAGCGGAACAGCTTCTTCAGACCCATGATCATCACGGCCTGGCGGAACGAGGTGATTTCGCGCGCGGTGCCAAAGCCGGCGGAATTGATCAGGCGCATCAGGTTGAAGGCCAGCCCGGCGTCCTTTTTCAGCACTTCCTCGATCTCATCGGTGCTGGCCTGGCGGCGCAGCAGGTTGATGAGCTGGATGATGCTGGCCTGGTTGGGGGCCAGCAGCTTGGTCTCGACCACGGCAGGGCGCGAGAACCAGTAGCCCTGGAACAGGGAGACGCCGATGCTCTTGAGCAGGTCGAACTGCTGCGGGGTCTCGACCTTGGTGGCAATCAGCTGGGCCTTGGAATGGCGCGCCGCGTAGCTGACCAGCACGGCCAGTTGCTCAGGGCGCAGCACGGTCAGGTCCAGCTTGATGAAGTCCGCCAGCGGCAGCCAAGTGGCGTAGGCCGATTCCAGCACGGTGTGGTTGAAGGACAGCTTGAAGCCGCGTTCCCGCAGGCCACGCAGGATCGGCAGGCGGGCCACTGCCTCGGTGGCGGCCACATGGCCCAGGGGCTCCACCTCGAGCACCACTTTTTCGGGGTTGAGCAACTCCAGGTGCCCGCCCGCCAGGCTTTCGTGCGTGCTGTTGACAAACAGCAGCTTGGTGCCCACCAGGTCTTCGCGGCCGGCATGGGACATGGCCGTGAACAGCAGGATGACGTCGGTGGCCGCCGTGTGTTCGGCCGGAGCGCGGGAGCGGTTGAACAGCTCGTAGCCAATCACATCCTTGTCCACATTCACGATGGCCTGGCGTGCAATCATGGGAGAACCGGCATGAGCAACAGGCGTGGATGAGGGCTGGACGGGGGCAATAACGGACATGTCTGCGGGTTGGCGTTGCGTAATCTGGGTGGTCTGTGAATCCAGCATGTCAGTGCTGTTCCAGCCAGGCCAGCTCTTCGTCGGTAAACCCTGCGGCCTGTCGGGCCTGGGTATTGAACGGTGGGCGAGGGCGAGGCGCTTCGTATTTCAGAGCCAATGCAGTGTAGTGCGATTGCGGATCCATATCATTGCGCTGGCATAAGAAGCGATACCAATGGTTACCGATCGCGACATGGCCCACCTCCTCGCGCAGGATGACATCCAGGATCTCCACGGCGGCCCAGGCATCGGGGGTGCCTGCCTGGCGCAGCTTGGCCTGGATCTGCGGCGTGGCGTCGAGTCCACGCGCCTCCAGCGTGCGCGGAACCAGGGCCATGCGGGCGGTGATGTCGTGTGCGGTTTTCTCGCACATGGTCCACAGTCCCTGGTGCGCCGGGAAGTCGCCGTAGTCGTGCTTCTGGGCCAAAAGCCAGTCGCGGATTAGTAAAAAATGCTTACCTTCCTCACCAGCCACTTGCAACCAATCTTGGTAGTAGGCCGCAGGCATGGCATCAAAGCGCCAGATGGCATCCAGCGCCAGGTTGATGGCGTTGAATTCGATGTGCGCGATCGCGTGCATCAGGGTGATGCGGCCCTCCAGGGTGGCCGGGGAGCGGCGGGCCACTTCGGTGTGGTGGCGCAGCACCGGGCGCTGCGGATGCCCGGGTAGGTGGCAGTCGGCCGGCAGAGCGGGCGCGGTCGGGGCGATGGAGAACTGTGCGCTGTGCGCAAACATTTCCATAGCAGCCGTCGCTTTGTGGATGGGGTCGCAGAGGCACAAAACCTCAAGGGCGCGTTGTCGAAGCTCCATACCTACAATTCTAATTTTCCCGCGCAGACAAAAACAGGAGACACAGCATGGCCGTATACGCATTGGAAGAACTGGTGCCCGAGGTGGCAGACAGCGCCTGGATCGCCGACAGCGCCCAGGTGATGGGCAAGGTGCAGATTGGCGCCGACGCCAGCGTCTGGTTTGGCACCGTGGTGCGCGGGGATACGGACAGCATCAGCATCGGCGAAGGCAGCAACGTGCAGGACGCCAGCGTGCTGCACGCCGATTTCGGCATGCCTTTGGCGATTGGCCGACACGTGACCGTGGGCCATCAGGTCATGCTGCACGGGTGCACGATCGGCGACGAGTCCTTGATCGGAATTGGCGCTATCGTGCTCAACGGGGCGAAAATTGGCAAAAATTGCTTGGTGGGTGCAGGTGCGCTGGTGACCGAAGGCAAGGAGTTTCCGGATGGATCGATGATCATCGGCAGTCCGGCCCGCGTGGTTCGGCAGCTCACCCCCGAGCAGATGGAAGGCCTGCGCCGCAGTGCGCAGCACTATATCGAGAATGCGCGCCGCTTCAAGGCGGGGCTGCGCAAGCTGGGCTGAGGCCTGGCACTTACAGCAATCACTGACTGGGATACACACAGCGTGTCTGAACTCCACAAATTCCTATTCGATGGCCTGCCGGTGCGCGGCATGATCGTGCGACTGACCGATGCCTGGAAGGACATCCTCCAGCGTCGCGCCAGCAACACCGACACCGGGGCCTATCCGGCCGCCGTGCGCGAGCTGCTGGGGGAGATGGCGGCGGCCAGCGTGCTGATGCAGTCCAACATCAAGTTCAACGGCGCCCTGGTGTTCCAGATCTTTGGTGACGGCCCGGTCAAGGTGGCCGTGGCCGAGGTGCAGTCCAACCTGGCGCTGCGCGCCACGGCCTCGGTGCATGGCGCCGTGCCTGCGGGGGCGGAGCTGGCGGAGCTGGTCAACCTCCAGGGGGGCGGGCGTTGCGCCATCACGCTCGATCCCAAGGACCGCCTGCCGGGCCAGCAGCCTTACCAGGGCGTGGTGCCGCTGCAGGGCATGGACGGCGAGCCGTTTGAGAAGATTTCCGAAGTACTGCAGCACTACATGCGCCAGTCCGAACAGCTGGACACCTGCATCGTGCTGGCCGCCAACGACGAGGTGGCGGCGGGCCTGATGATCCAGCGCATGCCGCTCAAGGGCCAGGACAACCTGGCCGGGGCCACCGAGAGCCGCCAGGACGAGCAGGACGCCATCGGCGCCAGCGAGGACTACAACCGCATCGCCACCCTGGCCGCCAGCCTGACGCGCGACGAGCTGCTGGCGCTGGATGTGGACACCATCCTGCGCCGCCTGTTCTGGGAGGAGAAGCTGTTGCGCTTCGTGCCCCAGGACGGTGACCAGGGCCCGCACTTCGCCTGCACCTGCAGCCGCGAACGCGTGGAAGACATGCTGCGCAACCTGGGCCAGGAAGAAGTGGCGCAGGTGGTGCAGGAGCAGGGACATGTGGAAGTCGGCTGCGACTACTGCGGCGCCCAGTACCGCTTTGACGCGGTGGATGCGGCCCAGCTGTTCACGGCCGCGCAGCACCAGGCACCTGGCTCGTCCTCGGTGCAGTAATTCAGGAGCCGCGGCACCCGCAGGGTGCTGCATGAAAGATAGCTGCCAGCGCGCGGTGTGCTTGGATTTCCGGTTTCAAGAGATCGGAAATCCAGGGCCAACAAGCGCAGGCAGCTATTTTTTTATGCCCAACGTGGCCGCGCTGGCGCTCAGCGCTGCAGCAGGTGCTGGAACAGCTGGTGTTCGCTGGCGGCGTCCAGGCACTCCTGGCAGTCGTCCTGCAGATGGGGGGCATTGCCCTGGGCAGGCGTGGTGATCCAGGGGCGCAGCTGCTGGGCCTGTTGCGCGGCGTTGCCGTACAGCATGTGGACCGGCCAGGGGCTGTGCGGCAGGTGCTCGGCACGCCAGGCGGCTTCCAGGCGCAGTGCGGCATCGGGCGCGCCGGTAGGCAGCAGGGCCCACAGCAGCAGGCTGTCTGCCGGCATGGCCGGCGTGGGCCATTGCGTCAGCGGCTGCAGGCCGTGCAGCGGCACGCGCGCCTGGGCGGCGGCGTGCAGCACCTGGGCGCAGTGGGCTGCGCTGGCGCACAACAGGATGCGGGGGGCAGGGGGCAAGGGCTGGCGCAAGCGGGTGGCCCGAAGGCAGGAAGGGCAGACCGGGCGCCCTCAGCGGCGCATGATCTGCACGTAAATCTCGTTGGGGCGGACCATGCCCAGCTCGCTGCGCGCCTTTTCCTGGATGCTGTCCTGGCCGTCGCGCAGGTCGGCGACCTCGGACGACAGGCGCTCGTTTTCCTTGCGGGCCTGCGCGTTGGTGGCGTGCAGTTCGTTGATCTGGGCGCGCAGTTCGGCCACGCGGTCCATGCTGCCCGCACCCAGCCACAACTGGGCATGGGTAATGGCCAGCAGGCTCAGCAAGACGACGGTGACGATGCGAGAAACCATGGGTGGATTCAAAAAACCGGGGCCAGTTGGCCCCGGTTCTGGTGCAGGGGGTGAGCCCGAAGATTAACGCAGGTTATAGAAAGCGTCACGGCCGGGGTACACGGCCACGTCGCCCAGGTCTTCCTCGATGCGCAGCAGCTGGTTGTACTTGGCGATGCGATCCGAACGACTCATCGAGCCGGTCTTGATTTGACCCGCATTCAGGCCCACGGCGATGTCGGCGATGGTGCTGTCTTCGGTTTCACCCGAGCGGTGCGAGATCACGGCGGTGTAGCCGGCGCGCTTGGCCATCTCGATGGCGGCGAAGGTCTCGGTCAGCGTGCCGATCTGGTTGATCTTGATCAGGATGGAGTTGGCGATCTTCTTGTCGATGCCTTCCTTCAGGATCTTGGTGTTGGTCACGAACAGGTCGTCACCCACCAGCTGCACCTTGGCGCCCAGGCGCTCGGTCAGGATCTTCCAGCCGTCCCAGTCGCCTTCGTGCATGCCGTCTTCGATGGAGATGATGGGGTACTTGTCGCACCAGCCAGCCAGCATGTCGGTCCACTGGGTGGCGTTCAGCGTCATGTTGCCTTCGCCTTCCAGCACGTACATGCCGTCCTTGTAGAACTCGGAAGCGGCGCAGTCCAGGCCCAGTGCGATCTGCTCGCCGGGGGTGTAACCGGCCTTTTCGATGGCTTCGATGATCAGCTGGATCGCGGCTTCGTGGTTTTCCACGGAAGGTGCGAAACCGCCTTCGTCGCCCACGGCGGTTGACATGCCGTTGTGGTGGATGATGGCCTTCAGCGCGTGGAACACTTCGGCACCCCAGCGCACGGCTTCACGGAAGGTGGGGGCACCCACGGGGATGATCATGAACTCTTGCAGGTCCAGCGAGTTGTTCGCGTGGGCGCCGCCGTTGATCACGTTCATCATGGGCACGGGCAGTTGCACGCCGCCCATGCCGCCGAAGTAGCGGTACAGGGGCAGGCCGGCCTCTTCGGCTGCGGCGCGGGCCACGGCCATGGACACGGCCAGCATGGCGTTGGCGCCCAGGCGGCTCTTGTTCTCGGTGCCGTCCAGGTCGATCATGGTCTTGTCCAGGAACGCCTGTTCCGACGCGTCCAGACCGATCACGGCTTGGGCGATCTCGCCGTTGATGTTGTCCACGGCCTTGAGCACGCCCTTGCCCAGGTAACGGCCCTTGTCGCCGTCACGCAGTTCGATGGCTTCGCGCGAGCCGGTGGACGCGCCCGATGGCACGGCCGCACGGCCCATCACGCCAGATTCCAGCAGCACGTCGCATTCGACGGTGGGGTTGCCGCGGCTGTCCAGGACTTCACGTCCTACGATGTCAACGATTGCACTCATGGTGTTTTCCTCGGAAGGTTTTCAAAACTGGGTCGGCAGCTGCAACTGGGATGGTGGCTGTGGTGTCGGCCGAGGCTGCCTGGCATGCGCGGTGCGCATGTGAAAAAGCACGCCCCACGGAGCGTGCTTTGTCGCTGAAAGCTGGTTCACGGGTCGCGCGCTGCGCATCTTACGCAAACTTAGGCGGAAAAGTGGTTTTCCAGGAAACCGTGGCGCTTGGTCACGTCGTCCAGCGCCACCAAAGTCTCCAGCAAGGCCTTCATGTGCTTGAGGGGCACGGCGTTGGGGCCGTCGCTCAGGGCGTTGCAGGGATCGGGGTGGGTTTCCATGAACAGGCCCGCCACGCCCACGGCCACGGCCGCGCGCGACAGCACGGGCACCATCTCGCGCATGCCGCCGCTGGAGGTGCCGTTGCCGCCGGGCAGCTGCACGCTGTGCGTGGCGTCAAACACCACGGGGGCGCCGGTTTCGCGCATGATGGCCAGCGAGCGCATGTCGCTGACCAGGTTGTTGTAGCCAAAACTGGCGCCGCGTTCGCAGGCGGTGAACATGTCGGGGTCCTGGCCCACTTCGATGGCGGCGGCGCGCGCCTTGTCGATGACATTCTTCATGTCATGCGGTGCCAGGAACTGGCCCTTCTTGATGTTGACCGGCTTGCCGCACTGGGCCACGGCGCGGATGAAGTCCGTCTGGCGGCACAGGAAGGCGGGGGTCTGCAGCATGTCGACCACCGATGCCACGTGGGGGATTTCCTCCACGGTGTGCACGTCGGTCAGCACGGGCACGCCGATCTCCTTGCGCACCTTGGCCAAGATCTCCAGGCCCTTTTCCATGCCGGGGCCACGGAAGCTGGCGCCCGAGGAGCGGTTGGCCTTGTCGAAGCTGCTCTTGAACAGGAAGTTGATGCCCAGCGCGGAGGTGATCTCCTTGAGCTGGCCCGCCACGTCCATCTGCAGTTGCTCGGACTCGACCACGCAGGGGCCGGCAATCAGGAAGAAGCGCTGGTCCAGACCAATGTCGAAGCCGCAGAGTTTCATGGGGTGTTCCTTTATGGCATGCGGTGCATGCTTCAAAAATCAAAGCTGCTTGCGCAGGTGATGCAATGACTTCAGCTTTAAATGATGCTGAAGTCATTGCGTTTCAAGCGCTGGCAGCTCCTTTTTTCAGACTTGTCCCGGATGCCGGGATCAGGCCTTCTTCTGGTCCATGGCCGCCTTGATGAAGGCGTTGAACAGCGGGTGGCCGTTCCAGGGCGTGGACTTGAACTCGGGGTGGAATTGCACGCCGATGTACCAGGGGTGGACGTCCTTGGGCAGTTCCACGATCTCGGTCAGTTGCTCGCGCTGCGTCAGCGCGGAGATCACCAGACCGGCTGCGCGCAGCTGGTCCAGGTACTGCACGTTGGCTTCGTAGCGGTGGCGGTGGCGCTCGGTTACCACGTCACCGTAGATGCTGTGGGCCAGGGTGCCGGGCTGCACGTCGGACGACTGGGCGCCCAGGCGCATGGTGCCGCCCAGGTCGGAGTTGGCGTCACGCGTCTTGATGGTGCCGTCCTCGTCCTTCCACTCGGTGATCAGCGCGATCACGGGGTTGGGCGTGTGGGGATCGAACTCGGTGGAGTTGGCGCCTTCCAGGCCGGCCTTGTGGCGGGCGTATTCGATGGTGGCCACCTGCATGCCCAGGCAGATGCCCAGGTAGGGCACCTTGTTTTCACGGGCGAACTTGGCGGTCGAGATCTTGCCTTCCACACCGCGCGAACCAAAGCCGCCGGGCACCAGGATGGCGTCGTACTGGGACAGCTGTTCCTTGGCGTTGGCGTCGGTGATGGTTTCCGAGTCGATGTGGGTGATCTTCACGCGGGTGTGGTTGCGCAGGCCGGCGTGCTTGAGCGCTTCGTTGACCGACTTGTAGGCGTCGGACAGTTCCACGTACTTGCCGACCATGGCCACCTGCACTTCCCCCTGGGGGTGCTCGGTTTCGTAGACCAGATCGTCCCAGCGCTTGAGGTTGGCCGGCGCGGTGTTCAGGCGCAGCTTGTCGCAGATCAGGCCGTCCAGGCCCTGCTCGTGCAGCATGCGGGGCACCTTGTAGATGGTGTCCACGTCCCACATGGAGATCACGCCCCATTCCTGCACGTTGGTGAACAGCGAAATCTTCTCGCGTTCTTCATCGGGCACGGCGTACTGGGCGCGGCACAGCAGCGCATCGGGCTGGATGCCGATTTCGCGCAGCTTCTGCACGGTGTGCTGGGTGGGCTTGGTCTTGAGTTCACCGGCGGCTGCGATGTAGGGCAGGTAGCTCAGGTGCACGAAGGCCGAATTGTTGGGACCCAGCTTCAGGGACAGCTGGCGCACGGCTTCCAGGAAGGGCAGGGACTCGATGTCACCCACGGTGCCGCCGATTTCGCAGATGGCCACGTCCACAGCGTCGTCGGTGCCGATGCCGGCGCCGCGCTTGACGTATTCCTGGATCTCGTTGGTGATGTGGGGGATGACCTGCACGGTCTTGCCCAGGTAGTCACCGCGACGCTCTTTTTCCAGCACGCTCTGGTAGATGCGACCGGTGGTGAAATTGTTGGACTGGCGCATGCGCGTTTCGATGAAACGCTCGTAGTGGCCCAGATCCAGGTCGGTTTCCGCACCATCGTCCGTCACGAACACTTCGCCGTGCTGGAAGGGGGACATCGTGCCGGGGTCCACGTTGATGTACGGGTCCAGCTTGATGAGGGTGACTTTCAGGCCGCGCGACTCGAGCAGCGCAGCAAGGGAGGCTGAGGCGATTCCCTTGCCCAGGGAAGACACCACACCGCCTGTGACGAAGACGAATTTGGTCATGTCTTGTTCGTTTTTATGGTGGTGGTAAAGACGAATTATAGGTGCCGGCCAGAAACTGCCGCTGAAAGCTGGGGCAATCAGCCCCGTGGCCTCTGCTACATTCGCGCCATGCAAGAACTCGCTGGCAAACACATTGTTCTGGGCCTCTCCGGGGGCGTTGCTTGTTACAAAACAGCACATTTATGCCGCCTGCTGACCAAGGCCGGCGCCACCGTGCAGGTGGTCATGACCGAGGCGGCCGAGCAGTTCATCACCCCGGTGACCATGCAGGCCCTGTCGGGCCGCACGGTCTACACCTCGCAGTGGGATGCGCGCGAGGGCAACAACATGCCCCACATCAACCTCAGCCGTGAGGCCGATGCCATCGTCATCGCCCCCTGCAGCGCCGATTTTGTCGCCAAGCTGGCCCAGGGCCGTGCCGACGAGCTGCTCAGCCTGATGTGCCTGGCCCGGCCGACCGAGCGCGTGCCCCTGCTGCTGGCCCCGGCCATGAACCGCGAAATGTGGGCCCACCCCGCCACGCAGCGCAACTTTGCCCAGGCCGCCGCCGATGGCGCGCAGGTGCTGGGCGTGGGTGCGGGCGACCAGGCCTGCGGCGAAACCGGCGATGGCCGCATGCTGGAGCCCGAAGAGCTGCTGGAGGACATCGCCGCCTGCTTCGCCCCCAAGCTGCTGGCCGGGCACCGGCTGTTGATCACGGCCGGCCCCACTTTCGAAGCCATCGACCCGGTGCGCGGCATCACCAACCTGTCCAGCGGCAAGATGGGCTTTGCCATCGCCGCGGCCGCGCAGGCGGCGGGCGCTGTGGTGACCCTGGTGGCCGGCCCCGTGCACCTGCCCACGCCGCGCGGCGTGCAGCGCATCAACGTGCAGTCGGCCCGGCAGATGCTGGCGGCGGTGCAGTCCCAGGCCGACCAGGCCAGCATCTTCATCGCCACGGCCGCCGTGGCCGACTGGCGCCCGGCGAATGCCAGCGACCAAAAGATCAAGAAGGACGGCACGGGCGATGTGCCTGCGCTGGCGTTTGTCGAGAACCCGGACATCCTGGCCAGCGTCGCCCAGTCGCCACGTGCCCAAAGCGGAGCGCTGTACTGCGTCGGTTTTGCCGCCGAAAGCCACGACCTGCTGCAGCACGCCACGGCCAAGCGGGTGCGCAAGGGCGTGCCCTTGCTGGTCGGCAATATCGGCCCGGCCACCTTCGGCCAGGATGACAATGCCTTGTTGCTGGTCGATGCCCAGGGCCACCGCGAGCTGCCGCGGGCCAGCAAGGCTGCGCTGGGCGTGCAACTGGTGCAGGAGCTGGCTCGGCGCCTGCCACCGGCACCCCGCGCCTGAGGCGCACTCCACCGATACCTGCGAGGCTGAAACCCATGTCAACGTCCAATTACGAAGGCCCCCGCGGCGGCGACTATGCGCGCTACGTCGATGAACTGCTGCGCGCCAGCCCGCTGCACCAGAGCCTGGGGCGGGTGCTGCGGGAGGCCAGTCGCAGCGATTTCTCCGGCGAGGTGCTGTCCCCCGGGGCCCAACCGGGCTCCGTGCTGACGCGGGTGCGCGAGCGGGCCCAGGCCGCCATGGCCCAGGCCCAGAAGCAGGCACAGCAGCAGGCACAGCAGCAGGCCCAGGCCGCCAGCCGCAGCCCGGCCGGCCAGGCATCGCCCAAGAAGGCCGGCGACCGCCCAGCCCGCGCGGCGCGGCAGGCACCGCCGAAGCCGGCCACGCCCGCCGCGGGCCCGCGCAGCCCCTGGTTCCGGATCACCCCGGGGCGCGTGGTGGGGCTGCTGATCCTGGCCGTCCTCAGCGTGGCCCTGCCCGGCTTGGGGGCGCTGGTGCTGCTGTTTGCCATCATCAACGCGGTGCGCCGCGGCATTCGTTCGGCCAGCGAATCGGCCTGACATGCCCGCGCGGGCCGCTGCGGTGGTCCGTCCCCGGCACAATCCGTGCCTTCTTTGTTTTGCCTGGGCCACCACCGTGGCGGCCGGCACCGAACCCCTTTGCTATGAACGTTGACCTGAAGATCCTGGATGCGCGCCTGCGCGAGAACATGCCCGCCTATGCCACCCCTGGCAGCGCCGGCCTGGATTTGCGCGCCTGCATCGACGCGCCGATCACGCTGGAGCCCGGCCAGTGGCAGCTGATTCCCACCGGCATGGCCATCTACCTGAAGGACCCGGGCTACGCCGCCATGATCCTGCCGCGCTCGGGCCTGGGTCACAAGCACGGCATCGTGCTGGGCAATCTGGTCGGCCTGATCGACTCTGACTACCAGGGCCAACTGATGGTCAGCGCCTGGAACCGTTCGCCCACCGCTTTCACCCTGCAGCCCATGGACCGCCTGGCCCAGCTGGTGGTCGTGCCCGTGGTGCAGCCCACGTTCAACCTGGTGGACGAATTCGAAGCCGTGTCCGAGCGCGGCGAAGGCGGCTACGGCTCGACCGGCAAGCAGTAAGCACTGGTGCGTCGCCACAGCGGCCTCGGTCTTTGGACGAGGTGCGTTGGCTCCACGCCGCATTCCAAATGCCCGGCGGCGCTGGCCTGCTGCGGGGAAAACTTCCGTGGCAGACGGGCGTGAGCGCAGCGGCAGCGCTCATTCTTTTGTGAGCAAGTGTGAGGGCCGTCGTCCCGGCTGCGGGTGGCTGCGTTGAAACTCCGAACACATGGGGCTCCGGCATGGGCCGAGCCGCCCGCTCTGCGGCCCCGCGTGTCCCGCCCACGTGACCCGGAGTTTTTATGCATCCTCTTTCCCATTGGCCCCGTCTTGCCGCTGCCGCCAGCGTGGCGTTGTTGCTGAGTGCCTGCGCCGGCTATCCCGGCCATGGCTATCCCCGCACGGCCTATCCCACGGCCCCGCAGCCGGTGACCAGCTACCCGGTGCCGGCCTATCCCGCCACCAGCTACCCGGTCCAGCAGGGCGGCGGCATGTACGGCCAGATGGCCTATGGCCAGATCGCCAACATCGAGACCGTGCGCGTGCAGGATTCCAGCGGCATTGGTGCGGGTGGGGCGATCGTCGGCGGTGTGGTCGGCGGGGTGCTGGGGCGCCAGGTCGGCAAAGGCACGGGCCGCGACCTGGCGACGATTGCGGGCGTGGTCGGCGGTGCGCTGGCCGGCAATGCGGTGCAAAACAACATGGGGGGCAGCGTGCGCGACATCTACCGCGTGACCGTGCAGCTGCAGGACGGCAGCCAGCGCAGCTTTGACTACCCCAACCCACCGCCTTTCCGCATCGGCGACAACGTGCGCGTGGACGGCAACCAGATCTACCGCTGATCCCGAGCTGCTGGCGCGGACCTGTGGGCCCGCGGCCTTTCAAAATGTAGAGCAGCCAGCGCAGTGGCTGTGTGCGTCCCAGGCTCAAAACCTTCGGCCTGCCGGCGGCGTTGTCATCCGTGTCGGGATGGACTCTCGAATCCATAGCTGCTGGCGCACAGCCAGCAAGCGCTGCCGGCCAAAATCATGCCAAAATTTCTGGCTTCAGTGCGACGCAGGCCGTGTGGCCTCCGTGGCCACGGCCGGCAGGCACAGGCGCATGCGCAGCCCGCCCAGGGGTGCGCTGTCGGCCTGCACCGAACCGCCATAGGTCTGGGCCAGCTCCCGCACGATGTCCAGGCCCAGGCCGGCGCCGGGGCGCTGTTCATCCAGGCGCTCGCCCCGCTCGAAGATGCGCTGGCGCTCGGCGGGGGCAATGCCGGGGCCATCGTCGTCCACGGTGAAGCACAGCAAGTCGCCGTCGCGCTGCACGCCCAGCTGCACCTGGCTGCGCGCCCATTTGCCGGCGTTGTCCAGCAGATTGCCCAGCATCTCGAACAGGTCCTGGGCCTCGCCGCGGAAGGCCAGTGCCGGTGCGGCCTCGCCCACCTGCACAAACTGCACCGAGCGCGCCGCGTGCAGGCGCTGCATGGTGCGCAGCAGGGCCTGCATCGGCCCCTGCACCGGCGTGCGCAGGCCGGTGGCGCGGATGGCGGCGGCTGCGCGGGCGCGGGCCAGGTGGTGGTCCACCTGGCGCTGCGCCGTGGCCACCTGCTCCTGCACCAGGCGCGCCAGCGGCGTGTCGTTCTGGGCGGCGGCGTTGCCCAGGATGCTCAGCGGCGTGTGCACCGCATGCGCCAGGTTGCCAGCCTGGGTGCGGGCGCGTTGCACGATGTCGGCATTCGCCGCCAGCACATGGTTGAACTCGTTGATCAGCGGCTGCAGCTCGTCGGGGAACTGACCATCCAGCTGGGTGGCTTCGCCGGTGCGCACCGTGGCCAGGCGCTGGCGCAGCAGGTCCAGCGGTTGCAGGGCCAGCTGCAGTTGCACGGCAACGGCCACCACCAGGCCCAGCGCCAGCGTGCCCAGGGCGGCCAGCAGCATGGTGGTGAAGCGCTGCACCGGCTCGGCCACCAGGGCCTGGTCGGCCGCCACGGTCAGGCGCAGCAGGGGGGCTTCGGCCTCGGGCAGTTGCAGCGGCCGGCTGACGGCCACCAGCTGGTGGTTCTGGCTGTCGCGCAACTGCAGCACGGCGTGGCCGCTGCGCGTGGTGCCGGGAAAGGCCGTGTCCCGCGGCAGGGGCAGCACCTGGTCCCACAGGGAGCGCGAGCGCAGCACGCCCAGCTGGGCCGGGCCTTGCTCGGGCAGCAGGTCCACCTGCCAGTACAGGCCGGACAGCGGGGCGTTCAGGCGTGCATCCCCGGCCATGGGCAGCACTTCCACCCGCTGCGCGGCATCCAGGTTGACGCTGGCGCTGAGCTGGTCCAGCTGGCGCACCAGCTCTCCCTGCAACTGCTGGTTGACGTGTTCCTGGAACAGGCCGCGCAGGCCCCAGCCCGCCACGGCCATCGCCAGTGCCATCCAGGCCAGCGTGCCCAGCAGCAGGCGCTTGCGCAGCGAGCCATGGCGCAGCGACAGGGCGCGTGGCAGCTTCACGCCGCACCTTCCACGGGCAGCAGGCGGTAGCCCAGGCCGCGCACGGTCTCGATGCTGCCGGGCGGCAGCTTCTTGCGCAGACGGCCCACGAAGACTTCGATGGTGTTGGAGTCGCGTTCGCTGTCCTGCGGGTACAGGTGCTCCGACAGCTCGGTGCGCGACAGCACCTCGCCCACGCGCTGCATCAGCAGCGACAGCAGCTTGAACTCGTGGCTGGTCAGCGCCAGCGGCTGGCCATCGACCGAAACCGTGGCCTGGCGCGTGTCCAGCCGGATGCTGCCGCACTGCCATTCGGCGCTGCTGTGCGGCGACAGGCGGCGCAGCAGGGCGCGCAGCCGGGCCAGTAGCTCTTCCATGTGAAAAGGCTTCGCCAGGTAGTCGTCGGCCCCGGCATCCATGCCGGTGACCTTTTCGTGCCAGGCACTGCGCGCCGTCAGGATCAGCACCGGCATGCTGCGCCCCTGGGCGCGCCAGTGGCGCAGCACGCTCAGGCCGTCGACCACGGGCAGGCCCAGGTCCAGCACCACGGCGTCGAAATCCTCGACCTCGCCCAGGTAGCGTGCAGTGGCGCCGTCGGTGGCGGTCTCCACCGTGTGGCCGGCGGCCTCGATGGCCTGGGCCAACTGGGTGCACAGCGTGGGTTCGTCTTCCACCACCAGGATGCGCATCAGTCCTGCCCCTTTCTGCGCACGCTGAGCACGCGGCCGTCGACGGCATCCACCTTCAGCTTGCTCAACTGGCCATTCGGGTGCAGCAGCCGCATCTCATAGATGAAGCGGCCGTTGTCGTGTTCGAACTCCACTTTCAGCACCTGCCCCTGGTACTGGCGCTCCACCTGGTCGAGCACGGTGCGCAGCGGCAGCACCTTGCCCTGTTGCAGCGCCTGGCGCGCCAGTTCGTGGTCGCTTTCGTCGGAGTGGGCCTGGGGCAGGTCCAGGCCGGCGCCCAGCCACAGCGCGCCACCCAGCGCAAAGGCGCCCAGCAGCGCGGGCCAGCGAAGGCGGGACAGTGAAGAGCGGGTGACCATGGCAATGCTTCCTCGTGCAGGTGAACACCCCAAACTTATACCGGCAGGGGGATGAATGGCACATGAACAGGTGCTTCAGCATGCATTCACCCCGGGTTTTGAAGAATGACTTCAGGCCAGCACGGTGCTGGTCCTGCATCACACCCACAAGGAGTTCTTCACCATGTACACACAGCAGTTTGCCACCGTTCGCCGTCTCGCCGCCGCCACCTTGCTGGCGGGTCTGGCCGCTGGCGCCATCGCCCAGACCACCGCTTCCGCCCCAGCAGCTGCACCCACGGCCCCTGCCGCCCAGGCTGTGACCACCGTCCCGGGGCCACAACTGAACATCCGCCAGGTGTATGACCGCCTGGAGGCCGCCGGCTACCGCGATCTGCGCGAGGTGGAGTGGTCCGATGGCCGCTACGAAGTCAAGGCCCGCAACGCCCAGGGCGAACGCGTGAAGCTGGACGTGGACGGCAACACCGGCGCCGTGCTGCGCAGCCGCGTCAAGCATTGAGAACGGGCAGGGCGGCCAGGGGTCGCTCTGCGTACCATCGGAACCAGCAAGGAGGATGTATGCGTGTGCGGATCGCTTTCGGAGCGTGGTGGCTGGGGCTGACCCTGGCGTGGATGGCGGTGGCGGCCCCTTGGGTGGGCGGCGCTGGAGTGGCGGAGCCCACGTTCTGGTGGCAGTTGCGCCAGCAGGCGCTGTACCTCAGCGGCGTCTGGAGCATCGGCATGATGTCGCTGGTCATGCTGCTGTCGCTGCGCCAGCGCTGGATGGAGTGGCCCCTGGGCGGCATGGACCAGGTCTACCGCCTGCACAAATGGGCCGGCATCGGCGCCGCCGTGGCAGCGGTCATGCACTGGGGGGCCAAGGAATCCAGCGGGCTGATCAAGGACGTCTGGGGGACCGCCGGGCGCCCGGCACGCGACGCCGTCCTGGCCTGGGCCGTGGATTGGCGCGGCACCGCCAAGGACCTGGGGGAGTGGGCCTTCTACACCCTGCTGGCCTTGGTGGTCCTGACGCTGTGGCAGCGCCTGCTGCCCTATCGGCCCTGGCGCCGCCTGCACCGCGTGATGCCGGCGCTGTACCTGATGCTGGCCTTCCATACGCTGGCGTTGATGCCACTGTCGTTCTGGCGCCTGCCCATGGGGGGCTTGATGGCGGTGCTGCTGGGCGTCGGCAGCGGCGCCGCCCTGTGGTCGCTGGCGGGACGCATCGGCCGTGGGCGCAACAGCCATAGGGGGCAGGTGCATGCGGTGCAACTGCTGGGGCCGGTGGCCGGTCGGGATCCGCTGGAAGTGCTATGCGCCATGCCGACCACCTGGCAGGGACACCAGCCCGGGCAGTTCGTGTTTGCCAGCTTCGAGGGGTTGGAGGGGCCACACCCCTTCACCATCGCCAGTGCGCCGGGCAGTTGCGGCAGCACCCCCGATGGGCGCCCGCTGCTGCGCTTGGTCATCAAGCCGCTGGGCGACTACACGCGCAGCCTGCATGCGGCCCTGCAGCCGGGGCAGACCGTGCGCATCGAAGGGCCATACGGGCATTTCGACGGGCAGGGCGCCCAGGCGCGCACCCAGGTCTGGGTGGCGGGGGGCGTGGGGGTGACGCCGTTTCTGGCCTTGCTGGAGGCGCGGCAGCCCGGTGCAGCGCAGACCGATGCGCTGCAACCGGCGCACCTGCACTACTGCACCCGCAATGCGGCGCAGGATGCCGTGCTACCCCGGGTGCGGCAGCTGTGCGAGCAGGCGCAACCTCCGGTGCACCTGCAGGTGCACGATGCGGCCCAGGGCGACTGCCTGCGGCCCGAACACCTGGTGCCGCATGGCACGGCCCTGGACATCTGGCTGTGCGGGCCCGCCGGACTGGGGCAGGCGGTGCGCCAGGCCGCCGATCGCCAGCGTGGCTGGCGCCTGCACCAGGAGGCTTTCCAGATGCGCTGACCGGGTCAGTGCAACAGGTCGCTGCCCGGCGCCTGGGGCTGGATGCGGAAGAAGCCCGTGCCCGCGCTGCCGCGGCCAACTTCTTCTTCCGTGGCCTCGCGCACGGCTTCGACCTTGATCTCGATGCGCAGGGCAATCCCGGCCAGGGGGTGGTTGCCGTCTAGCACCACATGCTCGGGGTAGATTTCGGTCACGGTGTACAGCGCATCCTTGGGGGCCTCGGGGTTGCAGCCCTGCGGCAGGGCGCTGCCTTCAAAGGTCATGCCCTCTTCCAGTTCCTGGGGGAAGAGTTCGCGCTTTTCCAGAAAGATCAGCGTGTCGATGTAGTCGCCAAAGGCGTCCTCGGGCTCCAGGTGCAGCTGCAGCGTGTCGCCCACGGTGTGGCCTTGCAGGGCTTCTTCGATGCGCTTGAGCAGGTCGTCGCCGCCGACGAGAAATTCCACGGGCTCGTCCAGCACGTCCAGTTCATCGCCCAGGGTGTCTTTGAGGGTCCAGGTCAGCGCGACCACGCATTGTTCGGTGATGTCCATGAGTTGCAGCCTTGTGCGGCCAGTTCCGCAGAGGAAAAAAGAAAACGGCCGGCTGCGCAGCACCCCGTGGGGGGCGCGCAGGCGGCGCACTGGGCGGGATTTTCCCATGGCTGCCCAGGTCTGGCTGTGTGCCGGGCATTGCCAGTCGCTGGCCACCCGTCAGAACGGGTAGTGGCGTTCGCGGGTCTGCATGGTGATCCAGCGGGTGTCGGTGAAGGCATCGATGCCGGCCTGGCCGCCAAAGCGGCCATAGCCCGAGGCCTTGACGCCGCCGAACGGCATCTGGGCTTCGTCGTGCACCGTCGGGCCGTTGATGTGGCAGATACCGGTTTCCAGGCGTGCCGCAACCTGCCAGGCGCGGGCCGTGTCGCGCCCGTAGACGGCCGAGGACAGTCCAAACTCGTTGTCATTGGCGACGGCAATCGCCTGCTCGACCCCGCGCACCCGCACGATGGACTTGACCGGTGCAAAGGTCTCTTCGCGGAAGATGTCCATGTCGGCCGTCACATGGTCCAGCAGCGTGGCGGGCATCAGCGTGCTGCTGGCCTTGCCGCCGCACAGCAACCGGGCACCCTTGGCTAGTGCATCGTCGATCAGCGCGTTGGCGCGGTGCACGGTGTGCATGTCCACCACCGACCCCAGCACCACCGGCCCCTGGCGCGGATCGCCCAGCGGCAGCGCCTGGGCGTGGGCCGTGAGCCGGGCCACGAAGTCGTCGGCGATCTGCTCGTCCACGATGATGCGTTCGGTCGACATGCAGATCTGCCCCGAATTGGCAAAGGCGCCAAAGGTGCAGCCCGCCACGGCCGCCGGGATGTCGGCATCGTCCAGTACGATGAAGGGGGCCTTGCCGCCCAGCTCCAGGATCGCGGGCTTTAGGTGCCGGGCCGCAGTCTGGCCGATGATGCGGCCCACGCGCGTGGAGCCGGTGAAGTTGACGCGGCGTACGGCCGGGTGGGCGATCATGGCCTCGACCACGGCTGCGGCATCGGCCGGGGCGTTGGTCACGAAATTCACCACACCGGCTGGCAGGCTGGCATCCTGCAGGGCTTCAATCACCAGCCCGTGCGTGGCGGGGCACAGCTCCGAGCCCTTGAGCACCACGGTGTTGCCACAGGCCAGCGGGGTGGCAATCGCGCGCACGGCCAGGATGACCGGGGCATTCCATGGCGCAATCCCCAGCACCACGCCTGCGGGCTGGCGCACGGCCATGGCTACGTTGCCCGGAATGTTGGAGGGGATGATCTGTCCGCTGATCTGCGTGGTCAGTGCCGCGGCTTCCAGCAGCATGTCGGCCGCCAGATGCACGTTGAAGCCGGCCCAAAGGCCGGAAGCCCCGGTTTCCGCCGCCATCGCGGCCGCGATGGCCTCGCCCTTGGCCGCAAGGGCCTGCGAGGCCCGCATCAGCAGGGCACGGCGCTCCCCCGGGCCGAGGGCAGCCCAGGCGGGAAAGGCCTGGGCTGCGGCATCGACGGCCGCCCGTGCATCGTCCGGCGTGGCGGCCGGTGCGCGCGTGGCCACCTGGCCATCGAGTGGGTTGTGGCGGTCAAAGCTGGCGCCGCCGGTGGCCGTGGCGGCCTGGCCGCCCATCAGCAAGCTGGGTTGGAGCATGGGGCAAATCCTTTGCGGGAGAGGCTGTCAAGCATAAGGTCTGCGCTGGCCTACAGCCATGCGCCTGCCCGACGGTCGGTGCAGGTGGGGCACCGGTGCGCCGGTCCTTATCAGGTGGACCTGCATGGTTGAGCTGTGCTGGGTCAAGCTCCGCGGGGCCGGTCATAAGACAATAGGGGCTGCTTTACAGAATCGTTGCCCGCTCTTTCCTATGGACACCACACTTCCCATCGCGCTGCTTGGCGGTATCTCGCCCGAGAAATTCATGCGCACCTACTGGCACAAGAAACCGTTGCTGATCCGCCAGGCGATCCCCGGTTTCAAGCCCATCCTGAATCGTGCACAGCTGCTGGCGCTGGCGGGCGAAGAGGGCGTGGAGGCGCGCCTGATCGAGCAGTTGGGTGATGGGGCCTGGAAGCTTTCGCACGGTCCGTTTCCGCGCCGCAAGCTGCCGGCGTTGAGCAAGCCCGGCTGGACGGCCTTGGTGCAAGGCGTGGACCTGCACAACGAGCAGGCGCATGCGCTGCTGCAGCAGTTCCGCTTTGTGCCCGATGCGCGCATGGACGACCTGATGATCAGCTTCGCCACTGACCAGGGTGGCGTGGGTCCGCACTTCGACAACTACGATGTGTTCCTGCTGCAGGCTCATGGCAAGCGCCGCTGGCGCATCGGCCGCCAGAAGGACTTCTCGCTGCAGCCCGATGTGCCGTTGAAGATCCTGACCAACTTCGAGCCCGAGGAAGAGTTCGTGCTGGAGCCCGGCGACATGCTGTACCTGCCCCCGAAGTGGGCGCATGACGGCATCGCCGAGGGCGAGTGCATGACCTACTCGATCGGCTTCCGCTCGCCCAAGCAGGACGAGATGGCGCGCGAAATCTTCCTGCGCATGTCGGATGCCCCGGACGAGTGCCCCAAGGACGTGGTCTACAAGGACCCCAAGCAGCCTGCTGTGGCACATCCTGCCGAGATCCCCGCCGACCTGTACGATTTCGCGCGCGAGGCCCTGAAGAAGGCCCTGGCCGAACCCCTGGCGCTGGAGCGCGCGCTGGGCGAGTACATGAGCGATCCCAAGCCGAATGTCTGGTTCGAGCCTGCGGACGATTTCGGCATGCTCGAAGGCGTGCGCCTGAACCGCCGTACCCGCATGCTGTACGACGCCAAGCACATCTTCATCAACGGCGAAAGCTATCTGGCCGGCGGCAAGGACGCCCAGCTGATGCGCAAGCTGGCCGATGAGCGCCAGCTGTCGCGCCGCGAGGTGCAGCAGTTCAGCGACGATGCCCTGGAACTGCTGTCGTCCTGGGTCGATGCCGGCTGGGCCGACAGCGTCGAAGGCTGATTTGGTTCTTGTTACAAATTTAGTGCGCAAAGCTGTAAACCAAGTTTGTAACTGGACCGTTGTGCAGGGGAAGCCAATGCTGGCTATCGGCATTGGTGGCAGGAATTGCGGCAAGTCTGCTGCGCCGCCCCCAACTTTTTACACCCCTAGAGGTATTGACATGAAAAACTCTCTCATCTTGGCTACCGTGATCGCTTCTGCTGCTTTGGTCGCTTGCGGCAAGAAGGAAGAGGCTCCCGTGGCTGCTCCTGCAGCCCCTGCTGTGGAAGCTCCCGCTCCTGCCGCTGAAGCACCTGCTGCTCCCGCCGCTGAAGCCGCTGCTCCCGCTGCTGAAGCCGCTGCTCCTGCTGCTGACGCTGCTGCTCCCGCAGCCGCTCCTGCCGCTGACGCTGCTGCTCCTGCTGCCGACGCTGCCAAGTCCGCCATCGAAGCCAAGTAATTGGCTCCCTCCAGCGGGTTTCCGCTGGGGCGTGAATGAAAAACCCGCTGCGCATGTGCGCAGCGGGTTTTTTTACGCCTTGTAAGGCTTGATGCGCGTGTGAGCAGCGCATAAAAAAACGCCAGTCGCAGGACTGGCGTCGGTGGCGCTGACCAGGGGGCCAGCGGCGGTGGTGCTTACTTCAGGTCGTCGGCAATCACGCGCACGATGCGCTGTGCCGCCTGGGTGGTTTCGGGTTGGCCCTTGGCGTCCAGCACGGTGACCTGGGTCTTCTCGCCCGCGGTGCGCACGGCGATCTGGTACTGGCCGGGCTTGTTCTCGGGCTTGCTGCTGAACCAACCGCTGAACCAGCCCTTCTTCTTCTCGGTGCTGTCGGCGCTGGGCGGTACGTAGCGCACAAAGTACAGGCCCTTGCTGCGGTCACGGTCTTCCACGGTGAAGCCGGTGCGGTCCAGGGCCACGCCCACACGGCGCCAGGCACGGTCGAAGGGCTCGCTCAGTTGCAGGGCCGGCAGGCCGTTGACGGTGGCGATCTGGGCAGCTGCCGTGGGCTGTGCGGCCACGGCCTTGTTGGAGGCCACCAGGGCGCGCGACTGCTCTTCGCTGGTGCCCAGCTTGATCATCAGGCGACGCAGGAATTCGGTTTCCAGCTCGGGATCGGCCGGGCGGGGCTGCCAGATGGTCGAGTCCTTGTTGGTGTTGCTGTAGACCTCTTCCATGCCACGGTGGGTGATGTAGATCTCGGTCTTGCCGTCGGCACGGCGCTCCAGGCGGGTGCGGAAGCGGTCACGCTCGCTGGTGGAGTACAGGGAGTCGAACACCTTGCCCAGCGTGGAGCGGATGATGTCCTGCGGCAGCTTGGCGCGGTTCTCGGCCCATTCGGTCTCGATGATGCCCAGATCGGACTTTTCCTGCGCCAGGTTGAAACCATGGTCCAGCCAGAACTCGCGGGTGGGTTCCCACAGCTGGTCCACGGGACGGTTTACGACCAGCCAGCGCTTGTCGCCATCGCGCATGATTTCGACGTCGCCCACTTGCAGCGGGGCCGCGCGCTCCACGGTCGGCACCTGGGCCTGACCGGCCTGCAGCGCCACGGCCGAGACCGAGCGGTCGGGGCTGGCGGTGTAGCGGGTGTCTTTGGTGAGCTGGGTCAGATCGGGCGGCACTTCCAGCGTGCTGCCCTTCTTGGCGCTCTTGTAGTCGATCTTGCCCTCTTCAATGACGGAGCAGGCAGACAGTGCGACGGCCAAGCCGATCAGGCTCAAACGGGCGGTGTGTTGTGTCACTTTCACGCGGAATTCCTTGGGTGATGCAAAAAGCAAAAGGCAGGACCGGTCAGATCAAACCGGCGTTGCGCAGCGCGGTTTCTACCACAGGCTGGTTGGCGGCCGACAATTCGGTCATGGGCAGGCGCAGCGTGCCGCCGCAATGGCCCATGCGCGCCACGGCCCATTTGACGGGAATGGGGTTGGCTTCCACGAACAGGTGCTTGTGCAGGGGCATGAGCTGGAACTGGATCTCCATGGCACGCTGGATGTTGCCGGCCAGCGCAGCCGCACACAGTTCGCTCATCAGGCGTGGGGCCACGTTGGCGGTGACCGACACGTTGCCGTGACCACCGCACAGCATCAGGGCCACAGCGGTCGGGTCATCGCCCGAGTACACGCCAAAGCCCTGGGGCACATCGCGGATCAGCCATTGTGCGCGCTCGATGTTGCCCGTGGCTTCCTTGATACCGAAGATGCTGTCGATCTGTGCCAGGCGCAGTACGGTGTCGTGCAGCATGTCGGCCCCGGAGCGGCCGGGCACGTTGTACAGCATCATGGGCAGGTCGCCCACGGCTTCGGCAATCGCCTTGAAGTGCTGGTACTGGCCTTCCTGGGTCGGCTTGTTGTAGTAGGGCACGACCTGCAGCTGGCTGTCGGCGCCCACCTTCTTGGCGTACTTGGCCAGTTCGATCGCCTCGTGGGTGCTGTTGGCACCGCAGCCGGCCATCACGGGCACGCGGCCTTGCGCCTGCTCGACGGCCACGCGAATGATCTCGCAGTGTTCCTCCACGTTGACCGTGGGGGACTCGCCCGTGGTGCCGACCACGCCGATGCAATTCGTGCCTTCGGCGATGTGCCAGTCGATCAGTTTGCGCAGGCTGGGGTAGTCGACGCTACCGTCGGCGTGCATGGGTGTGACAAGGGCAACGATGCTGCCCTGCAGGGCGACGGAAGAAGTGGTCATGTCCGCAAAGTGAAACGGGAAAAAAAGCATTCTACCCAGCCGCTTTCGGAGTGCGAACACAGGCCAGACACAGAGGCAACGTGTGGGCCCCTGTTTTTAGCTATTTTGATGTAAATCTCTGCCGCCCTGGCGAAAAACAATCGACCTTTGCAGGGGGCGTTTGCCCCCTGAGCACCCGCCGCCAAGCGCGGCGCATGGGCCAAGGGCCCTGACACGGAGGACCGTCCGTGGGCTGGGCGTGTGCGGCAGCTCACGCGGCATGCACCCAGGCATCGACGGCGGCTTGCGCCAGGCGGTCCAGCAGATCCGCGGCATCGGGCTGCCGCACCACGACAAAGCGCAGCGAGTCATCGCTGGTGCGCAGGCGCACCAGGGCCAGTTGCTGCGGCGCCAGGTGCTGCGCCAGGCTGTCAAAGCCGTCTTCCATGCCGTGGCCCTGGGTGCTAGTGTCCCAGTGCCAGTCGTGGGCGCCGGGCAGCCAGCGGCTGCCGGCCAGGCCGTCGGCGTCCTTCCAGTCCAGGCGGGCGAATTGTGGCCCCACGGCCAGCAGGTGCTGCCAGTACAGCGTCAGATCGTTGTCCTCGCCGCACAACTCCAGCAGGTCGGGGTCGAAGTCCGGGTCCTCGGTGTCCCAGCCAAAGTCATCGGGGTCCGGCTGTGCGACCGCCGCGCGCCAGGTGGCGACCAGGGCGGTGGCTGCCTCGGCATCGCCCAGGCACAGGGTGCGCGCCACGTCCTGCATCCAGTCCGTGTCTTCGGCATCGACCAGGTCGCTGCGGCGCAGTACGCGCACTTCGACGTCGGTGTCTCCCTCCAGGCCGCGACGCAAGGCCTGGGTGATATCGCCCCAGGTTTCCCCGGTGGGGGTGAAGCTGAAGTCCTTGAGCGAGAACCAGCCCATGGCGGCCTCGGGCCCGCTGCCAACGCCGGCCAGCAGCAGGTTTTTATTGACCGTACGGGCCAGCGGCGGACACCACAAGTCCGGCGCGCTCAGCAACTGGCCCTGGGTGTTGAACACGCGGAGCTGGCCTTCGGGGCTGTAGGCCAGCAGCTTGCCACCGGGAAAGACCTTGGGGGGCGAGTCGTTGAAGCCCCGCTCGATCTGGGCGAACGCACAGGGCACGCGCAGCGTGCCGCTGCGGTGCAGCACGCCTTCAAGCAGGGGGCTGCTGCGGTCGCCCGGGCGCTGGCGCTGAAAGGCCACGGCCAGCCCGTTCTTGGGGTTGAAGTTCAGCACATGCTCGTAGGGGCTGTCGAACAGGGGCTGGCCCGAGGCATCCAGCACCATCACGGTGTCGTCGCTGCGGCGGGCACGGATCAACTGGTCGTCGGGGAACAGGTCGATGGCCGTCAGACCGCTGTGCAGCAAGGCCAGATCGGGCAGGCGGTGCAGTGCGTAGTGGCCCTCCGCGGTGCGCGACTGCATCAGCTGCGGGGTCAACGCCCAGGCTTCGCGGTGGCCCAGGTCGGGCTGCACCAGCCACAGGCCGTTTGCATCCTGAATGCCGCAGCGTTCATCCTGGCCAGGGGTCTGCGGCGGATAGCCCAGGTTGATGCAGCCGCCACTGGCGAAGGCGCTGTGGGCGCCGGCCTCCGGCGACAGCAGCCAGCGGCCATAGGGGGTGACCAGGCCGACGGGCCAGTGCTCGCGCTCGTCCTCGGTGCGGCAAGGCTGGCCGGTGCGCGGGTGCAGCCGGGGCATGACCTCGTAGGCGTCGATCTCCTCTTCCCATGCCGCGTAGTAGCGCTCTTCGTAGGCGTCGGCCAGCCAACTGGGCCAGTCGTCGCTGTGGGCACGCTCGATGGTGGCGGTGCGTGCCACCACGGCGGGGTTCCACCAGCCCAGCTGGTGGTCCGGGTGCTGCTGCAAAGCGTGTAGCGGTTGTGGCAGGCTGGAAGCGCTGCAATCCCATAAAAGGCATTGATCGCGCTGGGCCTGCAGAAAGGCGGCAAATTCGGGGGTGCCCAGGTCGTGCGGGCACAGCGTGGCGCAGTCCAGCAGCAGCCATTGGCGCTGGCTGGTGGTAATGGTGTGGTCAATCGCCTGCCATTGCTGAGCGAGCGCGGCGGGCCAGTTGCCGGGCGCGGCGCCCAGCAGGTGCTTGAGCCATGCCCAGCGGGCCTGCACCTGGGTCATGGGTGCGGCCAGGGCCGACAGGCTGTCCGCCTCTTGATAGAAGCTGCAGGGCACCCGCTCAGGCAAGTGCAGTGCATCGCCCATCAGCAGGCTGAACAGCAGCGGCGTGTGGTTGAACCATTCGGCCCAGCCCTCGCAGACCGCACCGGGGAGGCCGGGTTCGGTGGGCCAGAGGGTGGTGGCGGTCGGGCGTTCGTCGTGGGCCAGCAGCAGGGCGTAATTGGGCATGGGGGCAATTGCGGAAAAGGCGCCAGTGCGGCAAACAATCAGGCGGACAGCGCCACGGGGGGCGATGCAGTCAGACCGGGCGCGATGGCGGCCACGCGCTGCACCACGCGCTCGGGCTGGCGCAGCAGACCGTGCTCGTAGGCCACGACGGTCCAGCCAGCGCAGACCTGCAGCAGTTCACCGGGGGCCAGCAGGAAATCGGGGCGCGAGGGCTTGCCGTAGGCAGCGTTGCCCTGGGCAAAGGTTTCGTACAGCAGCACCCCACCGGGCCGGACGCTGGCCAGCACCTGCGGCCACAGTGGGCGCCACAGGTAGTTCGTCACCACCACGGCGTCAAAGCGGCGGTCCTGCAGGGGCCAGGGGGCGTTTTCCAGGTCGGCGACCAGGGTGTCCACCTCCGGGGGCAACGCGGCCAGCGCGTGCGCATCGCGGTCCACGCCGGTCACAGCATGGCCCTGGGCGGCCAGCCAGCGGGCGTGGCGGCCGCTGCCACAGGCCAGATCCAGCACCTGTGCGCCAGGTGGCAGCAGGTGGGCAAAGCGTTGGACCCATGCGGAAGGTGCAGCGGTCACGGCCGCCGCGTGGGAAGAGCAAGTCATAGGCCGCCAATATACGCGGCCCTGGCCGGGGCTCAGTGCGGCTGCACGTCGTCCTGCAGTGCGGCCAGCGCCATGCGCTCGACCACGCCGGGCGCCAGCAGCTTGAGCCAGCGCCCCAGCTTGCCGCGCGTGGTCATCACCACCTCGCGCTGGCGGTGCTGCATGCCCGCCAGGATCAGGCGCGCGCACTCGGCCACCGGCATCGCACCTTCTTCCTTCAGGCCGCTGCGGCCCGCGGCCTCCCCGCGGGCGTTGTAGCCGTGGTAGCGGATGCGGGTGTCCACCACGCCCGGGTAGGCCAGGGTGACACTGACGCCCTGGGGCTTGAGTTCCGCGCGCAGCGCCTCGAAAAAACCGTTCATCGCAAACTTGCTGGCGCTGTAGGCCGTGCGCCCCGGCACCCCCACCAGGCCGGCCAGCGATGACACTGCCACAATCCGCCCGCGCCGTGCCTGCAAGTGGGGCAGGGCCGCGTGGGTGCACCACACGCTGCCCCAGAAGTTGGTGCGCATCACGCTCTCGTACCAGTGCAGGTCTTCGCTGCGCACGTCTGAGAACAGGGCATGGGCCGAGACACCGGCGTTGTTGATCAGGGTGTCGATGCCGCCAAACTGCTGCACGGCCTGGTCGATCAGGGCGCGGCATTGTGTAGGGTCGGACACGTCGGTGGGGACCACCAGCACCTGGGCCTGGGCCTCGCGGCAGGCCTGGGCCACGCTGGCCAGGTTGGCCGCCGTGCGGGCGGCCAGCACCAGTTGGACTTGGGATTGGTGGGTGTGGGCCAGCTGGCGGGCCAGTTCAGCGCCGATGCCCTCCGAGGCACCGGTGATCACAAAGCAGGGCACAAGGCGACTCCCGGCCCACCCCCTGGGCCGGGGAGCCCAGGCTCAGAAGCAGGCCCAGATATAGCCGGCCAGTGTGACCATGAAGTCCGGCAGCGTGTACAGGGCAAACACCCCCAGCAGCACGGCCAGCACGCAGGCCCAGATCAGTGCGCGCTGCCACAAGGGCAGCGCCAGGGGCAGGGAGGAGGGGGCGGCGCTTGTCATGCCGGCCATCTTACGCGGAGGCCGGCCGGCGCACCAGGCTGGCCTCGCGGATGGGCAGGTTCACCAGCGCCGCAAAAATGCCCAGTGCGATCGACACATACCAGACCATGTCGTAATTGCCGTTCTGGTCGTACAGGTAGCCGCCCAGCCACACGCCCATGAAGCTGCCGATCTGGTGGCTGAAGAACACGAAGCCGCCCAGCATTGACAGGTGCTGCACGCCAAAGATCTGCGCGATGGTGGCATTCGTCAGCGGCACCGTGGACAACCACAGAAAGCCCATGGCGGCGGTGAAGCAATAGACCGACCACGGCGACAGCGGCGCCAGCAGGAACAGTACCGTCACCACCGAGCGCAGGCCGTAGATGCCCGACAGCACGTAGCGCTTGCGCATGGGGTACTTTTGGCCCAGGTTGCCCGCCAGGTAGGTGCCGAAGATGTTGAACAGCCCCACCAGCGCCAGGCCGATGCTGGCCACGTGTGGGGCCATGCCGAAGTCCTTGAGGTAGCTGGGCATGTGCACGCCGATGAACATCACCTGGAAGCCGCAGACGAAATAGCCCGACAGCAGCAGCACGAAGCTGGGGTTGGTCCAGGCTTCCTTCAGGGCCTGGCCCACCGTCTGCTCGCGGTGCAGCACCGCGCCCTTGCCAAAGCCTGGCTCGCGCAGGCCGAAGGCCAGCACGGCGATGATCAGCGCCATCAGCGCCAGGATCAGCAGCGCATTGCTCCAGCCGAACTGGGCAATCAGCGTGCCTTCCACCGGCACCATGAAGAACTGGCCGAACGAGCCGGCCGCGGCCGTCACACCCATCGCCCAGCTGCGCCGTTCCACCGGAATCTGGCGCCCCAGCACGCCGTAGATCACGGCATAGGTGGTGCCGGCCTGTGCCGCCCCGATCATCAGCCCCGTGGTCAGGGTGAACAGCAGCGTGGTCGGCGACAGCGCCATGCCCACCAGCCCCAGCGCGTACAGGATGGCGCCGCCAATCAGCACCTTGAAGGCGCCGATGCGGTCGGCAATCATGCCCACGAAGATGCCGAACACCCCCCAGGACAGGTTCTGGATGGCAATCGCCAGCGAGAAGCTCTCGCGCGTCCAGCCCATTTCCTGGGTGATGGGCAGCAGCCACAGACCGAAGCCATGCCGAATGCCCATGGCCAGTGTCACGACCATGCCCCCGCACAGCAGCACCTGGAGCATGGGCAGGCGCTGCATGGATTGTTGTGATTGGTTTTGCATGGAAAGCAATGTAGCGAATTGCTTCGCCACCTGCTGCAACCTGCGGGATAGGCATTGCATATTCCCGCCATCAGGTGGCACGATGCCGCCTTTGCGACTCGGAGTCTGGTCTTGGTTACTGTGAATTTATCCAGCACTGAGCTGTGGCCGGAACTACAATCCGCCCCCATGGCAGCTAAACCCTCTACTTCTGCATCCGCGTATTCCGAAGGCTCGATCCGCGTGCTCAAGGGCCTGGAGCCCGTCAAGCAACGCCCGGGCATGTACACCCGCACCGACAACCCCCTGCACATCCTGCAGGAGGTGATCGACAACGCCGCCGACGAAGCGCTGGCCGGTTTCGGCAAGAAAATCAAGCTCACCCTGCACACCGACGGTTCTGTCAGTGTGGAAGACGATGGCCGCGGCATTCCGTTTGGCCTGCACCCCGAGGAAAAAGCCCCCGTGGTAGAGCTGGTCTTCACCCGCCTGCACGCCGGCGGCAAGTTCGACAAGGGCAACGGCGGGGCCTACAGCTTCTCCGGTGGCCTGCACGGCGTGGGCGTGTCCGTGACTAATGCCCTGGCCACGCGCCTGGAAGTGACCGTGCACCGCGACGGCGAAGTCGCCACGCTGGCGTTTTCCGGTGGCGATGTGGTCGAACCCCTGGCCCGCCGTGCCATGGTGGCCGGCGACCGCAAGCAGGGCACCACGGTGCGCGTCTGGCCCGACGCCAAATACTTCGACAGCCCCCACCTGCCCATGGGCGAGCTGGTCCACCTGCTGCGCTCCAAGGCCGTGCTCATGCCCGGCGTCAGCGTCACGCTGACGAATGAAAAGACCAAGGACGTCCAGCAGTGGCAGTACAAAGGCGGCCTCAAGGACTACCTGGAGCAGACGCTGACTGCCGACGCCGTCATCCCGCTGCTCGAAGGCGAAGGCTATGCCGACAAGCACAGTGACACCTTCAGCGAAGGCGAAGGCGCCGCCTGGTGCCTGGCCTTCACCGAGCAGGGCGCGCCCATGCGCGAGAGCTACGTCAACCTGATTCCCACCACCGCTGGCGGCACGCACGAAAGCGGCCTGCGCGATGGTCTGTTCCAGGCCGTCAAAAGCTTCATCGAGCTGCATGCCCTGCTGCCCAAGGGCGTCAAGCTGATGCCCGACGACGTGTTCGCGCGCGCCAGCTTCGTGCTTTCGGCCAAGGTGCTGGACCCGCAGTTCCAGGGCCAGGTCAAGGAAAAGCTCAACAGCCGCGATGCCGTGCGCCTGGTCTCGGGCTTCGTGAAGCCCGCGATGGAGCTGTGGCTCAACGCGCATGTGGAGTTCGGCAAGAAGCTGGCCGAGCTGGCCATCAAGGCCGCGCAAATCCGCCAGAAGGCCGGCCAGAAGGTCGAGAAGCGCAAGGGCTCCGGCGTGGCCGTGCTGCCCGGCAAGCTGACCGACTGCGAAAGCCGCGACATTGCCGACAACGAGGTGTTCCTGGTCGAGGGCGACTCCGCCGGTGGCTCGGCCAAGATGGGCCGCGACAAGGCCACCCAGGCCGTGCTGCCGCTGCGCGGCAAGGTGCTCAACACCTGGGAGGTGGACCGCGACCGCCTGTTCGCCAACAACGAGGTGCACGACATCTCCGTGGCAATCGGCGTCGACCCCCACGGCCCCGAGGACACGCCCGACCTGTCCGGCCTGCGCTACGGCAAGATCTGCATCCTGAGCGATGCGGACGTGGACGGCTCGCACATCCAGGTGCTGCTGCTGACCCTGTTCTTCAAGCACTTCCCCAAGCTGATCGAAGCCGGTCATGTGCACATCGCGCTGCCGCCGCTGTTCCGCGTGGACGTGCCGGCGCGTGGCAAGAAGCCCGCCGCCAAGGTCTATGCCCTGGACGATGGCGAACTGAACGCCATCCTCGACAAGGCCGCCAAGGAAGGCGTGGCGCGCGAGAAGTGCCAGATCAGCCGCTTCAAGGGCCTGGGCGAGATGAACGCCGAGCAGCTGTGGGAAACCACGCTCAACCCCGACACCCGCCGCCTGCTGCCGGTGCAGGTCAGCAGCCTGGATGCGGCCGCTTCGGCCCACATCTTCGGCCAGCTGATGGGCAAGGGCGAAGCCGCCGCGCGCCGCGAGCTGATGGAGCTGCACGGCGACGCGGTGGAGGTGGATATCTGATTTGTCCGGCTTGCCAACGGCACGCACAGTGCTTAAATGTGAGTGATGACTAACGCTGCCCCCTCGACCACCCTGTGCTCCAGCGCCCGCCTGGCGCGTGCGCGCTGTGCGCTGCGCCAGCTGGCGCTGGCCAGCCTGGGCATGGTGGCCAGCGTGCAGGCCCAGGTCCAGACCTCGGCGCCGTCCGCAGGGGACACCTGGTTTTTCGTCGACCTCCAGGGCGAGCTGCACTACGCCACCGAGCAGGTGGACGAGCGCTACCACCGTTTCTCCATCAGCCCGCTGCCCCCGGGTGACGGCCCGCTGTTTGTCGACGTGCGCGCGGCCGCCAGTGCCCTGGCCGAAGCGACGCACACCGACCCCGAAGCCGCCGCGCGCTACTTTGCCGAAAGCAGCGGCTACCAGCGCCATGCCGGCCAGCTGCGTGCCGCCGCCGACCAGCATGGCGTGGACGAGCAATTGCTCAAGGCCATCGCCACGGCGGAGTCGGGCTTCAACGCCCAGGCGGTCTCGCCCAAGGGGGCCATCGGGCTGATGCAGGTCATTCCGGACACGGCCCTGCGCTTTGGCGTGGAGGGCGACAAGAAGCGCTCGCTGGAGCAAAAGCTCAAGGACCCCGCCATCAACGTGCCGCTGGGCGCGCGCTACCTGCGCCACCTGCAGACCCTGTTCCCGGGCCGCACCGACCTGGTGGTGGCCGCCTACAACGCCGGGGAGGGGGCTGTGCAGCGCTACGGCAACCGGATTCCGCCCTACCAAGAAACACAAAATTACGTGAAAACCGTGATGACCCTCTACCAGAGCCTGCAGCCCCGCTGGGGCGGCGACAGCGTCTCCACCCTGTGCAACATGCCTGCCCAGCAGGTGTGCAGCGTGGCCCGCAGCGCGCGCCTGCGCAGCAGCCTGCCGGCCCGCCGAGGGCGCACCGTCCGGTGATGCGGCGCCGCGTTGCGCACCGCCCGCACCCACGTCCCTGATTCAGATGCAGGGCCCCGGCATTGGAGGAGATGCCGAGTGCCCGCAGCCACAACGAAGAAACCATGAGCGAACACACCCCATTGTTGGACCTCTCCACCCAGGCTTCGGGTGATGCCCTGGAACTGGGCCAGTACGCCCAGCGCGCCTACCTGGAATACGCGCTGAGCGTGGTCAAGGGCCGTGCCCTGCCCGACGTGGCCGACGGCATGAAGCCCGTGCAGCGCCGCATCCTGTATGCGATGGAGCGCATGGGCCTGAGCTATTCCGGCCCCAACAACAACACCGCCGCCAAGCCCGTCAAATCCGCCCGCGTGGTGGGCGATGTGCTGGGCCGCTTCCACCCGCACGGCGACCAGTCCGCCTACGACGCCCTGGTGCGCATGGCCCAGGACTTCAACCAGCGCTACCCGCTGATCGACGGCCAGGGCAATTTCGGCAGCCGCGACGGTGACGGCGCCGCCGCCATGCGCTACACCGAGGCGCGCCTGTCCAAGATCACCACGCTGCTGCTCGACGAAATCGACGAGGGCACGGTCGACTTCGTGCCCAACTACGACGGCAGCACGCAGGAGCCCAGCCAGCTGCCCGCGCGCCTGCCGTTTGCCCTGCTCAACGGCGCCAGCGGCATTGCCGTGGGCCTGGCCACGGAAATCCCCAGCCACAACCTGCGCGAAGTGGCCAGCGCCTGCGTGGCCCTGCTCAAGCAGCCCGGCCTGTCGGACGACGAGCTGTACGCCCTGATCCCCGGCCCCGACTACCCCGGTGGCGGCCAGATCATCAGCAGCGAGCAGGACATCCGCAACGCCTACAGCACCGGGCGCGGCAGCCTCAAGGTGCGTGCGCGCTGGAGTATTGAGGAGCTGGCGCGCGGCCAGTGGCAGATGGTGGTCAACGAGCTGCCGCCCGGCGTGTCGGCGCAGAAGATCCTGGAAGAGATCGAGGAACTTTCCAATCCCAAGGTCAAGACCGGCAAAAAAGCGCTGACGCAGGAGCAGCAGCAGCTCAAGGCCACTGTGCTGTCCGTGCTGGACGGCGTGCGCGACGAGTCTAGCAAGGACGCCCCCGTGCGCCTGGTGATCGAGCCCAAGACCGGCAAGACCCCGCAGCAGGACCTGATCACCACCTTGCTGGCCCACACCAGCCTGGAGAGCAACGCCAGCATCAACCTCACCATGATCGGCCTGGACGGCCGTCCGGTGCAGAAATCGCTGCGCCAGATGCTGCAGGAGTGGGTGGAGTTTCGCCAGACCACCATCACCCGCCGCTCCACGCACCGGCTGGAGAAGGTGCAGGCCCGCATCCACATCCTCGAAGGGCGGCAGATCGTGCTGCTCAACATCGACGAGGTGATCGCCATCATCCGCGAGAGCGACGAGCCCAAGGCCGCACTGATCGCCCGCTTTGACCTCAGCGACCGCCAGGCCGAGGACATCCTCGAAATCCGCCTGCGCCAGTTGGCGCGGCTGGAAGCCATCAAGATCGAAAAGGAACTGAACGAGCTGCGCGAGGACGAAGGCAAGCTGCAGGACATCCTGGCCAACCCCAAGAGCCTGCAGCGCCTGATGGTCAAGGAGATCGAGGCCGACGCCAAGACCTTTGCCGACGAGCGCCGCACCCTGATCCAGGAAGAGAAGAAGGTCACCGCCGAGATCAAGGTGCCGGACGAACCCGTCACCGTCATCGTCTCGGACAAGGGCTGGGTGCGCACCCACAAGGGCCACGGCCACGAGGCCGGCAACTTCAGCTTCAAGGCCGGCGACCAGCTGTGGGGCACCTTTGAATGCCGCACCGTGGACCAGCTCATCGTCTTCGGCACCAACGGCCGCGTCTACAGCGTGCCCGTGGCCACCCTGCCGGGCGGGCGTGGCGATGGCCAGCCCATCAACACCCTGATCGACCTGGAAGCCGGCAGCAAAATCGCCAGCTACTTCGCCGGCCCGGTCAGCGCGCAACTGCTGATCAGCGGCAGCGGCGGCTATGGCTTCATCGCCAAGGTCGAGTCCATGTGCGCCCGCAACAAGGGCGGCAAGGGCTTTGTCACCATCCAGGACGGCGAAACCCTGTGCCAGCCCTCCGTCATCGGCGGCACCAACGGCAGCGTGGAACTGCCCGATGCCACCCACGTCGCCTGCCTGACGGCCAGCGGCAACGTGCTGACCTATGCCCTGTCCGAACTCAAGCTCATGACCGGCGGGCGCGGCCTGCAGCTGATGAAGGTCGAGGACCAGGACGCCCTGGTCGGCGCCGCTGCCTACACCCGCTCCGTGCGCATCACCGGCGTGGGCCGCGGCGGCAAGGAACGGGAGGAATCGCTGGAGATCCGCTCGCTGAATGCCGCACTGGGCAAGCGCGGCGCCAAGGGCAAGACCACGGGGTGGACGTTCAAACCCACGGGGATTTTCCGGGCGGAGTGAGGATCTGCTAATTGGATAGCTGGAGGCGCTTGTTGGATCAGCGCTGGAGGCTGAAAAGGCTGTTAACTCTTTGCGGAGTTGACAGCCTTTTTGCTTTGGGTGTTGTGCTGCTTGCGAGCGACAGCTCGTGCCCTGCTTACAGAGACCGGTAGTCGCCCAGCGACGAACCGATTTCTCTTGCTTCGTCAAAAGAAACCGGGGAAAGAAAAGACGCTGCTTGCAGCGGGCTGGTCCGGGGGAACTCGCTGCACGCGTGCAACGCTCCGCTCATACAGCCGCAGTAAGCATGAAGTACTGCAATGAGGCACACCAACCTTGTGGCTGGCGTGAGGGTGACGTCTCCGTTTTCTCCCTCTCGCGTTATTTGAATCAAAAATTGATTTTTGACTTGATCGCGCAACATCAGCGCTGCCAGCGATGTGAAGCGGTTTTCCGCAGTGCCGCATGGCGAGTCGTCAGGCCATGGTCAACGCCCAGTTGGGGCGGGCCGGTTTTTGCAGCACCTGCAAAAACAGGGACACGACGGGATAGCGGTAGCCGTTGTGGCTGAGGGCATGGTGGGCCAACGAAGGAGCTATCCAGGCGTGGGCGTCCATGGGCAGGGCCTGGGCGCATTCCAGGTGGTGGTCGATCTCGTCCTGAAGGTTCGTGGCTTCGCCGGGTGCGCAGGGGGCACAAAACAGAGCCGCCAAGTGGTAGCCGTAGTCGGCCACGTTACGCCCGTCGTCGGCGACGCGTTCCAGGCCCAGCTGGAAGCAGGTGGCGGTGTTGTTCAGGCGCGGGTAGGTGACCTTGGCCTCGATGTAGAACTCTTCGGTCGCATTCGCCAAGTACAGGTCGCAGCGGCCCTTGCGGTGGGGGTTCAACGCGGGGCTGTTGTCTGGGGTGGACGTGGCGTCGAGGCTGGGGACCGCATATTTCAGACTCTGGAATTCTTCCAGTGCCACCATGCCTGCCTGCCACGCAGCGGCGCTGAGCATGCCCACGTTAGCGCGTTCGTTGTACCAATAGGGCAGGTCGTCGCCTTGGAACAGGTTGACGTAGCGCTGGGTACCGTCGATCCAGGCCTGCAGCACGGGGCGCAGCACTTCCAGGTCATTGTCGCGGATATGGATGCCTTGGCGGGGCATGGGCAAGCTTCCTCGGTCTTGTGGTGCTGCCGCAAAGTGTAGGCGGCGGTGTGCCCACAGAATGTGTGCGTTGTGGCGCGTTGCCTGGAGAAAGGCAGGGGCTTGAGTTGGGGCAAAAGGCTCTGGTTTTTTAACCGCCTGGCCTGCAGGCTGAGAGCAGGGCTTTGGGCAGAAGCGAGTCTCCCGCTAGGGTGGGGGTGTAGGAAACCATAGCTGCCTGCTCTGGTGGCACCTGCGTCAAGTGGCAAAAACATGTCAAAACCCTTCTACTGATCCAGAACCGGGTGAAAGCGTTTTACCCTCGGGTTTTTGGCTTCAATGCTGTTTTTGCACCATGACCATTTCCACCTCCGGCCCCGTCACCCGCCACCATGTGGGCGCCCGCCTGTCTGAAATCGCCATCCACCACGGCACCGTCTATCTGGCGGGGCAGATCCCCGAGCACAGCCCCGGCGCCGACATGCGCGTGCAGACCGAGGAGGTGCTGGGCCACGTGGAGCGCCTGCTGACCGAGGCCGGCAGCAGCAAGGCCCACATCCTGATGTGCCAGATCTTCATCCGCGAGGCGCAGGACATTGCAGCGATGAACGCGGTGTGGGACGCCTGGATCGTGCCCGGCCACACGCCGCCGCGTGCGACGGTGATTGCGCCGGCCATCAACCCGGACTACCGCATCGAGGTCATCGTCACCGCTGCGCAAATCGCCGCAGACTGAGTTCGGCATAAAAACGGGCTTGCGCGCAGGCCCAGCAAGCGCGACCAGCTATGGATTTGAAAGCCCTGGCGGCGCCGGCAGTGCGCAGTGGGGGCGAGGCCCTCAGTCCTTGGCCATGCGGCGCGACAGCACCAGCAGGGCAGTCACGGACAGCAGGCCCAGCGCGGCCGACAACCACAGCGCTTGGCCCTGCCACTGCGCCAGCGCCACGCCAAACAGCCACGGGGCCAGTGCCTGGGCCACGCGCGCCGGGCCTTGCAGCAGGCCCTGGCGGTGGCCGTAGCCCTGGGGCCCGAACAGTTGCAGCGGCAGCGTGCCCCGGGCAATCGTCAGCATGCCGTTGCCCGCGCCGTGCAGCACGCCAAACAGCAGCGCCCCGGGGGGGCCCAGCAGCAACAGCAGGGCGGCGCCCACGGGGTGCAGCACGGTCGCCAGCCGGGCGTTGACCAGCGGCGGCAGGTGGCGCAGTAGGCTGAACTCCAGCAGGCGCGCGGCCACCTGGGCCGGTCCCATCAGCATGCCCACTGTCAGGGCCAGCCCGGCCGCGATGCCACAGGCCTGCAGCAGTGCCGGCAGGTGCGCGGCCATGGCGCTGCTGATGAAGCCCGAGGCCGCAAACACCAGGGCCAGCAGGCCCGTGCGCAGATCGAGCCGGGGGCGCTGTGCGCCGTCAGGCCCCGCCGTGGGTGCCGGTGCGGGCGTGGGCGCCTGCCGGTCGCTGGGCAGGGACAGGTACAGCGGCAGGCAGAGGACCAGGTGCACGCCGGCCCAGACCCAGCAGGTGCTGCGCCAGCCCAAGTGCAGCTGCATCCAGTGCGTCAGCGGCCAGCCGACGGTGCTGGCAAAGCCGGCCAGCAAGGTGATGCCGGTGATGGCCGTGCGCGCCTGCTGCCCGTACAGGCGCACCACGGTGGCAAAGGCTGCTTCGTACAGGCCGCTGGCAATGCCCAGGCCCAGGCCGCACCAGGCCAGCAGCAGCGACCACAGGCCCTGCGCATGGCCCAGGGCCACCAGGCTGGCGGCAAACAGCACGCTGGTGGCCGCCAGGATGGCGCGCCCGCCCCAGCGGTCCATGGCCTGGCCGACGCGCGGCCCCACCAGGGCGGCCACCCCCAGCGCAAGGGAAAAGGCGGCAAACACCGTGGGCGTGGCCAGCCCCAGATCGGCCGCCATGGGGGCGGCCAGCATGGCAGGCAGGTAGTAGGTGGAGGCCCAGGCCAGGGTCTGGGCCAGACCGAGGGTGAGGACGACGCGGCGTTGGGAGGGCGGGGCCATGGCGGGTGCGGGCAAGCGGTGACCGCATGGTAGCCG
>NZ_VSWF01000028.1:0-48103 GCF_009668305.1 Comamonas sp. CAH-2
GTGCAGGGCTGGGCGGGTTCCCGGCCCCTCGCCCGCCTCGGGCCGGGAACCCGCCCAGCCCTGCACATCCCCACCGGGCAGGAAGCCAAAGCCCAGGGACGGCGGACGCGGTGCCCACAGGAACAGGCTGCTGGTCAGGGTGACCACCAGCGCCATGAAACCGCAGGCCAGTGCGATCTTCTTCCAGCCCGCCAACGGGGCCTGGGCCGCATGGTGCCAGGCCAGCGCCAGCGCACCCCACAGCCAGGCCGGCCCCAGGTAGAACCACAGCGTCCAGTCGGCCGCCCAGTCCGTCGCCAGCCAAAAGCCCACGGTCATGACCACCAGCAAGGCCAGATAAAAATCACGGTCGGTGCGCATGCGCGGTGCGCGGGCACCGGTGATCAGCAACAGGCACAGGCACAGCCACAAGATGGCGCCCCCGCGCAACAGCCCAGGGAACAGCAACACGGCCACCAGCGCGGTCACGCTGCCCATCGCGATGCTGCGCTTGCGCCCGGCCAGGGGCTCCTGGGTCAACATGTGCTTCCAGGCCCCGTGGAACCCCCACCAGGTCCACAGTGACCAGGCGACCAAGCCAAAGCCCATGCCCCCGGCGCGGCGGTTCAGGTACATCAAGGCCATGCAGGTGCACCAGTAGCTCAGCGCGGTCAACACCACCACCCCGCGCGTGCCCAGCCGCGGCGAGGTCGGTGCGGTCGCGGGCGTGCGACGCCACAGATTCATGCCACCTCCGTATGGGTCAGATACCCGGCCTGCGCCAAGGCCGGCGCCAATGCTTGCGGCACTGCCGCCCCTGCTGCCCCTTGCGCCAGGCACACCAACACCGGCCCGCCTCGCGCCCGCAAGCCCTGCAGGGCCTGCAACACCTGCGGGGGGGGCAGGCTGGCCGGCAGCACCACGGCCACCGACGCCCCGGCCTGCAACTGGGGCAAGGCCTGGTGCACCACCACCGGCAGGCTGTCGGGCACCGCCGGGACGGCGGCCAGCGCCAGCAGGGCCGCTGCGGGATCGGTCAGGGCCTCGGCATGTGGCGGCAGGTGCAGGCGCAGTTGCACATGGTGGGCCTGCGCCGCGGCGACGATGCCGGCGGCCAGGCGCATGGTCTGCTCACCATCGCTGTCCGGCTGGCCGCACGCCTGTGCATCGGGCACAGCCACCAGCACATGCAGGCGCAGGCTGCCGGTTTGCTGAAAGTGCTGGATCACCAGTTGCCCCGCACGCGCCGAAGCGCGCCAGCTCACGCGCCCCAGAGGCTCCCCATCCTGGTAGGCGCGCAGCAGGCCCAGCTCCATGGACGGCCCCAGGTGGCGTGTCGAGCGCTCGCCCTGCGGGTCGGCCGTCACGGTCCAGGGCAGGGGCCAGACAAACGGGCTGGGCTGCGGCAGCACCTGCACCGCCAGCTCGGGTGTGGGCATCTGCAGTTGCGCGCGCAGCAAGCCCAGGGGGAAACCGCTGGCCAGGCGCACCGACTGCAGCCGGTACACCCCCCGGCACGGAAAGGTGCACAGTTGCTCCAACGCCACCGACCGCCCCCTGCGCACCAGCGCCACGGTATGGCGCATGACCAGGCGTTGCGAGGCCCAGACCCACTCGGCCTCGATCTCGACCAGGAAGGCTGGCCAGCGCGCACGGCGCTCCAGCACCAGGTGCAGCGGGTAGGCCTGACCCTCGGTCACTTGTGGCGTCTCCTGCCCCAGCCAGCGCAGCTGCATGCCGCGCAGGGACAGCCAGGGCAGCAGATAGCCCAGCGTGCAGATCACCGCCAGGAACAGGAACACGCCGTAGGCCATGGGGTCCCGGCGGTTAAAGGCCGCAATCAGCATCAGGGCGCACAGCCCCAGCAACACGCGCGACTTGGACAGCCAGCGTTCCATGGCGGCGTGCCGTCAGCGCGGTGTGCGTTGCAGGGCCAGGATCTCGCGCACCACGTTTTCCGTGGCCTGCACGGGGTGCGCCTGCACATGCGGCTGGGCCAGCACGATGCGGTGGGCCAGCACGGCCGGTGCCACCTCGCGCACCACCGCGGGCTCCACGTAGCGCTGTCCGCGCACATGGCTCAGGGCGCGGGCCATGCGTGCCAGGCCCAGCGTGCCGCGCGGGCTGGCGCCGAAGCGCAGCATCGGGTGCGTGCGCGTGGCCGCCACGATCTGGGCCATGAACTGGGCCATCTCCGGCGTCACGATGACGGCGCGGGCGCCCTCGGCCAGGTCCGCGAACTGTGCCGGCGTGCACACCGGCTGCAGGCGCTGGATGGGGTGGACGAACTGCTGGCTCTGGATCAGCCCGGCTTCGGTCGCGAAGTCCGGGTAGCCCAGCGACAGGCGGATCAGAAAGCGGTCCATCTGCGCCTCGGGCAAGGGGAAGGTACCAGCCATGTCCATGGGGTTTTGCGTGGCCAGCACCACAAACGGCTGGGGCAGCGGCAGGCTGTGGCCATCGAGCGTCACCTGCCCCTCCTCCATGCATTCCAGCAGGGCCGACTGGGCGCGCGGGTTGGCGCGGTTCACCTCGTCGGCCAGCACGATGTGGGCAAACACGGGGCCGGGGCGCAGCGCAAAGCTGCCGTCCTTGGGGTTGTAGACCGGACCGCCCACGATGTCCGAGGGCATCAGGTCGGCTGTGAACTGGATGCGCTTGAACGACAACCCCACCGAGGCGGCCAGGGCCCGCGCCAGCATGGTCTTGCCCAGACCCGGCACATCCTCCAGCAGCACGTGGCCGCTGGCCACCATGGCCGCCAGCGCCCATTCCACCTGCTGGTGCTTGCCTTGCAGCACCTGCTCAACATTGCGCACGATGGCTTGCGCCAGTGGTGCCCCCGACTGTGCAGGGGTGGCCTCGGTCACCGCAGCGTCCATGTCATTCCCTCTCTGTGTCTGGTTCTGGAATGCCGCCATCTTCCAAAGAAGCCGCCGTGCCAGCAAGCCCCCGCACCCAAAATGCCACAGCCATGAAAAAGGCTGCCCCGGGGGCAGCCTCGGCCGCGTGCTTGCGAACAAAAATGGCTTTCAGCGCTTATCCAGCAAGCGCCAACAGCTATGCTTTTAGGCGTATTGCTGCAGACCGTGCTTGCTGTCCACCAGCTTGCCGGCCGACAGGGACATCATCAGCAGTGCAATCTGCTCGTGCATGATGACCGTGTGGGCATTGCGCGAATCCACCATGTACTGGCGCAGCTGCTCGCGCACCTTGGTGGCACCGGTCACGTCGATGATGATGTCCACCTGGGAGCCCAGGCTCACCAGTTCCATGAAGTTGTCGGTCACGGGCACCTGGTGCTGGCGGGCCAGCGCGATGCCGGGCAGCTCCAGGTTCAGATCGGCCACGCCCAGCACCTGCACGAACGGTGCATTGAACAGTTGCTGCAGCAGCGGGGTGCCAGTGTCACCGGCGCCGATGACTACGATGCGAAAAGCTTGCATGAGATAACTACCTTCCATCAGCCAGCCGTTCGCCCCAGAGGCACGGACCTGGTCAGAACCCGCAAGTGTCCCCGCGCTGCCGGCTGCGTTTTCTGCGCCACGTCAAGGACTCGGCAGGCCGCCCCCATCACCCCGCTGTCGCGGCCGTGCACGGGTGTGCCCCGCGCCCCAGCGCAGGCACGCGACAATGCAGCGATGCGAACCGCAGTTTCGGAATCTCTCATGCAACGACGCGACTACCTGGCCGCACTGGGCCAACTGGGCCTGTGCGCCGCCCTGCCCGCCTGGGCCGCAACCCCGGCCGACACCCCCTGGTTCCCCCTGGACAGCCGCGTCCCGGGCGGCGTGGCCCGCCTGTCGCTGGGCCCTTCGTCCTTTCGACCGCAGGTCACCACGTCGGAAGGCATGCCGGTGCTGGTGGTGGGCGACATGATCGAGTGGACGGCCCTGGTCGGCATTCCGCTGTCGGCCAAGCTGGGCGTGCACACGGTCACCGTGCACAGCGACGACGGCACCCAGTCCGTGGACTATGCCGTGCGCGACAAGCGCTACACCGAGCAGCAGTTGAAGGTCTCGCCCAAGACCGTCGACCTCTCACCCCAGAACCTGGCACGCCACGAGCGCGAACGTGCGCACCAGCAGACCATCATGGCCCTGTTCAGCAGCCCGGCACCGCAGACGGGGGACCTGCAGATGCGCCAGCCCTGCCCCGGGCGCCGCTCCAGCAGCTTCGGCCTGCGCCGCGTCTTCAACGGCCAGCCGCGCAATCCGCACAGCGGCATGGACATTGCCGCCGCCACCGGCACGCCCATCGTGGCACCGCTGCCGGGCAAGGTGGTGGATGTGGGGGACTACTTCTTCAACGGTGGCACCGTCTGGCTGGACCATGGCGGCGGGCTGCTGACCATGTACTGCCACCTGTCCAGCGTGCAGTGCCAGGTGGGCGATACGCTGCGCACCGGCCAGGCGTTTTGCAAGGTAGGCGCCACCGGCCGCGTGACCGGCCCCCACCTGCACTGGGGGGTCATGCTCAACCGCAGCATGGTGGACCCCGCGCTGTTCCTGGCCGAATAGCCCCCCAGCGCTTGTCTATCCAGCGCTGACTGCTATCAATTCACAAACCATAGCCGCAGCGCGGCTCAGCGCTTGCTGTGGGCCACGGGCTCCGCCGGCACATCGACCAGCAGGTAGCGGCGCATCAGGTCGAAGAAGCTGTCGTAGAACTGGTCGCTGGTCACGGTCTCGCTGCCGATCTTGATCATGGAGTCGTGGCCGGCCGCCACGGGCACCGACACCGAACCAAGCATGCTGACGCCCAGGCTGGCCGAGTTGCTGGCCATCTTCAGCGCGAAGCTGTCCTGCAGCGCACTCACAAAACCCATGCTGAGCTGGCCGTCGCTGCTCTCGGGCACGCAGGTGACACGGATGTTCATCTGCACATGGCGGTCCGGCTGGGGCTGGAAGCTTTTTTGCCCCTCGACCGTTTCCTGGTCGGCCTTGTTCACGATGTAGCCCTGGCTGAGCAGGGCACGCCGCGCAGCCTCACAGGTCTGCGCCGGCGTCGCATCAAACAGGCGCGAATAGGTCGCGGCCGAGCCGAACTTTTCCTGCACCTTGGGCATGGCCTCGGGCACGGGCGATCTCCCCAAGCCACCACACGCTGTCATCAACAGGGCCACCGCCACTGCGGTGCCGCCACGCACGGTGGCCTTGGCCCAACGGCCTCGCAACAATCTGGACATGAACGTTTCCACAAGACCCGAGATCCAACTTTCTGAACAAGCGACGGGTGGGCACTGCAGGCCGCCCCATCGCTCACTATTTTATAGCTCCTGCCATTCGCACGCCGGGCATGCACAGCCGTCATGAACGGCTTGATACATCGGCATACGATTACAGGGCTTGTCTCACACAAGCGCCCCCACACCGCCAACATACTTGGGGTTTGCATACGCCCCCACCGGGGCGTTGTCCATTTTGAGGAGAAGAACACCCATGCTGAACCGTACAAGCTTCACCGCCGCCAGTGTGCTGGCCGCCATGACCCTGGCCGCCTGCACCTCGGCCCCGCAGGCCACGACACCGGCCACCCCATCTTCGGTCAGTCTGCAATCCCATGAATGGCAACTGCATAAAGCCTTGAACGCACAAGGGACGGTGGACCCGCAATGGCAATTGCCCGGCACACCCCAGGGGCCAGCCCCCACCGTCGGCCTGCGCTTTGTCGATGCGCAGACGGTCAGCGTGGAGAACCTGTGCAACCGCATGCATGGGCGCTATACCCTCAACGGCACCAACATCCAGGTCGAGCGCCTGGCGAGCACCCTGATGGCCTGCCCCAACGCCAACCTGATGGCCCTGGAGCGCAAGGTCGGACAATGGCTGCCCCAGGCCCGGACCTGGAAGATCGTGGGCAATGCCAACGCCCCGGTGCTGGAGCTGCAGTTTGACAATGGCGCGCGCTGGCAACTCACGGGCAGCCCCACCTACGAAACGCTGTACGGCGCCAGCGAGCGCATTTTCCTTGAGGTGGCCCCCCAGCAAATGGCCTGCAGCCACCCCCTGATGCCGAACGCCAAATGCCTGCAGGTGCGCGAAGTGACCTACGACGCCCAGGGCATCAAACAAGGCCACGGCGCCTGGGAGGCGTTCTACGGCGCGATCGAAGGCTATACCCACCAGGATGGGGTGCGCAATGTGCTGCGCCTCAAGCGCTACACCCGCTCGCCAGTGCCTGCCGATGCCTCCAAGTACCTGTACGTGCTGGACATGACGGTGGAAAGCGAACGCGTGCGCTGATACTGCCGTGCTCCGGCTCCGGCGCCATGCAAAAAGCCCTTGGATCACCTCCAAGGGCTTTTTGCATGGCCCACAGGCCACCGCCATTTGTACCCAGCATCTGTGGGCCCAGCTGTGGACAACCCACGGGAAAAGCCACCAAGCTTTTGAATCAAAACAGCTTTTACAAGCTGCTCAAAAATTAAGTAGATTCCACAAATCGGTCAGCCGCCCCATCGTCCTCAGACGAAATGGAAGGTGCCGTCCACGAACATGGAGGCACGGTGCCCACGTTCACTGAATTCGTCCGCGTACGACCAGAAGGCTTTCACGGTGCCGTTCTCGGTATCGATCACCTGGCTCACCGTGAAGCCCGTCTTTTCGATCCAGTTCAGGAAATGCAGCGTGTCTGACAGTTGGAGATAGCTCAGTCGCTCATTGCCCTGGGTCACATTACCGTTCTTGTCCGTGACACACCAGTGCAAGTCTCCACGCACAGAATATCGGACCTGTGCCGTGCTTTCCGGGAATTGAATCACTGCCTCGCGTCCCAACAAGGCCCCGGTGTAGTGCATTGTCATACAAGCCCCCTTTGCAACCATGCTTTGGATATGGCGCTGGTCGCCATCGCCTGGAATCGATTGTTCTGCGGGCGTCACAGGACATGCTGTGAGAATTTGGCGCATCCTCGAGCCATCACCTTGGCGGATGGCGACATAGGCGTTTGGCTGATACGGGACACCCCTATGTGGCCGGCAACGGTTTGGTGGGCACCGCTTCTTATTCGAGATTCCAGTTGTGGCGCACCCAGCTGAGCTTTTCCATGTGCACGCGCAAGCGTTTGGACTGCATTTGCAGCAGCTCCCGGACCTCGACAGGCAGCGTCTTGCGCAGCGCCCGCTGGTAGCTGGACAGCAGGGTGCGTTCGCGCAGCTCGCAGACCTCGAACACCTGGGCCGGCGCCCAGTCCGACAGGTCGTCGCGCCAGGCCATCCAGCGCCGGCGCAACCTGCTGGGCCACGTGGTCAAGCCCATGTCCTCTTTGTGAAACGCACGCTTCACATGGCTGTGCAAGGTGTAGGCAAAGTCACGCAGCATCAGGATGTGCCGTTGAATGACCTGGTGGGCGAAGTCACTCATGGGGATGGTGCACATGCGTTGCAAATCCTCGGCCAGCAGGGCGCAGCCGCGCTGCAGCGGCAACAGGCTGGCCGCGGTCTCGCGGCTGCACTCCACGCGTGCTGCCGGCTGCTGCACCTTGCGCATTTGCTGGCTGGCATGGAGCCAGGCCGCATGCACGGCCTGGTGCACCTCGCGCCAGGGCAGCAGGCTGGAGCCACTGCGCACGGCCCACTGCCGGTGCAGGCGATCGGCCAGGTCTTCAAACTCAGCATCCGGGTATTGCAGCGCCGTCTGCCAGCCCAGTTCATAGGCCGGGCGGTACTGGTCGTAGCTGCGGCCGGCGACGTAATAAGGTGCCTGTGAGAAGCGCTCGCGCCAGTAGGTGTCCTCCTGCTCGGAAACCAGGCGCATGTGGATATCTAGGGTCAGCACGGCAATGTCGCTGTCAGGAGGGTGGTCATAGCGTGCCACGCCGGTCTGCACCGCGGACAGTGCCGTGCTACGTGCCGGATAGTGGGGAAAAGTAAGCAGCATGGGCTATGACAGATTTCAAAAGCAAGTGAACGCCAACTTGGCGATGCTTTTGATTCTCAGAAACCATGCGCAGTCCGACGGTCGGCTGATACGAACGGTCGATGTAGGACGGCCCCGTCTGCCCTGCCCGACCCGCCATCGCCATGAAAAAAGGGCATATCGCAGATATGCCCTTGTGCCGTGGTGCCTGTCGGCGGATGCGGCTAGACCTCGTCACCCGCTCCACGCTCGGGGCCGTCCAGCCCCAGCTCCTGGATCTTGCGCGTGATGGTGTTGCGCCCGATCCCCAGGCGCTGCGCAGCTTCCATGCGCTTGCCGTGGGTCAGGCCCAAGGCGGTCGTGATCAGGCTGGACTCGAAGCGCTTGCTCAGCACGTCCCAGACCTCCTTGCAGTCACCCTGCAACAGCTTGCGGGCATCAGCCTCCAGCAGGCTTTCCCAGCCAGGCCCGACATACCCCGCGGCGGCAGTGGCCGCCCCACTGGCCTGCGGCTGTGCGGCGCTGGCTACCGGAACCTCCGCCACCGTGCCGATCTGCAGAGGCACCAGGCCCGCGGGCTCGACCGGTGCAGTACTGGCAGACGCACCCAGCACCTCCGGAGGCAGGTCCTGCACTGAAATTTGCTGGGCCGGAGCCATGACTGTCAGCCAGTGGCAGATGTTCTCCAGCTGGCGCACATTGCCGGGGAAACCGAACTGCGCCAGACGCTGCAAGGCGGCCTCCGAAATGCGCTTGGGCTCCACCCCCAGCTGCTTGGCGCTGCGCTGCAAGAAATGCTTGGCCAGCATGGGCACGTCCTCGGAACGCTCGCGCAGCGAGGGCAGACGCAGCCGGATCACATTCAGGCGGTGGAACAAGTCTTCACGGAACACCCCATCCTTGACCCGCTGCTCCAGGTTCTGGTGGGTGGCAGCAATCACGCGGACATTGCTTTTGACCGCCGTATGACCACCAACCCGGTAAAACTGGCCGTCAGACAGCACGCGCAACAGCCGGGTCTGCAGATCGAAGGGCATGTCCCCGATTTCGTCCAGGAACAAGGTCCCGCCCTCCGCCTGCTCGAAACGCCCCCGGCGCTGTGTCTGCGCCCCGGTGAAGGCGCCACGCTCATGGCCGAACAGCTCCGACTCCAGCAAATCCTTGGGAATGGCGGCGGTGTTGATGGCCACGAAAGGGCCGTTTGCGACCGGCGAGTGCTTGTGCAAGGCTCGGGCCACCAGCTCCTTGCCCGAACCGGATTCGCCGGTGATCAGCACGGTGACAGCACTCTGGCTGAGGCGGCCGATCGCCCGGAATACATCCTGCATCGCTGGCGCCTGGCCCAGCATTTCGGGCATGGCCGTCTGACGCTCCTCGGCAACCTGCTCGCGCTCGCTTTCCTCCACCGCGCGGCGAATCAACTCCACCGCCTTGGGTAGATCGAAAGGCTTGGGCAGGTACTCGAACGCGCCGCGCTGGAAGGCCGACACCGCACTGTCCAGGTCCGAGTAGGCGGTCATGATGATGACCGGCAACTCCGGCTGCTGCGCATGCACCTGCTCCAGCAGTTGCAAGCCCGAGCCGCCAGGCATGCGGATATCGCTGACCAGGACACGCGGGCCCTGGTGTGCAGGATCGCCTTCCGGCAGATCGGCCAAGGCGGCCAGCACTTCGCGAGGGTTACTGAAGCTGCGGGTGTCCAGGTTTTCGCGAGCCAACGCCTTTTCTAAGACGAAGCGGATCGAGGGGTCGTCATCTACTATCCAGATCGGCTTCATATGCTGTGTTTACCTTCCGTTGTTTGTTCTTGAAAGACCCGGTCTCACGGCAGCGGGATCAGGATCCGAAAATCCGTGCGCCCCGCCATGCTTTCGCACTCGATGAGGCCGTGGTGGCGCTGCACGAATGTCTGCGCCAACGGCAGCCCCAAGCCGGAACCGCCATCCCGCCCCGTCACCAGCGGATAAAAAATCCGCTCCTTGATGTGGTCCGGTACGCCGGGTCCGTTGTCAATCACATGCAATTCCAATGCCAACCTGTGGCGCTGGCGACCAATCGTCACCTGGCGAGCCACCCGGGTGCGCAACACGATTTCGGCCTCGCCACTGGCAATCTTGTCGGAGAGCACCTGTGCGGCGTTTTGCACGATGTTCAGCAGCGCCTGGATCAGCTGCGCGCGATCCCCCTTGAACTCCGGGATGGAAATGTCGTAATCCCGGCGCACTTTCAGGCCCTGGGGGTACTCCAGCAGGACCAGGGAGCGCACCCGCTCGCACACCTCATGGATGTTCAGGTCGGCCAGCTGGTGCGGGTGACGGTGCGGGGCCAGCAAGCGATCGACCAGGCTTTGCAGGCGATCGGCCTCATGGATGATGACCTGGGTGTATTCCTTGAGCTCACGGCTGTCCAGCTCCATCTCCAGCAACTGGGCCGCACCGCGAATGCCGCCCAGCGGGTTCTTGATCTCGTGCGCCAGATTGCGCACCAGCTCCTTGTTCGCCTGGGCCTGCTCGACCAGGCGCTCCTCGCGGTCCTGGCGGGCCTGCTGCTCCAGCACCCACAGCTCCACCAGGCTCAAGTCCGTGTGCTCAATCGGTGTCAGCGTGACATGCACGAACAGCGGCTCTTGCACCGTGCGCTGCAGGCCGGTGTCGAAGCTCATCGCCGCATAGCCGTGCCCATCCGAGGATTGCAGGCCCGTGCGCAGCAGCGAGGGCGAGGCCAGGTACTGGGCGAACTCCACCCCTTCGAGCATGCGCCGCGACATGCCCATCGCGCTTTCCAGGGCGGCGTTGGCAAACACCACGGCGCCCTGCTGGTCAACCACCACCGCCAAGGTAGACAGCAAATCCAACGCAGCAAAACGCTGCACATCACGGGGAACTGCAAGCGACATGGACAGACCACTCAACTTTCAAAAACAATCAGCCACCAGAGTGGCGTGCCAGCTCTCGCTGGATGCCGGCAATGTCGCTCTCCTGGCGGGCAATGCTGGCCTTCAAGCTCTCCAGGCGCTCGTTGTAGACCTGCGAATTGCGCAACTCCAGCGCCGACTTGGTCGGGTAGCCGTCGTTGTATTCAGCCTTGAGTGCCTTCAATTTCTCCTGGGCCTTGACCAGCTCGGCCTGCAGGATGGCCCGGGCATCGCTGTCACGGGCTTTTTGCTGGCTGGGATCGACCTGCACTGCACGGGCGCCCGCCGGTGCAGGCGTAGAGGCCTTGCCCTCACCAGTCCCGGCGGTGGGGGCAGACGCGGGGCGGGTGTGCACCACGGTCACATGCCCGCCTTCCACCACCTGGCAGTTGCGCTGCTTGGCGATGGCGGCGCTGTTGGTGTACTCATTGCCACAACGGTAAATGCGCTCCTGGGCCTGTGCCGCAGGCAGCACGGCGGCACAGGCCAGCCAGCAGGCGGTTGCTCCGATCAGTTGCTTCATAGTGTTCACACCTCCAACGTTCAAATCCAGGCGCCGTGCCGCAGAACCAGCATGCATGGCGTGTCTGTATGGCATTGTGCAATGCCCGACCTGCACTGTCCCGGATTGTCCGACCTGGGCCACCCGCTGCCGCCGACAAAAAAGGCAGCCTCTCGGCTGCCTTTTTGTGTCGTTCCAGCACAGGGGCCACGCATGCATGCCCAGCCCCTGGCGCCGGAATTACAGCGAGTAGTACATGTCGTACTCGACGGGGTGCACGGCCTGGCGGAAGCGGGTCACTTCGCCCATCTTCAGTTCGATGTAGGCGTCGATCATGCTGTCGGAGAACACACCACCCTTGGTCAGGAAGGCGCGGTCCGCGTCCAGGGCTTCCAGCGCCTGGTCCAGGCTGTGGCACACGGTCGGCACCAGCTTGTCTTCCTCGGGAGGCAGGTGGTACAGGTCCTTGGTGGCGGCTTCGCCGGGGTGGATCTTGTTTTCCACGCCGTCCAGACCGGCCATCAGCAGCGCTGCGAAGCCCAGGTAGGGGTTCATCAGTGGATCGGGGAAGCGCGCTTCCACGCGGCGGCCCTTGGGGTTGGCCACGTAAGGAATGCGGATCGAGGCCGAGCGGTTCTTGGCCGAGTAGGCAAGCTTCACAGGGGCTTCGAAGCCAGGCACCAGGCGCTTGTACGAGTTGGTACCGGGGTTGGTGATGGCGTTCAGGGCACGGGCGTGCTTGATGATGCCGCCGATGTAGTACAGCGCGAAGTCGGACAGACCGGCATAGCCGTCGCCGGCGAACAGGTTCTTGCCGTCCTTCCACACAGACTGGTGCACGTGCATACCGGAACCGTTGTCACCGCTGTAGGGCTTGGGCATGAAGGTCGCGGTCTTGCCGTAGGTGTTGGCCACGTTCCAGATCACGTACTTCTGCAGCTGGGTCCAGTCGGCACGCTCCACCAGGGTGGAGAAGCGGGTGCCCAGTTCATTCTGGCCAGCGCCAGCCACTTCGTGGTGGAACACTTCGACGGGGATGCCCAGGGATTCCAGGATCAGGGACATCTCGGCACGCATGTCCTGGGTGCTGTCGACGGGAGGCACGGGGAAGTAGCCACCCTTGACGCGGGGACGGTGGCCACGGTTGCCGCCTTCAAACTTGGTGCCGGTGTTCCAGGGGGCTTCGTACTCTTCGATTTCGAAGAAGGGGTTGTGGGGTTCGGTGCCCCAGCGCACGCCGTCGAAGATGAAGAATTCGGGTTCGGGACCGAAGTAGGCGGTGTCGCCCAGGCCGGAAGCCTTCAGGTAGGCTTCAGCGCGCTTGGCCACGGAACGGGGATCGCGGTCGTAGGCCTTGCCGTCACCGGGTTCGATCACATCGCACTGCAGGATCAGCGTGGTTTCTTCGAAGAAAGGATCGATGTTGGCGGTGTTGGGATCGGGCATGAGCAGCATGTCCGACGCTTCAATCCCCTTCCAACCAGCAACCGACGAACCGTCAAAGGCGTGGCCCGAAGTGAACTTGTCATCATCAAAGTGCGACACAGGCACGGTCACGTGCTGTTCTTTGCCACGGGTATCAGTGAAGCGCAGGTCAACAAACTTGACCTCGTTTTCCTTCACTAGGTTCATCACATCTGCAACGGTCTTAGCCATCAGGTTCTCCTGGAAAAGCGCTTCATAGAAAGTACGCAGTTAGCAAAGCAGTTTGTGTGCCAGCTCGCCCGACACCCATCCACAAGCGGAAAGGCTGTGAAGTCCATGTTTTCACAGCCTTTTGCAATTCACCACTTTGGTGCAAATTCAACAAGCCATTCCGGACTTGCTTTCCATGCACTATTTTAGTTCCTGGATGTGCACCACATTGGTGCAATCACCAATATGCGGCACGCCCTGCACCAAGTGGCAAAAAACACACAACGGTTTTCACGGCCGCGTGCCTGCCGGTGGTGCCGCCTGCCCGGCATCCGGCGCGGCATGCTCCCGCAGACTGTCCAGGGCGACCAGGCCATAGTGCGCAAACCAGAGCGAGGAAAACGCCAGCACCAGCGCATAAATCCACACGGCCACCGGAATCAGCACCCAGAACGCCGCGGCGAACACCACCCCCGACGCCCACACCAGGCTGGGCGCAGCGCCCAGGTAGCCACAGACCACACCCATCAGCAGCAAGCGGTAGCGGTGGGTGGCCAGGACGGTCTGGCGCTCAGCCGGGCTGGCGTGCTCGGCCAGGGCATCAAAGGCCATGACGCGGTAGGTCAACCAGCCCCAGATCAGCGGCGGCAGCACCAGCACCAGCGGTGGCACCAGCCACAGCGGCATGGACAGCACCAGGGCCAGCAAGGCCATGGCCGTCGATCCCAGGGCCCACAGTGCGCTGCCCACCCAGCCCGCACCCTGCTTGCGCTGCAGTTGCGGAAAGCGGCGTTCGGCCACCAGTGCCACCATCTGCGGGGTCATCACCACGGCCACGATGGCCAAGGCCACCATCACCATCACCGGGCTGATCACCAGCACCAGCAAGACCGCCGCCGCCACGGCGCTGGCCGATGCTGTGCCCTGCCCCATCCAGCCCCACAACCATTCCAGCCAGGCCTGCACGCTGGCCGCGGCAGCGTCCCACCAGAACACCCCGACCAGCGCCGCCATGCCGGCCACCAGCAGCAGGGGAAACAAAGACCAGGCAATCACCCGGCCCCGCAGGCAATCGGTCACCGCGCGCCACAGCGCATCCAAGATCATGTGCATGCTGCCAAGCATAGCGGCGCCGACCTGCCCGGCACAAGGCCAGTGGCACGCTGGCCCCTGCACACCCCAAGCACATCAAAAAGCAGAGCTGCTGGCGCTGATCAAAACTGGGTTGCAGATACTTTTTGGATTGAAAGCGTTGAATGACGCGCGCCGACTGCTCTTATTTATAGATTTTGAAAATAAAAAAAGGAGCCCCGGGGGCTCCTTGTGTCGACATGCACGCTGGCTTACAGCTTCCACTTGTCCATCAGCTTCTCGGGCGACAGGTTGTCGTAGCCTTCGAAGGGTTGGTGGATCCAGGGGTTGGTGGGCAGGTCTTCCACAGAGTAGTCAGCGCGGAAGGTCGACACACCCTTGGTCCAGATCACGGCGGTACGCAGCTCGGTGATGGGCTGGTAGTTTTCCTTGAGCATCTTCACCACGGCATTCAGCGTCACGCCCGAATCGGCCAGGTCGTCAACCAGCAGCACGCGGCCGGCGATCTCACCCTTGGGGGTGGCGATGAAGCGGCCGATGTCCAGATGGCCCTGCACGGTGCCGGCTTCGGCGCGGTACGAGCTGGTCGACATGATGGCCAGGGGCTTGTCGAAGATGCGGCTCAGGATGTCACCGGGGCGCAGGCCACCACGGGCCAGGCACAGGATGGTGTCGAATTCCCAGCCGGACTGGTGGATCTTGAGGGCCAGCTTTTCGATCAGGCCGTGGTATTCGTCGTAGCTGACGTACAGGTGCTTGCCGTCTTCAGTCAACATGGTCGTGTTCCTGTGTAATTTCGCGAGGAGCGTGTTTATAGAGGCAACGCCGCTTCAGCCCGCGCTGTAGGGGTTTTGCATCAGGATGGTGTGGTCGCGGTCGGGACTGGTGGAGACCATGGCGATCGGCACACCGGTCACTTCGGCGATGCGGTCCAGGTAACGGCGCGCATTCACAGGCAGCTTGTCATAGTCGGTCACACCCACGGTGGAATCGGTCCAGCCGGGAATAGATTCGTAGATGGGCTTGCAGCGCTCGATGTCGTCCGCGCCCATGGGCAGAATGTCGATCTTCTCGCCGTCCAGCTCATAGCCCACGCACAGTTGCAGCTCTTCGATGCCGTCCAGCACGTCCAGCTTGGTGATGCACAGACCGGACAGGCCGTTGATCTGGGCCGAGCGCTTGAGCAGCGCGGCATCGAACCAACCACAGCGGCGCGAACGGCCGGTGGTCACGCCCTTTTCGGCGCCCACGGTGGACATGACGTAGCCCGGTGTGCCTTCCTTTTCCCACTCCAGCTCGGTGGGGAAAGGACCGCCACCCACGCGGGTGCAGTAGGCCTTGGTGATGCCCAGGATGTAGTGCAGCATGCCGGGGCCCACGCCCGCACCGGCGGCGGCATTGCCGGCCACGCAGTTCGACGAGGTGACGTATGGGTAGGTGCCGTGGTCCACGTCCAGCAGCGTGCCTTGCGCGCCTTCAAACAGCAGGTTGGCACCGGCGGCATGGGCGTCGTTCAGCTCGCGCGACACGTCGGCGATCATGGACTTGAGCAGCTCGGCATGGCGCATCGCTTCGGTGTACACCGCGTCGAACTGCACTTCGCCGTCCTTCATGTAGGGGGCCAGGTGGGGACCGAAATCGAACTGCTTGGAGCCCAGAACGTTCACCAGAATGTGGTTGTGCAAGTTCAGCAACTCGCGCAGCTTGGTGGCGAAGCGCTCGGGGTGCTTCAGGTCCTGCACGCGCAGGGCACGGCGGGCGATCTTGTCTTCGTACGCGGGGCCAATGCCCTTGCCGGTGGTACCGATCTTCTGCGTGCCACCTTGCTCGCGGGCGGCTTCACGCGCCACGTCCAGGGCCTGGTGGAAAGGCAGGATCAGGGGGCAGGCTTCAGACACGCGCAGACGGTCACGCACGGACACGCCGGCCTTTTCCAGGCCTTCGATTTCCTCGAACAGCTTGCCCACGGACAGCACCACGCCATTGCCGATGTAGCACTTCACGCCAGGGCGCATGATGCCGCTGGGAATCAGGTGCAGTGCGGTCTTCACGCCATTGATCACCAGGGTGTGGCCGGCGTTGTGGCCGCCCTGGAAGCGCACCACGCCTTGGGCGCTTTCAGTCAGCCAGTCGACCAATTTACCCTTGCCTTCGTCGCCCCACTGGGTACCGACGACGACCACGTTGCGACCTTTGGTTGCTTTCATAATCTCAAATCCGATGAATTGAAAAATGCCTTAGATGGCTTGAACGACCCATTGCCCGGCGCTGGGCACCAGTGCGCGGTCGCAGTCGAATTCGTCCACTTCGCTCTCATGACCTGGCAACACGCACACCACGGTCTCGCCTTGGCTGCGCAACTGCGCAATGGCTTGACTGAGTTGCGCATCGTTGCCCCAGGGAGCGCGAATGGCCGCACGCAGCGGACGCGATGGCACCACCGACACCAGCTGCTTGATATCCAGTGAGAAGCCCGCCGCAGGGCGGTTGCGTCCAAACACGGAACCCACTTCGTCGTAACGACCGCCGCGCACCAGCGCATCGCTGGCACCAGGAGCGTAGACGGCAAAGCGTGTGCCGCTGTAGTAGGAGTAGCCACGCACGTCCGCCAGGTCGAACGTCAGGTTCGCTTGCGGGAACTGTGTGGCAAACCACTTGAGGTGCTGCAGCACGTGCAGCGTTCCGGGTGTGCGGGCCAGCGCCTTCTCCGCCTCATCCAGCACGGAGACATCACCGTACAGCTGCAGCAAGGCCTGCAGGCCTTCGCGCGCGGTCTGGGGAAAGCTTTTGGTGAGGGCCGCCAAGCCCGTGGCGTCCTTGGCAGCCAGCGCCGCGTGAACCTTCTGCAGCACGCTGGCATCCACCATGACCCCGGCCAGCAGGCTGCGCACGATGCGCACATCGCCCAGGTCCACGGTGAAGCCGGTCACGCCCGCACCTTGCACGCAAGCCAGCGCCAGGCTCAGCGCCTCCACGTCGGCTTCGGGTCCGGCATGGCCATAGATTTCAGCGCCGAACTGCAGCGGCTCCCGTGTAGCACGGGGGCGATCCTGCGTGGCATGCAGCACCGGACCGCAATAGCACAGGCGCGTCACGCCCTGGCGGTTCAGCAAATGTGCGTCGATGCGCGCCACCTGCTGCGTCATGTCAGCACGCAGCCCCAGGGAGCGTCCGGAAATCTGGTCGACCAACTTGAAGGTCTGCAGGTTCAGTGCTTCACCGGTGCCGGTGAGCAAGGACTCCAGATACTCCAGGAGCGGAGGCATGACCAACTCATACCCATAGCTGCGCGCCGTATCGAGCAAACCTCGGCGCAACTCTTCGATGTGACGTGCCTCAGAGGGCAGCACATCGGCGATGTGATCCGGCAGGACCCAAGCGGACATGGAAAAAAGGGGGAGGCTGTTAAAAACGTGATTCTATCGGCTATCGTCGGCCGCCCCCAACAAAGCCTTAAGGCCTAGCCATGATCCACGTTATTCAAGCCACCACAGCAGGCTTAAACCGACTGCGATACAGAGCAGCCCCACAGCGCGTATCTGGCTATCGCGCAGGGCCAGCAGCTGGATCAAGGTGGCGCGCCAGTAGCGCGGTGATGCAAACGGCAGCAAACCCTCGACCACCAACAACAAGGCCAAGGCAGTCCACCAAGAAAATCCGGATTCCATGAGGTGGGCTGGCCTTGGCCTGAAGGGCTACAGACGGTGCGCGCGCTTAGTTGCTGCTGGCTCCACTGCTGCGGTAGGACTTGAAGAAGTCAGAACTGCTGGGGTCAACCAGCATCACGTCGCTCTTGTTCGCAAAGCTGGCCTTGTAGGCTTCCAGACTGCGGTAGAACTTCGCGAACTGGGGGTCTTGCCCAAAAGCTCCGGCATAGGTTCGGGCTGCCTCGGCGTCGCCTTCGCCCTTGATCTTCTGTGCATCCCGGTAGGCATTCGCCACGGTGATTTCGCGCTGACGATCGGCTTCCGCACGGATTTTTTCACCCTCGGCAGCGCCGGTCGACCGCAGCTCGTTGGCCACGCGCTTGCGCTCGGCTTCCATGCGGCGATAGACGGATTCGGTGATGGTCTCCGCGTAATCCACACGGGTGATGCGCACGTCGACCACATCCACCCCCCAGGTCTTGCCACCGGTCACGGCATTCAGGACTTCCTGCTTGACATCGGCCATCAGGGTGTCGCGCTTGCTGGACAGCAGCTCGCGCACGGTACGCTTGTTGACCTCCTCTTGGAAGGCATTGCGCACCACACGGTTCAGCTGCATGGCACCGGCACTTTCGTCCAGACCCACGTTGCGGATGTATTCCGACGGATCGGTAATGCGCCAGCGCACGTACCAGTCGATCACCACGCGCTGCTTTTCGGCGGTCAGCATGGGTTCGGTATCGGTACTATCCAGTGTCAGCAGACGCTTGTCGATGTAACGCACGTTCTGGAACGGTGGCGGCATCTTGAAGTTCAAGCCCGGCTCGGTAATGACTTCCTTGATCTGCCCCAGGGCGTAGACCACGCCAAATTGACGTTGGTCCACCACAAAAAGCATGGAGCTCAGCACGGCCAGCACCACCAGCAGGCTAGAGGCAATAAATCCAACTCTGTTCACAACAGATCTCCTCAGCGGGACTCACGCTCGCGCGAGCGATTCACATCGCGCACACGGGCATCAATGGGGGTTGCGGGCACGACAGTGACACCGTTCTGCGCAGGCGTGCGAGCAGCATCCTGCGCGGCCTGTGGTGCAGCGCCAGAGCTGTGCAAGATCTTGTCCAGCGGCAGATACAGCAGGTTGGAACCCTGGCGCGAATCCACCAGCACCTTGGTCACATTGCTATAAACCTCTTGCAGGGTTTCGGTGTACAGGCGGTCACGCGTCACCTGGGGCGCCTTCTTGTATTCGGCCAGCACCGAGCTGAAGCGCTGTGCATCACCCTCGGCCTGCGCCGCGATGCGCTCGCGGTAGGCTTCCGCTTCTTCCTTCAAACGCGCAGCCGTACCTGCGGCACGGGGGATCACGTCGTTGGCATAGGCCTGGGCTTCGTTCTTGGCGCGCTCGCGCTCCTGACCAGCCTTGAGTACATCGTCGAATGCGGCCTGCACCTGCTCGGGCGGACGCACACCGCCTTGCTGCATATTGATGCCGACCACCTCCACACCCACCTTGTAGCGGTCCAGGATGGTCTGCATCAAATCCCGCACGCGCGGCGCGATCTGGTCGCGCTCTTCCGCCAGTGCGGTATCCATCTTCATCTTGCCCACCACTTCACGCACCGCAGTCTCTGCAGCCTGCACCACTGCGACGTCGGGGCTCTTGCTCTCAAACAGCCAGGCCCGGGCATCGCTCAAGCGGTACTGCACCGCGAACTTGATCTCGACGATGTTCTCATCCTCGGTCAGCATCGCCGATTCGCGCAGACCGGTGCTCTTGATGATGGTGTCACGACCCACATCCACGGAACGGATCTGCGACACGTAGACCAGCTCATGGTTTTGCACGGGATACGGCAAACGCCAATTGAAGCCAGCACCCACGGTCGAGTGGTACTTGCCGAACTGCGTGATCACCGCCTGCTGGCCTTCCTGCACGATGAAGAAACCCGTGCCCAGCCAGATCAGCACAGCGATACCGGCGATCACGCCGACGCCAATGCCTGCACCCTTCATTTCTGGCGGCTGGCTGCTGTTGCCCCCCTGGGGACCACGGGGAGGCTTGCCTCCAAACAGCCCCGAGAGCTTGCGATTCAGGTCACGCCACAGCTCATCCAGATCCGGTGGCTGACCCGCCTGCTGCTGGCCACGCGGCGGAGGGGGAGAGGAAGGAGGCTGTGCAGGACGGTCAGAATCCGGGCGCGACTCACCCTCCCCTGCTTGGTTGTCCTCTCCACGCCCCCAGCGGGGATCATTCAGATTGAACATTCCCCGCAAGCGTTCTGGCAGCACTGCCCAACGAGGGGCGCGATTCAGGAAATTCATGCGAAAAGTCTCAATTGGTATTGCTATGAACCATGTGGCATTGTGCCGAAATGTGCAGATGCACTTTGCTCAATCGTCGTAGTCATCAAGGGACATTGGTTCAGACCTTAGGCCATCACGACCATCTTGGACCTCCCCTTCGTCGGATGCATTCCGGGCTGCCAAAGCGGCCTGAGCCAGCAGCTGGCGCAACTGCACCAGGCCTTCGCCCGTGCGCGCACTCACAAACACACGCGGAACGGCCACCCCGTCTACCTCGTAGGTGTCCTGCGTGATGACAGGCATGCGCTCCGGCGGCAAGGCATCCAGCTTGTTGAAGACCAGTACCTGGGGAATATCCAGAGCACCGATCTCGCCCAACACACTGCGGACTTGATCCATCTGCTCAGGGAAAGTTTCATTCGAGGCATCGACCACATGCAGCAGCAGATCGGCATCCACCGCTTCTTGCAACGTGGCCTGAAAGGCCTCGACCAGACCGTGGGGCAAATCACGGATGAAGCCCACGGTGTCCGACAGGGACACAGACATGCCCGCCTCGCTCAGGTACAGCTGGCGCGTGGTCGTATCGAGCGTGGCAAACAACTGGTCCGCTGCGTAGGCTCGCGCTTTCACCAGGGCGTTGAACAGCGTGGATTTGCCAGCATTCGTGTAGCCGACCAGCGAGATGTTAAACACATCTCGGCGCTCGCGCTGCCGGCGCTGGGTGGCGCGCTGCTTCTTGACCTTCTGCAGTTTGTCCTTGGTGCGCTTGATGGCATCGGCAATCATGCGGCGGTCCAGTTCGATCTGCTTTTCGCCCGGTCCACCACGCCCGCCGATACCGCCCATCTGGCGCTCCAGGTGGGTCCAGCGGCGCACCAGGCGTGTGGCCACGTACTGCAGCCGTGCCAGTTCGACCTGCAGTTTGCCTTCATGGCTGCGCGCGCGCTGGGCGAAGATCTCCAGGATCAACAACGTCCGGTCATTGACCGGCATTTCCAGATGGCGTTCCAGGTTGCGCTGCTGCGCCGGGCTCAGAGCCTGGTCAAACAACACCTCGCGGGCGCCATGCATCTGGGCCAGCATGCGGATTTCGTCCGCCTTGCCACTGCCCACAAACAAGGCTGCGTCGGGTGCTTTGCGTTTACAGGTGATGCGTGCCACAGGGCGCAGGCCGGCGGTTTGTGCCAGCAGGCCCAGTTCTTCAAGCTCGGTGTCGAAGTGTGGAAGTCCGAAGTCAACGCCCACCAGCACAACGGGGGTGGCGTCTTCGGGGGAGGGTGCGGCATTCACGCTCATGCCATCACCTCCCCCACCCTGCACGGCTGTGCAGGGAAGGGATAAGTCAACAGTTTCAAGCGGCAGCGGCCTCGTTGTCGTTGTTGTCAGCTAGGCTGAAGTTCACAGGGCGACCTGGGACGATGGTCGAGATGGCGTGCTTGTAGACCATCTGGGTCACGGTATTGCGCAGCAACACCACGTACTGGTCGAACGATTCGATCTGGCCTTGCAGCTTGATGCCGTTCACCAAATAAATGGAAACCGGCACGTGCTCGCGGCGCAGTGCGTTCAAAAATGGATCTTGCAGGAGTTGGCCTTTATTGCTCACGATATTCTCCGTGTTCGGAAATGTTGTTGTAAACCGACACCATACCACAGCGCCTTTTGTGCATTTCCCTTGCAGGGATTCGCCCTCTGGCACTGCGGTGATGGCTTCCCAGCTTAGTCGGAATAGGGGTTGTGGGAAGTCTTAAACTCGATCCTCAGGGGGGTCCCCACCAAATCAAACTCCTTGCGGAAACGTCCTTCCAGGAAACGGCGGTAGGCCTCGGTGATGTGCTCCAAGGAATTGCCATGCACCACGATCACGGGCGGGTTCATGCCCCCCTGGTGCGCGTAGCGCGGCTTGGGGCGATAGGCTCCCGCCTTCTTTGGCGTTTGATACTGCACGGCTTCCAGCAGGACGCGTGTGAGCACAGGCGTCGGCATCTTGCAGGTGGCCGCCTTGTGCGCCTGCACGATGGAAGCCCACAAGGGCCCCAGGCCTTGGCGCTTGGTGGCAGAGATGAAGTGCAACGCGGCAAATTTCAGGAAGCCCAGGCGGGTTTCAATCGCACGCTCAACCAACTGACGCTGGTAATCGTCCACGGCGTCCCACTTGTTCACCGCCACCACCACAGCACGGCCACTTTCCAAGACGTAGCCCGCAATGTGGGCGTCCTGGTCCGTCACCCCTTCGGTGGCATCGATCAGCAGCAAGACCACGTTCGCGGTTTCGATCGCCTGCAAGGTCTTGACCACCGAGAACTTCTCGATGGCCTCGAAGACGCGACCCTTGCGGCGCAGACCGGCGGTATCGATCAGCTCGAAACGCTGGCCGTTGCGCTCGAACGGCACAGCAATCGCATCGCGCGTCGTGCCCGGCATGTCGAACGCCACCAGGCGTTCCTCACCCAGCCAGGTGTTGATCAAGGTGGACTTGCCCGCGTTCGGGCGTCCGGCCAGGGCCAAGCGCACAGGACGCGCTTCCACGTCCTCGATGCTTTCCTCTTCGGGCTCGGGCAGGTTCAAGGAACCCAGCGCCAGATCCACCAGACCGCGCACGCCCTGCCCATGGGCAGCGGACACCGGGTAGACATCCCCCAGACCCAGCTCATAGAACTCCGCCAGCTGCGTGCCCGCCTTCATGCCTTCGGCCTTGTTGGCCACCAGCACACACGGCTTGCCCAGGCGACGCAGGTAGTTGCCGATGTCATGGTCCTGGGCCGACAGGCCGTCGCGCGCATCGACCACAAACAGCACCACGTCGGCTTCTGCCACGGCCTGGCGCGTCTGCTTGGCCATTTCGCGGAAGATGCCCTTGGAGGCATCGGGCTCAAAACCGCCCGTGTCGATCACGATGTACTCGTGCTTGCCCTGGCGACCCTGGCCGTAGTGGCGATCGCGTGTCAGACCGGCAAAGTCGGCGACGATGGCGTCGCGCGACTTGGTCAGTCGATTGAACAAGGTTGATTTGCCCACATTGGGCCGCCCGACAAGGGCAATAACTGGCTTCATTCGAAAATTTTTGTCAATCCGGGCGGAAGCCGTAAATGCCGCCGCCGCGTGTCACAACCACCAAGGTATCGGCGGCCACCACCGGCGCTGCTGCCACGCCGGTTCCATCGGTATTCAATCGGTTCAGGTGCGAGCCGTCCTGCTTGGACACCAGGTGCACCAGGCCCGTCTCATCGGCCATCACCACGGCACGCCCCAGCACCAGCGGTGCGGACAGCTTGCGGTGCTGGAAGCGATCGACCGACCAGCGCTTGGTGCCGTCGGCCAGATTCCAGGCCTGCAGGATGCCGTTGCTCTCCGTACCAAACACGTACTCTGCATCAGCTGCAATTCCCACTGCTCCCTTGGCAGTTTGTGACCATGCGGTGCGACCGACATTCGCATCCACGCAGCCCACAGCCGCCTGGAAGGCGCGCGCGCAGACGGCATTGCCAACGCGGCTGGCTGGGCCGACCAAGTCCACCAGGCGCTCCACATCGTTGGTGCCGCGCGGCGATGCCAGCGGAGCTTCCCACTCGACGCGGCCATCATCCGGATTCAGGGCCACCAGGCGGCCGGACAGGCCGGCCAGCAAGGTGTTGCCATAGGGCATCAGCACCCCCTGCTGGCGCAGCACCAGGGGCTCGCCCTCCCGGCGCTGGGTCCACAGGTGGGCACCATTTTGCGCATCGAAGGCCGACACCGAACGGTCGGCCGCCAGCACAAATATGCGACGGCCCGCGACCAGCGGGGCGGTGAAGACCGAGGTGCTGAGCGGCTTGCTCCACAGCTTGTTGCCGCCCTCCAGCACCACCAGCTCGTTGCCGGTGGTCACCACGGCCGCATGGCGGCCATCGGCGCCGACGCCGGTTTGCAAGGCCTTGCCGGCCTGGCCACGCCAGCTTTCACGGCCATTGCTGGCGTTGATGCTGACCACCGTACCGTCGGCCGCTGCCACGATCACGTCCTGCCCCTGGACCTGGGCCCGCACATTGGCGTCCTTGATCGCTGGAATGCGCACCGTCCAGGCCTGGCGCACCGGCAAATTGACCACGTTCGGACCCAAGTCCATGGGCTTGGGTGCACTGCCGGAACCGAACCACGCGCAGCCACCCAGGGCTGTCACCATGGCCATGGCCACCACCGTGCGCTGCACGGTCACTCCCCAAACTCGTCCTTGATCGCGTTGCGCGTTGTGATTCACTTGTTGGTCTCCGTCAAAGTCGCCATTCCGGATTCAGAGGTTGCCACCCCCAATGCATTCAGCTTGAAGCCCACCAGCGCGCGGTAGTCCACCTGCGGGTCCAGCAGCTTCCAGGCTTCCTGGTAGGCTGTGATCGCTTCGCTGGTCTTGCCCTGCTGCTGCAGCACATCCCCCAGGCGATCGGCCGCCAGGCCCTTGAATTCGGCAGGGAAGCTGCCACGCAGCACGGCTGCGGCAGCCTCCAGGTCCTTTTCTTCCATCAGCACCGCGGCCAGACGCAGCTTGGCCGTGGCTTGGTAGCCCTCGTCCTTGGTGTGGTCCACCACCCATTGCAGGGCCGACTTGGCTTCGGGCAGCTTGCCCGCCTTCACGGAGGACTGGGCCACCAGCAAGGCGGCGTGCCCGGCCTGCAGCGTGCCGGCGTAGTCGGCCTTCACGGCATCGAACGCCTGGGCAACACGGGCCTGGTCGCCGCTTTCCACGGCCACCGCCACCACATCGGCCAGGGCGGAGGCCTGCACCGCCTGGCGCTGCTGCCACATCTGCCAGCCATTCCAGGCGGCAAAGCCGCCCATCACGATCACGGCCACGCCGGTGATGGGGGTGCCCCACTTGTTCCAGAAGTGCTTGATCTGATCAAGTTGCTCTTGTTCTTCGAGGTCGAGATGCGTTGCCATACTGGGTGTTGTAAGAGATTCAAGCCTGAGATTGTAGGGTGGCGGCCCAATCGACCACCTGCGCCAGCGGCTGCTGCACCTGGGCGCCCTGTCCATCGCGCAGCGATTTGACGGTCACCAGGCCCTGCGCCAGCTCGTCGGCACCGAAGATCAGCGCAAAGCGCGCGCCCGATCCGTCGGCTTTCTTGAACTGCGACTTCATCGAGCCCATGCCCTCGGCGCCAGCCGTGTGCATCTGTGCGCGCACGCCCGCATCGCGCAGCTGGGTGAGGGTGCGCAGCACCACGGGCATGGCGGCGGCATCGGGCACGATGGCGTACACGTCCAGACCAGGCTCGGGGATGTCGGTGCCCAGTTCCTTGACGAGCTCCAGTACGCGCTCCACGCCCAGCGCCCAGCCCACGGCGGGGGCCGGCTTGCCGCCGACCTGCTCGATCAGGTAGTCGTAACGGCCGCCGGCACAGATGGTGCCTTGCGAACCCAGCAGGTCGGTCACGAACTCGAACACGCTGAGGTTGTAGTAGTCCAGGCCGCGCACCAAGCGGGGGTTGACCGTCCAGGGCACGCCGTTGGCGTCCAGGATGGCCTTCAGGCCGTCAAAGTGCGCCAGCGAGGCCTCGCCCAGGTAGTCCAGCAGCTTGGGCGCGGCGTTCACCATCTCCTGCATCGCCGGGTTCTTGGTGTCCAGCACGCGCAGCGGGTTGCTGTACATGCGGCGCTTGGCCTCTTCGTCCATGACGTCGGTGTGCTGCTCCAGGTAGGCGATCAGCGCCTCGCGGTGCGCCTTGCGCTCCTCGGGCTGGCCCAGGCTGTTGATTTCCAGGCGCCACTGGGTCAGACCCAGGCGCTTCCACAGGGCCACGGCCAGCAGGATCAGCTCGGCGTCCACGTCGGGGCCGGCAAAGCCCAGGGCCTCGGCACCGATCTGGTGGAACTGGCGGTAGCGGCCACGCTGCGGACGCTCGTGGCGGAACATGGGGCCGATGTACCACATGCGCTTGCCGCCGTCGTACAGCAGGTTGTTCTCGATGGTGGCACGCACCAGGCTGGCCGTGCCTTCGGGGCGCAGCGTCAGGCGCTCGCCGTTGAGTTTGTCCTCGAAGGAGTACATCTCCTTCTCGACAATGTCCGTCACCTCGCCGATGCCGCGCACAAACAGCTGCGTGTGCTCGACGATGGGCGTGCGCACGTTGCGGTAGGCAAAGCGCCCCATCAGATCGCGCACTTGCGCTTCCAGCCACTCCCAGCGGGCGGACTCGCCGGGAAGGATGTCGTTCATGCCTTTGACGGCGGAGAGTTTGTCGGTCTTTGCCACTTCAGAAATCTCACCAAAAATACAGCCCTTCAAAAAGAAGAGCTGTTTGCGCTGGTTCAGCGCGGTTTTCAGAAACTTTTATCGTTGAAAGTATTTAAACACGCGCGCTGAAAGCTATTGTTTTATTCAAGCACCCGCACCCCAGCGGCGCTGCACGTAGGACTCGACGATGCCCTGGAACTCCTGCGCGATCCCCTCCCCGCGCAGCGTCATGGCTTTTTCGCCGTCGATGAACACCGGCGCTGCGGGCGCCTCGCCGTTGCCCGGCAGGCTGATGCCGATGTCGGCATGCTTGCTCTCACCCGGGCCATTGACGATGCAGCCCATGACGGCCACCTTCATGGCCTCCACGCCCGGGTACTTCATGCGCCACACCGGCATCTGGCCTCGCAGGTAGTCGTCGATCTGCTTGGCCAGCTCCTGGAAGGTGGTGCTGGTGGTGCGGCCGCAACCGGGGCAGGCCGTCACGCTGGGCACGAACACGCGCAGGCCCAGGCTTTGCAGGATTTCCGAGGCCACCACCACCTCCTGCGTGCGCGCTTCGCCCGGCTGGGGCGTGAGCGAGACACGGATGGTGTCGCCAATGCCTTCCTGCAGCAGCACGGCCAGCGCGGCGGTCGATGCCACCGTGCCCTTGGTACCCATGCCGGCTTCGGTCAGGCCCAGGTGCAGCGCGTAGTCGCAGCGGCGTGCCAGCTCGCGGTACACGGCAATCAGATCCTGCACCCCGCTCACCTTGCAGGACAGGATGATGTTGTCAGGGTTCAGCCCGATGCTCTGGGCCAGCTCGGCCGAGGTGATGGCCGAGGTGATCAGCGCCTCGTACATGACCTGGCGCGTTTCCCAGGGCTGGGCGCGCCGGCTGTTGGCATCCATCAGCTCGGCCATGATTTCCTGGTCCAGCGAGCCCCAGTTCACGCCGATGCGCACCGCCTTGTCGTACTTGGCAGCGATCTCGATCATCTGGCCGAACTGCTTGTCCTTCTTCTCGCCCTTGCCCACGTTGCCGGGATTGATGCGGTACTTGGACAGCGCCTCGGCGCAGGCGGGGTAATCGGTCAGCAGGCGGTGACCGTTGTAGTGAAAGTCGCCCACCAGCGGCACGTACTCACCCATGCGGTCCAACTGCTCGCGGATGTAGGGCACGGCGGCCGCGGCCTCGGGCGTGTTCACCGTGATACGCACCATCTCCGAGCCGGCCTGTGCCAGCTGGCGCACCTGGATGGCGGTTTCCACCGCATCCACCGTGTCGGTGTTGGTCATGGACTGCACGCGCACGGGCGCATCGCCCCCCACGGTGACCACGTTGTTGCGCCACACCACACGGGCCTGGCGGCTGCGGCGGGGCAGCGGGGCAGCGAGCGCGATCGGCGACGCCTGGAATGTGTTGTCAGACACTTGTTACTTCACCTCGAACCGGGCCACATTGTTCTTGGCCGCAGCGGCCAGATCGAATGCAGCGCCATCAATCTGCAAGGTGGTGGCGCCGGCATTGCCCACCACCACGTGCAGAGGCCGTCCGGCGGCCGTGTCCTCAAACACATCGCCAGACTTCAAAATCTTTTCCATCACCACGCGCTGCTGCGCATCGCGCACCTGTACCCAGCTCTCGGCATTCGCGGTGAAACGCAGTTGCATGCCATTTGCCGCCGGAGCTGCGGCGGCAGCGGCTGTCGCAGCCGGCATGGCAGGGGTGGCCACAGGTGCCGCGGCAGGCTCGGCGGCGCTGCTGGGTGCAGGGGCGGCTGGCGCAGCAGCCGAAGGGGCCACGGCCTTTTCCGCCACGGCGGGGGCCGCCTCCGCAGCAGGTGCCGCCTCGGTGGCTGCAGGTGCTGCGGCTTCGGGGGCAGGCATGAACAGCGGCTCCGCGGGAGCGGCTTCGCTCAGATGGGTCTCGCCGCCGGCCGCGTCCTGGGCTTCCTGCCACTGCGGCAGGAAATACAGGCCGGCGCCACCGATGGCGGCAATCAGCACGGCGATCCCCAGTTTCACCGCACTGCCGGAGCCGCTGTCCTGCGTGGGCGACATCAGGGAGCGCAGCGTCTTTTCCTTGAACGGCGTGTTGATGCCCTCGGGGTTGGACGCCAGCTTGGCCGCCTCGTGCTTGGGCAGCCCGGCCATCACCGGCGCCGAAGGAATCTGCAGCACGCGGCACACGCTCAGCGCCAGCGAACGCGTGAACACCGAATCCGTGAGCAAGTCCCAGCGGTCTTCCTCCAGGGCCTGCAGCTTGTGTGCCGGCACCTTGAGTGCGCCCGCCAAGGATTGCAGCGACACCTGTCGCTGCTCACGCGCCTGGCGCAGCATCTGCCCCGCACTGCTGCTGGGCAGCGTGCCCGTGCCGCCACCAACTTGTTGCTCTGCGTTGCTCACATCCACCACCTCAGTCATCAAACGCTCCCCGCTCAAACCGTTGCCATTCCTTGGAGTCAGGGAATCGCTTATGTAATTGATCCGCCAATTGCCGCATCGCCACCCGGTCCCCCAGGCTGCGCTCCACCTTGATGCCCAGCCACAGCGACTGCGCCGATGCCCATTGCCCATTGTTGATGCGGCGCACATAGAAGCGCGCACGCTCGGCCTCGCCCTGCGCCAGCAGGGCATCGGCAAAATTGTAGGCAACCGCAGGGCTGCCCGGCTCGATTTCGTTGGCTTTTTCCAGCGCCTGCAAGGCCTTGTCGATCTGACCAGCTTGGCGCAGGCACACCCCCTTGGCTAGCCAGATGCGTGCCACCGATTGGCCGCTGGCGCGCGGCGCACCCAAGGCCGCATCGAAATTACCATCGGCCACCGTGAATTGCTTTTGCAGGCACTGCACCCAGCCCAGGTTGTACAGGCTGTCGGCATCGCCGGGACGCAGGGCCAGGGCCTGCACAAAGCTCTGGTGCGCGTTCTTGTAGTCCTGCAGGCTCAGGTAGATCCAGCCTTGCAGGTTGAAGGCATCGACGTAACGGGGGTAGGCCTGCAGCGCCTGGGCAATTTCGCCCAGCGCCACTTCGGCGCGGCCTTCCTCAAAGTGCAAGGCCGCCAGTTGCAAGCGCGTCTTGGCCAGGCGGTGCACCTCTGTTTCGGCGGCAGACCCGGGAATGGCCTCCGGCTTGACGGCCGCCGGCGTGGACACACACCCGGCCAAGATACATGCTGCCACCACCCCCACGCCCAGATAGGCCTTGCTGAATATCTGCTTCATGGGAATGAATGGGGCTGGCATGCACATCCTTGCGGTCAAGAAACGGTTACGAAATGGGTGTCAGCGGTATGGTACGTTGCTTTGCCATGCGCTCCGCAGCCCGGGTCCTGTCCTTGACATCGCCAGCCAGCTGCCCGCAGGCGGCATCGATATCGTCCCCGCGGGTTTTGCGCACCGTCGTCACGATGCCCGCATCGCTGAGCGCCTTGGCAAAGGCCGCCACCGCCGCATTCGGGGACCGCAACAGCCCAGAGGCCGGGAAGGGGTTGAACGGGATCAGGTTCAGCTTGCACCAGGGCTTGCCTTGGTGGCTGTATTTGCGCACCAGATCGATCAATTGCTGGGCATGCTCCGGCTGGTCGTTGACGCCGTCCAGCATGCAGTACTCGAAGGTGATGAAATCGCGCGGCGCAAATTCCAGATAGCGCACGCAGGCCTGCATCAGCTCGTCCAGCGGGTACTTCTTGTTCAAGGGCACCAGGTTCTCGCGCAAGGGATCGTTGGGCGCGTGCAGCGACACCGCCAGTGCCACGGCACAGTCCTGTGCCAGGCGGTCCATCATCGGCACCACGCCCGACGTCGACACGGTCACACGTCGGCGCGACAGGCCGTAGGCATGGTCATCCAGCATGGTGCGCAGCGCGGGGACCAGGGCCGTGTAGTTCTGCAGGGGCTCGCCCATGCCCATCATCACCACATTGGTGATGACGCGTTCTTCGGTCTGGAGGTGCTTGCGCAGCAAATGCTCGGCGAACCACAGCTGGGCGAGGATTTCACCCGTGGTCAGGTTGCGGCTGAAGCCTTGGTGGCCGGTGGAGCAAAAACGGCAGCCCACGGCGCAACCGGCCTGGGACGACACGCACAGCGTGCCGCGATCATCCTCGGGGATGAAGACCGACTCCACCGCATTGCCATCGCCCACATCGAACAGCCACTTGATGGTGCCATCCTGCGATTCGTGCTGGGTGATGACGGACAGGCCTTCAATGCAGGCGTTGCCCTTGAGTTTTTCGCGCAGGGACTTGGCCAGATCGGTCATCTGGTCGAAGTCGCTGGCACCGCGCTGGTGGATCCAGCGGAACAGCTGCGTGGCTCGAAAACGTTTTTCCCCCAGCGACTCGCAATATGCGGTCAGCCCCTGGAGGTCGAAATTCAAAAGATTCGTGGTCATATGCAGTACCTGGACCACTTACAGGGCGGCACTCCCATGCAGGGGTGCCGCCGTTACAGCAAGCACGGCCAGCATGGGAGACATGGTATTAACGTGCGTAGACGTTCATGCCAGGGAAGAAGAAAGCCACTTCGACAGCAGCAGTTTCAGCGGCGTCCGAACCGTGCACGGCGTTGGCGTCGATGCTGTCAGCGAAGTCAGCGCGGATGGTGCCGGCTTCAGCCTTCTTGGGGTCGGTGGCGCCCATCAGTTCGCGGTTCTTCAGGATGGCGTTTTCACCTTCCAGCACTTGGATCATCACGGGGCCGGAGATCATGAAGTCCACCAGGTCTTTGAAGAAAGGACGGGCAGCGTGCACAGCGTAGAACTGCTCGGCGTCAGCGCGCGACAGGTGCACCAGCTTGGCAGCGGCGATCTTCAGGCCAGCGCCTTCGAAACGGCTGTAGATTTGGCCGATCACGTTCTTGGCAACGGCGTCAGGCTTGATGATGGAGAGGGTGCGTTCGATAGCCATTTGGTTTTCCTAGTGAAAATGGAATGATTTTTTGCCGTATCGGCAAAACCCTTGATTCTAGCGGGCCAGTGGCAACCCTAGAAAGCGCTGACCTAGGCCAGCCAATCAGCGCCCGCCGCGCCGCGCGCCAGGTTTGCGCTTCGCCTGTGCGCGGGCACGCGCTAGGCTGTCGTGACCGATGTAGCCGACCGAGGTCTTCAACGGATCTGGCTGAACGGACGGCAATTGGTAGTCGTTGTTGCTGGTCCGCTTGGGCGCGGACTTGGCCTTGCGCCGCGCACGCAGCTCGCGCGCCTCTGCAGCGGCTGTCACCCGTGCCTTGGCACGTGAACCGGCACGGTCCGACTCGCGACGCGCATTGCCCTGCGGCACAGGCTTGCGCGGCTTGGCCATGGACACGCCGGTCGCCTGGATCAAGGCCTGCACGTCCTGCTCGTCCAGCTCCATCCAGGCGCCACGGCGCAGGCCGCGGGGCAGCTGCATGGCGCCGTAGCGGATACGGATCAGGCGGCTGACAGCACGCCCCACCGCTTCGAACATGCGACGCACTTCACGGTTACGGCCTTCGGAGATGGTCACGCGGTACCAGACATTGGCACCCTCGCCCCCGCCATCCTCGATGGAACCGAAGGCGGCCTCACCGTCTTCCAGCTGCACACCACTGGTCAGCAGCTGCTTTTCTTCCTTGGTCAACGCACCCAGCACGCGCACGGCGTACTCGCGCTCCAGACCGAAGCGAGGATGCATCAGGTTATTGGCCAGGGTGCCGGAGCTGGTGAACAGCAACAGGCCTTCGGTGTTCAAGTCCAGGCGACCGACCGACTGCCACTTGCCGTTGTGCAGCTTGGGCAGGCGACGAAACACGGTGGGGCGGTTTTGCGGATCATCCAGCGTCACCACTTCGCCAGCCGGCTTGTGGTAGGCCAGCACGCGCACAGCCGGTGGATCGATGCGCACCTTGATGGGTTTGCCGTCCACCTTGATGCTGTCACCCAGCTGGATGCGCTGCCCCACGTGGGCCGGCTCGCTGTTGACGGTGATGCGCCCCTCGACAATCATGCGCTCCATCTCCAGGCGCGAGCCCAGGCCGGCCTGCGCCAGCACCTTGTGCAGCTTCGGCGATTCCACCTCGGGCTTGAGCACGCGTTTGACCGTGCTGGACTCGGGCTGCGTCTCGGCCGCATCCAGCTCCCCGGCAATCACGGCTGCAAAATCGTAGCCAGACTCGGCATTCGAGACATCCGTCAACGCGGATTGAGGGGCGTTTGCCACTTCGGGCGTGGACGCGCGGTCCATCTGCTGCTTGCGCTCGGTGCTGCGTGGCGCACGGCGAGCGGGCTTGTGTTCTTTAGTCATGATTTCCATTTCTGCGCCCGCCCATTTCTATCGGCACGACGCTTGCATTCAATACGAGGCAGCTTGCCCCAGGGTCAGACGGGATCGGCCTCGCCGGTATCCACCGTATCCACGGCAGCCGGCGCTTCCACCGGAACAAACACCTGGTCCATGGGCAACGCAGGTTCGGCAAACAGATCGTCGGGTGCGGTGTCCGCAGGTACGGCAGGATCTTGCGCCACCACGGCGTCGCCCGCCTCTGCATCCAGGGCCGAGAACAAGGTGGCCTGGGCCTCCGGCTCATCCAGCATGGGCAGCTCGTCGAGCGACTTCAGCCCCAGATCATCCAGAAACTGGCGCGTCGTGGCGAGCAAGGCGGGACGCCCCACCGTTTCCCGGTGACCGATCTCTTCCACCCACCCACGGTCTTCCAGCTGTTTGATGATCAGGCTGTTGACCGTCACGCCGCGAATGTCTTCGATATCACCACGTGTCACGGGTTGACGGTAGGCGATGATGGCCAGAGTCTCCAGCACAGCACGGCTGTAGCGCGGTGGCTTCTCGGGGTGCAGCTTGTCGAGGAAGGCCCGCATTTCCGGGCGGCTTTGAAAGCGCCAACCCGAGGCCACCTGCACCAGTTCCACCCCACGCCCCACCCACTCCTGCTGCAGGCCCAGCAACAAGTCCTTGAGGGTGTCCGCCCCCAAGTTGCCGTCGAACAGCGCGCGCAGATCCCGCAGCGGCAAAGGCTGCTGCGCACAGATCAAAGCGGTTTCCAGAACCCGTTTGGCGTCAACCGTATGCATGGTTCAAGCGCGGGATAGCCTCATCAAAAGAGGGGGATGGCAGACAGATGGACCGGACCCTCACGGGCAAGTGCACCAACAATCGCAGGGGCACCCACCAGGCGCCCAGCTTCAGAATCAGGACGGATTGTAGCGCAGACCCAATTCTTCGATGGCCCGCAGGAAATCCGCAGGCGGCTCGGCCGCCAGCTCCAGGCTCGCGCCCGTGACCGGATGGGCGAATGACAGGCGAAACGCATGCAGTGCCTGCCGCAACATGCCACCGGCCTGCGCGCCCCCGTACAAGGCATCGGCCACCAAGGGGTGCCCCAAGGAAAGCATGTGCACACGGATCTGGTGGGTGCGCCCGGTGTGCAGCTTGCAATGCACCAGGCAATGCGCCTGCGTCGTATCCCAGCAGGTGATGTCGGTACGCGCTTCCTTGCCGGCATGCTGCGCCAGATCCACCACCGCCATGCGCAGGCGGTTGCGCGGATCGCGCCCGATCGGGGCATTCACCGCCTGCAGCTCCGGACCGCTCCAGCGCTTGTGCGCCAGGGCCAGATAGCGTCGGCTGACGTCGCGGCGCGCAATCAAGGCCACCAAAGCGTCCATGGTGGCTCGCGTCTTGGCCACGACCATCAGGCCGCTGGTGTCTTTGTCCAGACGGTGCACGATGCCGGCGCGCGGCACGGCCGCTGCTCCGGCATGGTGGGCCAGCAAACCGTTCAGCAAGGTGCCGCTCCAGTTCCCTGGCGCCGGGTGGACCACCAGGCCGGCCGGCTTGTTGACCACCAGCAGGTGCTCATCCTCGTAGACAACGTCCAGCGCCATCGCCTCCGCCCGGAAGGACTGGCTTTGCGCCGTAGGACGCATCTCCACCGCCAACACATCACCCAGCTTGACCTTGTGCGAGGCCTTGGTCACCCGGCGGTCGTTGACCTGCACGGCCTCCTGCGCCAGCAACTGCTGCAGGTAGCTGCGCGAGAACTCCGGCACCAGGTCCACCAGCGCCTTGTCCAGCCGGCTGCCGTGCTGCTCCAGGGTCACCTGCAGCACGCGCAGCTCCACCTCCGTCGTCGCGACCTCCACGTCGGCGGCATCGTCCTCAACGGACAGGTCATGATCGGGGGGCAAGGACGTTTCACTCACACCAGCTCCTGGGTCAAAAGATGTCAAAACAAAAATGCCCGGTGCGGGTTGCACCGGGCATTTGCACCAGAGATCCGACAGACCTCCGGCCACGCATCAACGTGCGGGCAGATAGCGCGAAGGGTCGACCGGCTTGCCTTGACGGCGTACCTCGAAGTGCAGCTTGACGCGGTCGGCATCGCTGTTGCCCATCTCCGCAATCTTCTGCCCCTTCTTCACATTCTGGTCTTCCTTGACCAGCAGCTTCTGGTTGTGGGCGTAGGCCGTCAGGTAGGTGTTGTTGTGCTTGAGGATGATCAGGTGCCCATAGCCGCGCAGGCCGGCCCCCGAATACACCACGCGGCCATCGGCGGCGGCCATCACGGGATCGCCAGCCTTGCCGGCAATATCCACCCCCTTGTTGGTCGACTCGTTGAAGCCGGCAATCACCGGACCCGCAGCGGGCCAGATGAAGCCCAAACCGCTGGCATCGCCACCCGCCGAACCATTCTTCGCCGCGTCGGACGGTGGGGTCGCCACGGGTGTGGGCGTTGGCGCAGGTGCGGGCGCTGCGCTGCCCGAGCTGCCGGCCGGCGGCAAGGGCGTAGCCTGCACCTTGGTGCTGGCCACGGGGCGGGCACCTTCGCCATCCGCGCCCCCTGGCGGCACCACGCGCACCACCTGCCCCACTTCGATCAGGTCGGGATTGGACAGATTGCTCCAGCGCGCAATGTCCTTCCAGCTTTGGCCGTGCTCCAGGCCGATCCGGATCAAGGTATCACCAGGCTGCACCGTGTAGTAACCCGGCTTGCCCGCATTCTCTGCACCAGGCAGCGTGGCAGGGTCAACGCGCGCAGCGGACCCACCGCCCCAGCCACCACGGTCTTCCACCGGAGCCTTGTTCACCTGAGCGCACCCCACCAGCAATCCGCCAACCACCAAGACCGCACCCCAAGAACCAAGACCTCGCGATAACAACATATTCATTTCCCTTTCAGGCAATCCCCGATTTTAGGGGGACAAAGTGCACTGCCTCGAGCACGGATTCCGTAAACCCGTGCAACGTTTTATCGATCACCAGCAGCACCTGCTGACCGGCATTTCTCACCATGGGCGCAACCAGACGCCCTCCCACAGCCAGCTGATCCAGCCATGCCTGGGGGACGGCATCGCCACCCGCGGCCGCAATGATGCCCGCGTAGGGCGCACCTTGCGCATACCCTTGCATTCCGTCACCAAACAAGAGGTGCACATTCCTGAGTCGCAGCGGCCGCAAATTGTTCCGCGCTTTTTCATGCAGGCCGCGCAGCCGCTCGATGGAATACACCTCGCGCGCCACGCGCCCCAGCACCGCAGCCTGGTAGCCGCAGCCGGTACCGATTTCCAGCACCCGCCCCAAGCCTCCGGGAGCACGCGCGCACTCGGCGCCCTCCAGCAGCTCGATCATGCGGGCCACCACGCTGGGCTTGGAGATGGTCTGCTGCAAGCCGATTGGCAAGCTGGTGTCTTCGTAAGCCTGGTTCACCAGGGCACTGTCCACAAACAGGTGCCGCTCCACGCCGCCCATGGCAGACAGCACCGCCTGCGACTGAATGCCCGAGGCCGCCAACCGCTGCACCATGCGCATGCGCACGGCCACCGAATCCAGCCCCCACCCCACGGGCGCCATCGCCGGGCGCTGGGCGGTGCCGGCCGCTACGGGCGTGCGCGCACCTGCTGCAGGTTTGGGCGCCGCGGAGGACGCAATCCATGCCGGAAAACCGGGTCGCTTGGGTTGGTTCATGCCGCGGCCCTCGCACCTGCGCTGCCATCCAGGCGGGAGGCCGTCTGCGCCCAATAGACCAAATGTTCGTGGTCTGTCAGGTCCACCTTCAGCGGCGTCATGGACACATGGCCCTGGGCGGTGGCATGGAAATCCGTCCCCTCCGCATCGTCCTTGGCCGCGCCTGCGCTGCCGATCCAGTACATGGTCTCTCCGCGCGGACTGACCTGGGTGATCACGGGCTCGGCCGAATGGCGGCGCCCCAGGCGACACAGCTTGACGCCCCCCATCTGCTCCAGCGGCAGATTGGGAATATTCACGTTGAGCAGCCAGGGGGCCTGGCCCACCAGTTGCTGCTGCAGCATCTGCTGCACGATCTGCTTGGCCTTCTGCGCGGCCGCCTGCAGCTCGACCCAGTCGCGTTGCACCTGGGAGAAGGCAATGGCGGGCACGCCAAACAGGTAGCCCTCCATCGCGGCGCCCACGGTGCCGGAGTAGATGGTGTCGTCGCCCATGTTGGCGCCGTTGTTGATGCCGGAGACCACCAGGTCCGGGCGGTAGCCCAGCAAGCCGGTCATGGCGATGTGCACGCAATCCGCGGGGGTTCCGTTGACATAGCGAAAACCATTCGCACCACGGTGCACGTACAGCGGAGAATGCAGTGTCAGCGCATTCGACTTGGCGCTGTTGTTGTGCTCGGGGGCGACGACCTCGGCTTCCACCCCCTCAATGGAAGTCAAGGCAGCGTGCAGCGCGACGATGCCGGGTGCCTGATAACCGTCGTCGTTGGAAATGAGAATCTTCATGGGCTCTAAACAGATTACACCGATTGTAGGTGGCATCCAGACAATCTCCAGCGGAGTATGAGGGCACACTTACGCACCCTCTGGGCCGCGCGACTGCCCCGAAATTCGGCACACTCCCGAAATCCCCCCCCCCCATAACTAGAAGGCATTGCTGTGGCCGCCCTCTCACCCGCTGAAATTGCACGCGACACCTTGAAGCTGCTGGCTTCGCGCCGGCTGCCCCCCACGCCGGAAAATTACCAGGCCATCTACGAAGAAGTCGCCGGCCTGCTGCCCAAGCTGCCCTTCCCCAAGCCACCGCTGCGCCGCATCGCCAGCATTTTGCCCACCCAGACCCCGGCGCAAAAACGCATCACCCACGAGTTTGCCGCAGCGGTGGAGGCCGAAGACTGGACCGGCCTGCAAAGCGCCATTGCCAGCTTCGCCAAGCTGGACCTGGGCAATTCCACCTTGCTGCCCCCGCCCGGCCCCGTGACCGAGACCGTGCACGTCCTGCCCCCGGCCCTGGCCGACCAGATGGCGCGCATGATGGAAAGCACCCTGGCCGTGCTGGGCGATGAAGACCAGCGCATGCACGAGCTGACCGACCAGCTGGCCACTTTTTTGCGCACCGCACCGCCGCCGCTGCCCGCACTGGAGCAAATGCTGCACAACTACAGCTACCGGCTGTCCTTCACCGCCGAAGACCAGGCGCAGCGCCGGCAGAGCATGTTGGCCATGCTGCGCATGGTGGCCGAGCACATTTCTGCCATCGCCGCGCAGGACCAGGCCCTGCAGCAACAGGCCCAGGCGCTGACGAGCGCCATGCAACAGCCCTGGTCCCTGGCACAGCTCGACACGATGCAGACGCACCTGAAGAACCTGCTGTTCCGCCACCTACAGATCGAAGGCGCCCGCAACGACGCCTACCAGCAGCTCAAGCAGCTGCTGGGCGAACACACCAGCCAACTGGCCAGCCTGGGCAAGCTCAGCGCCACCCACGCCGAGGCCTTGCAGGAATGCGCCCAGCAGATCCAGCAGACCCAGGACCTGGGCAGCCTGGCGCAGGTGCTGGAATCCGTGGTCCAGTCCGGCCATGCCCTGGCCACCGAAAACCGCATGGCCCAGGCCCAGTTGGAAGATCTGCGCGCCCAGGCCCTGGCCCAGGAGCGCAAGATTGCCGAGCTGACCGATATCCTGACCCAGTTCGAGAGCAGCACCCGCCACGACCCGCTGACGGGCGCCCTGAACCTGCAGGGCCTGCAGGAAACCCTGCAGGCGGAAGTGGCCCGCACCCAGCGCCATGCGCAGCATGTCAGCCTGGCCACGCTGCAGCTGGACCCGCTGGCGGCCACGGACCTGCCCAGCCAGGACTTGCCGCCGGCCGAGTTGGCTGCGCTGACCCATGTGGCGCGGCTGGTGCGCAGCACCCTGCGCCCGCAGGATGCCCTGGGGCGGGTGAACGACCTGCAGTTCGCCATCGTCTTTCCGGCCACCGACCCTGGTGATGCCGCCCAGGCGCTGGCACGCCTGCAGACCGAGCTGGCGCAGCGCCCGCTGCTGCATGCCGAGCACAAGCTGGGGCTGAGCTTCAGCGCCGGGCTGATCGCCGTGCGCAGCTCCGAGACCCCGGCCGAAGCCCTGGCACGAGCCACCCAGACCTGCGAACAGGCCCAGCGCATGGGGCGGGCCCGCGTGGCACTGTCTTAGGCGCCACAGGCGAAGGCGTGCCGCGTGCCGCCTTCAGCCCCAACCGCGGCATGGCATTGCACCACCATGGTGCGCAGCGTCCGCCAGCACCCACTGCGGCGCACAGCCTGCACCTGTGCGATCCACAGCCCATGGGCCACGCAGCGCCGCGGCGTCTGGCACAAGACTGCTATCACATTTCGCAGATAGCTCCCATCGCATTCCCAGAATACAAGAGGGAAAACCCGCCATCAGCAAGCGCTAACGCACATCTTGGTGCATAGTCCGCGCGCAGGACGTCCCTCCCCTTGCGGCGGGACAGTCACATCTCGAAAAGTCATAACTGGCTTTTCAAAATATTCAAAGACACTCGCCAGATAGCGCTTTATTCCTATGCGCCTCCAGCTATCCACTTGATAGCTGCAGATATATGCATTACGCATGACTGGCTCTCACACGTCTTTGACCGACCAACTTAAGCGCTTTTGGCCATGCCCCTGCTGCGGCCGGACATGGACCATCGCTTTGCCGCTTCTTGTGAAAGAGGACCCTTGATGCATGTGAATTTCAGTGCGTATTACACGCTCATCCTCGCCGTGCTGGTGCTGCTGCTGGGCAAGCTCCTGGTCTCGCGCATCCGCTTCCTGCGTGACTTCAACATTCCGGAACCCGTGGCCGGCGGCCTGGTGGTCGCCGCCGTGATCTATGTGCTGCACCTCACCCTGGGCTGGACATTCGGCTTCGAAAGCAGCCTGCAGACCGCGTTCATGCTGGTGTTCTTTTCCTCGATTGGCCTGAGCGCCAATTTCGCCAAGCTGCGCGAGGGGGGCTCGGGCTTGGTGCTGTTTCTGGGCGTGATCGCCGCCTTCATCCTGGTGCAGAACGCCGTCGGCGTTGGCCTGGCCAGCGCACTGGGTCTGGACCCGCTGATCGGTCTGGTGGCCGGCTCCATCACCCTGATCGGCGGCCACGGCACCGCCGGCGCCTGGGGCTCGGTGCTGCAAAACCAGTACGGCCTGAACGGCGCCACCACCCTGGGCATGGCCTGCGCCACCTTCGGCCTGGTGATCGGCGGAATTTTGGGCGGCCCCTTGGCCAAGCGCCTGGTTACCCAGCACCGGCTGGCCAAGTCCCGCAGCGATGCCGAACAGCTGAGCGAAGAAACCCCGGCCGTGTCCGAACACAGCCTGGTGGCCAACTTCGAATCGCCCAACAAGACCCCACGCCTGATCACGGCCGACGCCGCCATCGAGACCCTGGCCCTGTTTGCCGGCTGCCTGGCGTTTGCCGAATTCATGACTGGCGTGACCAAGGGCACGGCCATCCAGCTGCCCACTTTCGTCTGGGCACTGGGCGGTGGCGTCATCATCCGCAACTCGCTGGATTACATCTTTGGCTTCAAGGTGTTTGACCGCGCCATCGACGTGTTCGGCAACGCCGCGCTGTCGATCTATCTGGCGATTGCCCTGCTGTCGCTGAAGCTGTGGGAGCTGACCGATCTGGCCGCCCCCCTGATGGTCATCCTGGCCGCACAGACCGTGGTCATGGCGCTGTATGCCACCTTCGTCACCTTCCGCATCATGGGCAAGAACTACGATGCCGCCGTGCTGGCCGCCGGCCACTGCGGCTTCGGCATGGGGGCCACGCCCACGGCCGTGGCCAATATGCAGGCCATCACCAACCAGTACGGCCCTTCGCACAAGGCCTTCCTGATCGTGCCGCTGGTGGGGGCCTTCTTCATCGACATCATCAACGCCTTCCTGATCCAGGCCTTCATCAAGTTCATCCATTGAACTAGCTGAAACTGCCTACGCGGTGGCACGCGGGCTTGGGGCACACTGGGGTTTTTTCACGGACCCCAGGAGACCGCCCCATGCACGCACCTGCTCTCGCCCGCACCCCCAACACCCTGCGCCCAGCCCCTGTGCTGGGCGCTGTCGTTTTGACGGCCTTGCTGGCAGGCTGCGGCACCCCCACCCGCCCGACCGCAGGGCTGAACTACCAGATCCCCGCACAACCCGAAGGCAGCTCCGGCTACACCGAGAAACCCGGCTGGGCCACCGAGCAATTCGCCGTTGCCGCCGCCAACCCGCTGGCCACCGATGCCGGCTACCAGGTGCTCAAGGCCGGCGGCAGCGCCATCGATGCCGCAATTGCCGTGCAAATGGTGCTGGGCCTGGTCGAGCCCCAGTCCAGCGGCATCGGCGGCGGCGCTTTCCTGCTGCACGCCGCCGGCACCCAAGTGCTGGCCTATGACGGGCGCGAGACCGCCCCGGCCGCCGCCACCGAAAACCTGTTCCTGAAGGCCGACGGCCAGCCCATGGCCTTCCACGATGCCGTCGTCGGCGGCCGCTCGGTGGGCACACCCGGCGCTGTGCGCATGCTGGAGCTGGCCCACCGGGAACACGGCAAGCTGCCCTGGGCCAGCCTGCTGCAACCGGCCATCCAGCTGGCCGAGCAGGGCTTCAAGGTCAGCCCGCGCCTGCACACGCTGCTGCGCAGCGAGAAATTCCTGCCCAGCGACCCCGTCGCGCGCGCCTACTTCTATGGCGCCGACGGCCAGCCCCTGCCTGTGGGCACGCTGCTGAAGAACCCCGCATACGCCCAGGTGCTGCGCGCCATCGCCCAGCACGGCAGCCAGGCGCTGCACGAAGGGCCCGTGGCCCAGGCCATCGTCGACAAGGTGCGCAACCACCCCACCAACCCCGGCGTGCTGTCGCTGCAGGACCTGGCCGGCTACCAGCCCAAGAAGCGCCAGGCCCTGTGCCACGACTGGAACCTGCCCGCCAGCACGCCCGGTGGTGCCGCACGCAGCTACATCCTCTGCGGCTTTCCGCCACCCAGTTCGGGTGCCATCGCCGTGGGTCAGATCCTGGGCATCCTGGGCCACACGCCCGCCGCGCGCATGCCGCTGGGCAGTGACGGCCTGCCCAGCGCCGACTGGCTGCACTACTACACCGAGGCCGCACGCCTGGCCTTTGCCGACCGCGCCCTGTACGTGGCCGACCCCGACTTCGTCCAGCCCCCGGGCGGCAGCTGGCACAGCCTGCTGGACCACCGCTACCTGCAGGAGCGCGCCCGCCTGATCGGCGCGCAGAGCATGAAGGTGGCCAAGCCCGGCAACCCGGCCCAGTTCAAGGTCGGCCATGCGCCCATGCCCGAGCAGATCGAATACGGCACCAGCCACATCAGCATCGTCGATGCGTTTGGTAACGCCCTGGCCATGACCACCACCATCGAGGACCAGTTCGGCAGCCGCCAGATGGTCCAGGGCTTTCTGCTCAACAACGAGCTGACCGATTTCAGCATGGCCCCCCGGGCCGCCGACGGCCAGCCGATTGCCAACCGCGTGCAGCCCGGCAAGCGCCCGCGCTCGTCCATGGCCCCCACCCTGGTCTTCGACAAGGCCACGGGCCAGGTCATCATGAGCGCCGGCAGCCCCGGCGGGGCGCAGATCATCCACTACACGGCCAAGACGCTGCAGGGCGTGCTGGGCTGGGGTCTGACGCCGCAGCAGGCCATCAACCTGCCCAACTTCAGCAGCCTGAACGGCCCGACCTTGCTGGAGGCGAAGCGCTTCCCTGCCGCCACCGTGCAGGCCCTGCAGGCACGCGGCGCCGAAGTGAAGGAGCAGGACCTGACCAGCGGCCTGCAGGCCATCACGCGCGGCGAAGCCCACGGCAAGCGCTTCTGGTTTGGCGGCGCCGATCCGCGCCGCGAAGGCGTGGTGATGGGCGACTGATGCCGGTGCAGCCCACCGTTGTCCCAGCCTTTTTGGCCTGTAGCGCTTGTCCAGCCAGCGTTGAAAGCTATGTTTTTTAGCAAGACCACGCCCCAGCACCGGCGCCTGCCGTGGCTCGGGGCTGCCGTGCTGGCGGGCGGGCTGGGCGCCTGCAGCCTGCCCGCCCCCATCCAGCCGCCCCAGGCCACGCAGGCCATAGCCCCGGACGTGTCCGCACAGACGGCCCTGGGCCAGGCCCATGCGGCCCTGCGGCAGCAGGCGCAGGCCCCGGCCACGCACTCCGGGGTCTACGCCCTGGGCGATCCGCGCGAAGCCTTCGCCGCCCGCAGCCTGCTGGCCCGCGCCGCCCAGCACACGCTGGATGTGCAGTACTACATCTGGCGCCACGACAAGACCGGCCTGCTGCTGCTGCACGAGCTGCTGCTGGCCGCCGACCGCGGCGTGCGCGTGCGCCTGCTGCTGGACGACGGCGGCACCACCGGGCTGGACGACGCCCTGCAGGCCCTGCACAGCCACCCGAACGCCGAAGTGCGGCTGGTCAATCCCTTGCCCCTGCGCGGCTGGCTCAAGCCCCTGGGCTATGTCACAGACTTTCGCCGCACCCACCGGCGCATGCACAACAAGTCGTTCTCAGCGGACGGGCAGGCCAGCATCGTGGGCGGGCGCAATGTCGGCAACGAATACTTCGGCGCCACCGATGGCGTCGTGTTTGCCGACCTGGACGTGTTGGCCATCGGCCCGGCCGTGCTCGCCATCGAGCAGGACTTCGACCGCTACTGGAACCATGTCGCCGCCTACCCGGTCGACCAGGTGGTGCGCCCGGTCGCCCCGGGGGCACTCGAGGGTTTGCGCCGCAGCGGCCAGGCGCTGGTGCAGTCGCCCGCAGCCCAGGACTACCGCCAGGCGCTGGAAGCCACCCCCTTCGTGCAGCACCTGCTGCAGGCGCAATTGCCCATGGACTGGGCCGTGGCCCACCTGGTGAGCGACCCGCCCGAGAAGATCCAGGGCCAGGCCCCGAGCACCGCCCTCATCGGCGAGCAGTTGCGCCGCGCCATCGGCACACCCACGCAGTCGCTGGACCTGGTGTCGCCCTACTTCGTGCCCACGGCCGCTGGGGTGCAGGCCTTCGCCCAACTGCGCGCCCAGGGCCTGCGCGTGCGCATCCTGACCAACGCCCTGGAGGCGACCGACGTGGCCATCGTGCACTCGGGCTACGCCAAGTACCGCAAGCCCTTGCTGCAAGCCGGCATCGCGCTGTACGAGAAACGCGGCGCACCGCCGGACTATGCCGAGGACGGCGACCGGTTGCGCCTGCAGTTGGCGTCACTGGGCAGTTCCGGCAGCAGCCTGCATGCCAAGACCTTCGCGGTCGACGGGCAGCGGGCCTTTGTCGGCTCCTTCAACTTCGACCCGCGCTCGCTGCAGCTCAATACCGAGATGGGCCTGATGATCGAAAGCCCGCGCCTGGCGCAGCAGATCAGCCACAGCTTTGACCAGACCATCCCGGCCCTGGCCTACCGCGTCAGCCTGAACGCGCAGGGACAGCTGCGCTGGCACAGCGGCGTCGGCGATCCCGCGCCGGTGTACGACACCGAGCCCCAGAGCCGCTGGCACCAGCGCCTGTCGCTCTGGTTCCTGGGCCTGCTGCCGATCGAGTGGTTGCTGTGAAATTATTCATAGAGTTACCCCAACGCCCGACGAACGGTACTACCATCGGCCTCCATGCCCCGCCAGAACACCTGTCCCACCGACTTTCCGCCGTTCATCCTGTCGCAGATCGAGCAAGTGGCCCAGCAGATCGTCGCCACCCGCAAGGCGCGCGGGGAAACCCAGGCACAGTGGGCGCAGCAGCTGGGCATCTCCCAACCGACCATGGCCCGCCTGGAGCGCGGTGACCCGGCGATTGCCACGGCCACCTATGTGATGTGCCTGTGGCTGGTCAACCCGCAGCTGGATCTGCAGCAGCTGCTGCCCTCGGCGCTGCCCGCAGTCCCCCCGGCACAGGCGGCGGCCACCCCAGCGCCAGCACAGAGCCCGCCACCATCGGCCGCCGACGAGCTGGCCGATCTGCTGGCGTCCTGGAACACCCCCGCGCTCTGAGCCTGCACCACGCAAGCCCCGGGCGCCCGGAGCCTAATCCCCGAAGCGCTCGCGGTAGGCCACGGGCGTGATGCCCAGCCTTTTCTGGAACAGGTGGCGCAGGGCCTGCTCCGACCCCAGCCCCACCTTGGCCGCCACGGTCTTCAGGGGCAGATCGCCACGCGTCTCCAGCAACTGCTTGGCGCCTTCCAGGCGTGCGTTCTCGACAAAGGCGCTGGGCGTGACGCCGGTTTCCTGCTGGAACACGCGGCGAAAGTGCCGCTCGCTCATGGCGGCTTTGTCGGCCAGCAGCGCCTGCGGCATGGGCTGGTCCAGATGCGCCAGCACCCACTGCTGGACCAGGCGCACACCACTGTGCTGCACGGCCTGGCTGGCCAGCTGCACGCTGAACTGCGACTGCCCGCCGGGGCGCTTGAGGTACATCACCAGATCGCGCGCCACCTCCAGCGCCAGGGCGTGGCCAAAGTCCTGCTCCACCACGGCCAGGGCCAGATCGATCCCGGCCGTGACCCCGGCCGAGGTCCAGTACGGCCCCTCGCGCACATAGATGGCATCGGCATCCACCCGCACCTGGGGGTGGCGGCGCTGCAGCTCCTGCGCCACGCTCCAGTGCGTGGCCGCGCGGCGGCCGTTGAGCTGCCCGGCCTCGGCCAGGAAGAAGCTGCCGCTGCACAACGCAATGGTGCGTGCCACCTGGGGCGCCACACGCCCCACCCAGTCCACCAGCGGCGCGCTGGCCTGCAGCACCGTGGCGATGTGGCGCGCGCCCACCAGCAGCACGGTGCAGCCCGTGTCCTGCTCCACATCGGCCAGGGTGTGCGTGGCCTCCAGCGCCATCAGCGTGTCCGAGCGCACCAGCCCGCGCTGCGCGGCCACCACGCGCAGGGCATAGCCATCGGCCAGCCCCTTGGCACGCAGGTGCACGTTGGCGTACTCAAAGACCGACATCGGGCCGATGGCCTCCAGCGCCTTGAAGCCGGGGTAGACGACGATATCGACGCGGTGAGCGCCTGGGTGGCGGTGTTCCATATCAAAAAAAGTAGCTTTAAACACAGGTAAACAGAGGGCAACAGGCATTTTTGATTCAAAGCCGGCCACCGAGCTGCCGCCGACTATACGCAGGCCCATGCCTGCGCCCACGCGGCACGCCTGGCAACCATCGCTACAGTTGGGGCATCGCCGCCTGCACTGCCCACTCCCCGATCGATGATTCCCGGCCCTTTGTTTTCCTGGCCCCAACTGCTGCTCCTGCTGGCCCCGTGGGTGGCTGCGGCGCTGGGCGCCGGCTTGCTGCTGTACCGCCTGCGGTGGGGATGGCGCCACCGCCACCTGCCCGCTGCGCAGCGCCCCCGCTTCTGGCGGGCGGGGATCGTGGCGCTGTCGGTGCTGGCAACGGTTGGCTGCCTCTGGGGGCTGGTATTGGTACAGCACATCTGGCAGATCCAGCAGACGCTGGAGCAGCAGCACCGCTCCCGCCACAGCCGCCAGCACTTCGTGCTGCCGCAGGACTTTCAGTATGGCGAGCTGCGGATCCCCCAGGGCAGCCTGATCGACCGCTATGACCCGTTTGACAACGGGGAACCCCAACGACCGCTGAGCTTGCGCGGCTTGCGGGCCGTGCGCTTCCCCCACCCGGTGCAGGTGGCCGGCGCCTGGGCCACGGCAATGGAGACCAACCCCACCCGGTTGGAGCTGGCGCACGACCAGCAAATTCGCCCCGTCGCCCACTTCGACCGCCAGGCTGGCGATGGGTATGGCGCCTGGGTCCCAGACCCGGACCGACCCCATCTGGACTGCCAGCAGGGCGAATACGCCTGGTTCCACCGACCGCTGATCGACTACGACATCGAGGCCGAGTTCGGCCAACCCGAGCCCGACGGCCCCGCCGCGCGCTTCCGCCCCAGCCAGTGGGCGGTGACGCACTGCGAAAGCAGCTGGGGGCCCATCGAGCTTCAGCCGGCCGCCCCTGCCGATGCCACCCCAGTCTGGGGCGCGCTGCTACCGAACGCTACGCCCTAACAGCCACTGCCGCCCAGATGCCCACCTGCATCTGCGGCCAACACACCTGCACCTGCGGCCATGGCCCGCCACCGCGGCCCGGCATGCTCTACAGTCAGGCACTTGCACCGCGAAGCCGTCCCGCGCCTCGCCTTCCCACGCCTTCAACAGAAAGACCATCATGAAATCCCGCGCCGCCGTGGCCTTTAAGGCCGGAGAACCCCTGCAAATCGTCGAAATCGACGTGGCACCGCCCCAGAAGGGCGAAGTGCTGATCAAGATCACCGACACCGGCGTCTGCCACACCGATGCCTTCACGCTCTCCGGTGAAGACCCCGAAGGCCTGTTCCCCGTGGTGCTGGGCCACGAAGGTGCCGGCATCGTGGTGGAAGTGGGCGAAGGCGTGACCAGCGTCAAGCCGGGTGACCATGTGATCCCGCTGTACACCGCCGAATGCGGCGAATGCCTGTTCTGCAAGAGCGGCAAGACCAACCTGTGCGTGGCCGTGCGCGCCACGCAGGGCAAGGGCGTGATGCCCGACGGTACCACCCGCTTTTCCTACAACGGCCAGCCCATCTACCACTACATGGGCTGCTCCACCTTCAGCGAATACACCGTGGTGGCCGAGGTCTCGCTCGCCAAGATCAACCCCGAGGCCAACCCCGAGCAGGTCTGCCTGCTGGGCTGCGGCGTGACCACCGGTCTGGGCGCCGTCAAGAACACCGCCAAGGTCCAGGAAGGCGACACCGTCGCCGTGTTCGGCCTGGGCGGCATCGGCCTGGCCGTGATCCAGGGTGCCAAGCTGGCCAAGGCCGGCCGCATCATCGCCATCGACACCAACCCCAGCAAGTTCGACCTGGCCAAGACCTTCGGCGCCACGGACTGCATCAACCCCAAGGACTTCGACAAGCCGATCCAGCAGGTCATCGTCGAGATGACGACCTGGGGCGTGGACCACTCGTTCGAGTGCATCGGCAACACCCAGGTCATGCGTGCCGCGCTGGAATGCGCGCACCGCGGCTGGGGCCAGTCGGTCATCATCGGCGTGGCCGGCGCGGGCCAGGAAATCTCCACCCGCCCCTTCCAGCTGGTGACCGGCCGCAAGTGGCTGGGCACGGCCTTCGGCGGCGTCAAGGGGCGCAGCGAGCTGCCTGGCATGGTGGAAGACGCCATGGCTGGCAAGATCCAGCTCGAACCGTTCGTGACCCACACCATGGGCCTGGACCAGATCAACGAAGCGTTTGATCTGATGCACGAGGGCAAGTCCATCCGCTCGGTGGTCAAGTACTGACCCGGCCAGCGTTGATGCCCCCCGCCACGGTGTTGCCACCGTGGCTTTTTTTATGGCCGGGTGGCTGCAGCGTCCTGGGCGCGCACGCCGAGCGCCAGCCCGGCTTACAGCCAGCGCCGCACTTGCTGCAGATAGCGGGTGTAGGGTACGCCGAACTTCTGCGCCAGCATGCGCTCTTCCGGCACGATCTGGAAGCGGTTCATGTACAGCACAAACGCCGGCAGCACCAGCAGCGCCCCGGCATGGCCCAGCCACAGGCCCCAGCCCAGCAGCGCCAGGGCAAAGCCCAGGTACATGGGGTTGCGGCTGTGGGCATAGATGCCCGTGGTCACCACGCTGGACGAGGCCTGCGGCGTGGTCGGGTTCACCGTCGTGGCCGCGCGGCGAAAGGCCAGCACCCCGGCCAGCGCCACGCCCGCCCCCAGCGCGATGGGCAGCGCCCC
>NZ_VSWF01000029.1:0-42561 GCF_009668305.1 Comamonas sp. CAH-2
AATCCAAGTCTGATGTAAAGCTCAACCGCTCGCATCCTGTCTGCGTATGTGTACATGAACTATCTCCTCTGATAGTCCAAGTTTTTGTCCGCATGCCCGCCGGGTCAGTTTTGCGTGGAAATTAACAGCCCAGGCAGATCAAGTTGCCGTTGAATCAATCTTTCTCCCTGAATCTTGTTGTGGGCTTCTGCCCTTTTTTTGAGGTTAGCGTCGGATCTGCTACGCGTGGAATCTCCTAGAGCCAATGTTAGTTGGAAAACTGACGGCCAAGGGCGGTATTCGCCGCAAAGCCGAAGTCGGTAGTTGTTGGCTTGCTTTAGGCTGATTGCCGGCGCTCGATGAGGACGGTTCAAGCAGCGGCTGTGCGTCCAAGCGTACGCTCGCCAAATACGCTATGTGACCGACATGAGCCTTCCGCCCTGCAGCAAAAGTGAACAGAGAGGCCGCTGCATCGTATGCTCTACATATGTCTGCTGACCGTATCACCTATTGCTTAGAGCGTGTCTCAAGCTACCGCGACTTCGAACGGCTCTGTTCAGGTCTCCTTGCAGGTACCGACTATCCCGGGATTGACCCATTGGGGGGAACCGGTGACGGAGGGCGTGACGCAATCATTCGGTCCGACTTGAGCGGGCGAAAAATCGTCTTTGCATACACAGTTCGGGGCGACTGGAAGACCAAGCTCAAAGGCGACTGCTCTCGGGTCCGCGAACAAGCTCACAACCCAGATTTGTTCGTCTTCGTATGCACAGAAGCATTGAACGCTGCGGACAAGGATGGCGCTCATGCACTCGTCCAGAGTGAGTTCGGTTGGAAGCTAGACCTCTTCGACTTGGAAAGATTAAGGGTGCTACTGGTCGGACCTCAACGCCATCTCCTGGCGCAGCATCCCAGCATCTTCACGCCTCCGTTTTTTCCGCAAGCAGGGGGGGAATCGCTTGCAGAGAGCCGAGATACCTTAGTTATTGACCATGTCGACTCCGACCATGCGCTCGCAACTTGGCTTTCGCGCAGACTCACGCTCGCGGGCTTCCGAGTCTGGTGCCGAGGCACCGCACCTTTCGCAGGTGAAAACCAAGACGAGAGCGTTCGGAAGCTCATTGACCTAAGGGCCGCCCAATACATCCCCGTGCTGTCGCAATCCAGCATGACCGACGAATTGCTGCTTGAGCGGTGCGCTTTGGCGGCGGGGAAAGAAGCACTGGTGCTTCTCTGCAAAGCATCCGAGGTTGAGCCGTCAAAGTTGCCCTCTCGGTTACGCTCTTCCACCCCCGCAGACTTCTCCCGTTCCTGGAACACAGGTCTTGAGCAAATCATGGCAAGGCTGGCAGGTCTTGGAATTCAGCCAGACATCATGCTCGACCAGGGCAAAGCTATAGCGCTGAACGACTATATGCCTACGCGGGTCACCGTCGCAAAGGAAGAGCCTGTTTTCGCAAACATCTTCGCGCTGGGATTGCCTGAGACGATGTTGGTCTACGACCTCCACTCAGCGTTATCCGCGGCAAAGCTCGACGAACTGAGAACGAGTTGGGCGTTTGTGGAGTTGAATGCCTACCGGTTGGTTGCCTTCACTCCGCCTCCAGAGAACGCCATTCCTTCTGTCAAGACAATACGCACCCCTGAATTTCTGTGGACCGACACCCCAGAGCGCGATGGCAAGAAGACAGAGGATGTCGCGAAGGAATTGGTTCGCCGGAGCCTTACCGTCGTTTGTGCGCAAAAGGGACTGGCTTGGTGTCCAGACAGAAAAATCTATTATTTTCCGGAGCGCGAAGATGGAGCATGGACGCAACGTATCCGACACGTTGACGGGCGAGACACCCGCGTGAGCCTGACCGGCAAACGGACCAAAGGCTGGGGCGAACGGGCATCGCCATTCCTCTACCAACTTTCTCCTAAATTCCAGCCACAGCGAGACATTGATGGAAGCTGGAATGTTGTCGTCAACGTCTATGTCCGCCCGACGGACCTCAATGGCAAAGTCTATGAGCTCAAAGAGCTGGGGCGACGCCGCAAGGCGGTGACGAAGAATTGGTGGAACAAAGACTGGCTCCCGCGACTACTTGGCGTAGTTCAAGCATTGGAAGCCGAACCCGGCCTGATTCGATATGGCGAAGGACGCCGAGCCGTAACGATGAGCACCTCCCCACTCAAATGGATGTGCCCAGTCGGACTCGACGTGCATGCCCTCGCAGGAATGGTCGATATGAGCGAGGAGCTCGCTGAAAACAGGACTCGCGAAGATGAAGAAGACGAGGGGGACGATAGTGATGGCGCGCCCCAGGCTGGAGAAGCTTAATGAGCAACACATTTCATTTTCTGGGCGAGCCACTTCTTGAATTTGGCCATGGCCAAACCGCTGAAGACCCGCATGACGGACTGGCCCTCTTCGGACCTGCAGAGGCAAGGCAGCAGCTCCCAGACAACATTGTTCTCGGCACTGCTAGTGGCATAGAGGCCTGGAAGAATTGGTGCGCCGCGCTGAATACACCGGCCTCCTGCATCGACCCTGCCAGACATCGGGCTTGGCCACCGTTTCCAGGCTTTGACGTGGCCTTCGGTACCAAATGGCCATCACCTGTTCGCAGCTATGCCATTGATGCAGAGAAGCTCTCGGATGCATCACGTAAAGCCGATAAACACGACCGCGCATTTGCGGTCACTGGCCTGTATATGGAGCAGGTGGAAAAGCTCGGAAAGCTCGATTCACGCCCCGCACTGGCCATCTGCGTTGTCCCCGATGAAGTATTTGAAAACTGTCGTCCGAACTCAATCATTCCTCTTGGAAAGCGCAGCGATGCTGGACGAAGCCGCAACGAGCGGTCTTTCCTAGAGCAGGCAATCGTTGACCGGGCTACCGGTCAGCAGGGAATGTTTGACGACTTCGAGGACGCGGCAGTGACCGCCGTTCGCGATACCTTGGAGACGTTCGAAGAATCTCGTAGCTACTCGCCAGATTTCCGCCGGCAGCTCAAGGGTCGATTGATGGGGCTCGACCTGCCAGTGCAAATCATCAAGGAGTCAACGCTCCATATCACGCCGAAGGTTCGTCTCGGCGAAAAAGGCGAGAATCCGCTGTCTGACCGGCTGTGGAATTTCGGGACAGCTATCTACTACAAATGCGGCGCGAAACCGTGGAAAACGCCCTGGGCTCGAGAAGGTGTCTGCTACGTTGGCCTTGCCTATAAGCTGGCCGAAAACAAGCGCACGGCATGCTGCGCAGCACAGATGTTCTTGGACAGCGGCGATGGCGTTGTTTTCGTTGGTGAATTTGGTGCTTGGTACTCCGCCAAAACGGGCGAATATCACCTTCCGCCAGAAAAAGCAGAGGCGCTGCTGCGCGGCACCATCGAGACCTACCAGGAACAGGATGGTCGACCACTAAAAGAGATTTTCCTGCATACCCACTCAGGTGTGAGTCCAGAGGAATACAAGGGATTTTTAAAGGCTGTTCCAGAGGGAGTGAAGCTCATCTCGATTCGTGTCCGCCAAGACCGTGGCGGTCAGCGCTTGTACCGCTACGACGACCATCCAGATGTGGGAAAACGAGGCCAGTATCCAGTCCAGCGTGGCGTCTTCTGGCAGCGGACAAACCGCCACGGTCTTCTGTACACCAATGGCTTTAAAGCTCGCATCGCGAGCTATGACGGCTTCGAGATTCCCGTGCCCCTCTCAATTACCATTCAATTTGGAGAAGGTGACATTGTTCAGGTGGCCAAAGACATTTTGGGATTGACCAAGCTGAACTACAACTCATGTCAGCTTGGGGAAGGTCGACCTATCACTATTAAGTACTCTGACCGAGTCGGCGAGATTATTCTTGCAAATCCTGGTCTTCCCCAAACCAGTTGGAAGCACAATTTCAAGTACTACGCTTGACTGAGTCTCTCGATATTCGCACGTGCTTGCTGCCCTTGCTCGGGGGAGGCACACGTGGTACCTGACGGGCATCAATCAACGCCGCTTTAAAGTTCGCGGTAGCTATCTGCCACAGAGCGGCCGCTGATGAGGTCGTAGATGAAGGGCAGCAATCGCTGCGCACCTGACGTTCGTTAAATACACGCCACGAGCCTCAAAACTGACTGGTGATTCATCGCACGAAATCGTGGTGATTTTGATGCGCGAACAGCTGGAGGATTTGCTGCGCGAAAAAGTGGTGAATTTGTTGCGGATACTCACGCATAGACTCACCTGAAAGCGTCACTCCGCAGTTGAAAGGTATGAAATGTTGCGCGTGTTGGGCAAGGCGTCGTCAATCAATGTACGCAAGGTACTCTGGGCTTGTGCCGAAATGGAAATACCTTTTGAGCGTGAGGATTGGGGCTCAGGCTTCAAGTCGACCCACACGATGGAATTCATGGCACTGAATCCAAATGCCATGGTACCAGTCATCCAGGATGGCGATTTTGTTTTGTGGGAGTCGAACACCATCATTCGCTATCTGGCCAACCGCTACAAAGGAGCGGAGATTTACCCGCTCGAGGCACTGGCGAGGGCGCGCGTTGACCAATAGAGGACTGGCCGGCGACAGATCTAAACAAGTCCTGGAGCTATGCCTTCATGTCATTGGTGAGGCACTCTCCTGAACACCAGGACAGCCATGCGCTGGCAACCGGTTGCCGAGAATGGTCGAAGCATATGGGAATCCTAGATCGGCAACTAGATTCAACCGGTGCCTATGTTTGCGGCGCGGCGTTCTCTCTTGCGGACATACCTGTTGGCCTATCAGTAAACCGGTGGTTTGAAACACCGCTGGCGCACCCGGACTATCCGGCGGTACGGGACTATTACGAACGGCTGAGCCGTAGGCCGGGTTATCGACTCTATGGCAGAAATGGAATGCCCTGAGAGGGCGGCTAACCGCCATGAGCAGTCCTTCGGGTCAAAACCGCCGGCGGCAGGTCTAGGCTGACTGCAGTCGTTCAAGACACCAATACCGATAACTGCTGATACTTAGAGCAGTCATTTAGCGGAGGTTTTGCGTACGCCTGGCCGTGGTCTGAAAATTTGAGTAAATGCTGATTACTGCAAATGAAGCATCACTAGCAATTCATTCTGAGATGGCATTGCTTTCGTGTAGTTGTTTGTCCAAGATGAAGTTCAAGGCCCTAATTATTTCGTTGAAGTTCATTTCTGAGTCAGTCAAGGCTTGCAAGGCAAGACCCCGCATTGTGCTCATCAGCACGACCGCCAGCGCATGATTGCTAGCTTCGCTAACGCCTGCACGTGCTATCGAAAGATGCTTAGCTATGAAATCTACGTTTTTCTTGTTTAATTTGTTAATAAAATCTCGGTGAGGACTTTCCGCTAAAGAAGCATCAGAGATCAAAAATATGAATGCCTTGGATGCTTGCCAAGAGGCTGTATCTCGCTGCAGATAGGTAGAGAACAAGGCTTTGATGCTCTCTACGCCATCTGGTACAGGCTTTTGATTTGTTCGTCGCTGATTGAATTTCTCGACAATCGCGTGAAGAACCGCATTTATCAAATTTTCTTTGCTGCCGAAGTGTTGATGCGGCAATCCCCGACTGTAGCCAGCATGAATGCCGATCTCAGCCATGGTCACTTCTTTGACCCCACGTTGAGCGATCAGCTCAATCGCGGCATCTAAGATTTTGCGAACTGCTTCTTCTCTTCTTTGGATCTGCGTTTTTGGTGTATTTGATTCTTCAGCCATGATTTACTTTTTGGCAGCCTTTGGAATAAAAGCTTGATCCACACCCAACTCGCTCAATATTTCTAGCGTCTGCTCACCGATATTGGGGCACGGTCTTTCGATCTTACAGGGTGTTTTAGCGAAAAGTGCTGTTGGACGGATTGATACGATGCGACCCTCGGTGGGGTGATCATGCTCTTCAAACAAATTCACGCTCTTGACGTGGCTGTGCTCGTGGATGTTGTCAATGCTGAAAATTTCAGTGACGGGGATGTCCAACTTGCGGCACAACTGCATCAGTTCGGCGCTGGTGAAGTCAGCTGTGACCGAGCGCAGATCTGCATACAACTCATGGATGCGCTTGTTACGCTCATGGCGGTTGCTGAGGTCGTATTTTTCAAACAGATCCTTGCGACCAAGCGCCGTAAAGAATGCTTCCCAGTGTTTTTCTGTATAGGGCAATAAAGCCAAATAGCCATCTTTGGTGGGCGTAGGTTTGCGCCCACCCTTGAGCAGTCGTGCATAGCCTGCTGGACCAATAGAGGGGCTAAAGCCGTTGCCACCCATGTGTTCGGTCATTGTGAAAGCGACCATAGTTTCAAACATCGGCACCTCTACATACTGCCCTTCACCGGTACGTGCTTGGTGAACCAATGCTCCCAGAACCGCGTTGGCGGTGGCAATTCCAGCCACTTTGTCTGCAAGCAGCGTGGGTGGGTACTCAGGCTTATTGCTCTCGCTGCCGACCAGGCTAGCCATCCCGCAAGCGCCCTGAATGACATCATCAAATGCTGGCTGTCCCGCGTAGGTACCATTTTCGCCAAAGCCTGTTGCTGCGCAGTAAACGATATTTGGCTTGATCTGGCTCACTGCTTCATATCCCAGGCCAAGCTTGTTGATGGCTTTAACACGCATGTTGTGCACCAGTACATCTGCAGTGGCGATGAGCTTTTTGACAGCTTCTAAGCCTTCGGGCGTCTTCAGGTCAACAGCGAAAGAGCGCTTGTTGCGGTTCAGGTTCATGAACGTTGAGCTCATCCCGCGATTGCGTGACATGCCGTTGGCACGCATCAGGTCCCCTTCCACTGGCTCAACCTTGATCACATCTGCACCGTAGTCAGCCAGCACTTGAGTGGCCAGTGGCCCCAACACTACCGCAGTTAAGTCCACTACCCGAATTCCTTGAAGGGGGCCCATGTTTGCTCCTGTTTTGTTTTAGCTAACGTTTCTACTGAGTTGACATCAGTTGCAGTCACTATATATATTTGTTTGTCAACAAGCAAGTTAGGAAAAACATGGACGGATTGCACATCGAGCTTGGAGAGCTACCACCGCAATGTGAGCTATTGCGGCAAGAGGTACGCGCGTTTGCGCAGGAGGAGATTAGCAAATACTCCAAAGAGAAGCGCGCCTACAACTGGTCGGGACGTGACCCTGAAATGACCAAGAAGATGGCCGAGCGCGGCTGGATTGGCATGACGTGGCCAAAAAAGTTCGGCGGCGCTGAGCGCTCCATGCTGGAGCGCTACGTGATGCTGGAAGAAATGCTGGCTGTAGGTGCGCCCATGGGTTGGCACTGGTCGGCAGATCGCCAAATGGGCCCGCTGTTGATGCGCTATGCGCAAGACACATTGGCCCCCAAGATCGTGCCCAAGATTGTCAGTGGCGAATGCTCCTTTTGCATAGGCATGAGTGAACCAGATTCGGGTTCAGATCTGGCATCTATCCGAAGCAAGGCTGTGAAAGTTGAGGGCGGTTGGGTCCTCAATGGCACCAAGGTATGGACCTCAGGAGCACACCATGCCAACTACATGGTGGCACTGGTACGGACACGCGAGAAGTCCGAGGATCGTCACGGCGGCATGACCCAGTTCCTAGTGGAAATGGATCGAGAAGGCGTAGAGGTCAACCCCATCTATTCACAGCTGGGCACACACATCTTCAACGAAGTAGTGCTTGACAACGTGTTCGTGCCTGATGAGAACCTGATTGGAGTGGAAGGTGAAGGCTGGAAGCAAGTCACCAGTGAGCTGAAGTACGAACGCTCCGGCCCTGAACGCTTTTTGAGCAGCACACAAATGCTGATCGAAATGATTGACGCCACCGAACCTGAGCGTGAAGACCAAACTGAAGCGATTGGACGCTTGATCGCTAAATACGCCGCACTGCGTCAGATGTCGCAAGGCATCGCTTTGATGATGTCCAAGGGCGAAGACCCTGCGCTTGCAGCCTCGGTGGTGAAAGACCAAGGCGCACTGATGGAACAGTTGATGCCAAACATCGCACATGACAAGTTTGGCGAACACATTGGCACCGGCTCAGATCTCGAGCAAGTGATGAACTTCTTATCTATGGCTGCGCCATCGTTCTCTTTACGTGGTGGCACCAGAGAAATTTTGCGTGGAATTATTGCAAGAGGAATGGGACTGAGATGAACAACGATTTTATTAACGACGCAGCGCAAAAACTGTTTGCCAACGAAGTCGATAAAGGCTTGATCGAAGCTGTAGAAAAAGGCGTGTTCCCTCTAACCTTGTGGGAGCAAGTGCTGGAATCTGGCTTTACCCAGTTGTTTTGCAAAGAATCCGATGGCGGCATTGAAGCCTCTTGGGAAGATGCATACCCTATCTTCTATCATTTGGGTTACTCGCAAGTTCCATTGCCGGTGGCTGAGACTGCAATTGCACGCCTAATTTTGTCAGCAGCAGGACACACGCTGAACACACAACACCCTATTTGCATTGCAGCGAAAGCGCAGGCCAAGCTCAGTCGTGACAGCACAGGCTTGTTGCAAGGAGAGATCCAAAGCGTGAAATGGGCACAGCACTCACAGTGGTGCTTGGTCACGCTGTCAGCGCAAGAAATTGCCTTGTTCAATTTGTCCGACCAAGGGGCGCAAGTTCAAGCGGGCACGGACACATCCAACATGCCCAGTGACCGTGTGGTACTAAACGGCGTACAGCCCCATGCCGTGATAAGTAACCCGTTTACGAATTTTGAAGATTCCATCCAAACCTGTGGCGCTTGCGCACGTGCAGTGATGATGGTCGGTGCGTTGGAATTTGCACTGGACCAGTCCGTGCAATACGCCAAAGACCGCGTGCAATTTGGTAAACCGATTGGCAAAAACCAGGCTATTCAGCAGCAATTGGCACTCATGGCTGGCGAAGTGGCTGTGGCTCGTGCAGCGGCATATATGGCCTGTAAAGACATGCCATATGTCAATCGACTGAACTCCGAACAAGCTCAGTTCAGTGTGGCTGCTGCCAAGGTTTGCACTGGTGATGCTGTGACCAATGGAACATCAATCGCACACCAAGTTCACGGCGCAATTGGCTTTACCTATGAACATGCACTGAATTTTGCTACCCGACGTCTGTGGGCATGGCGTGGAGACTTTGGTAACGCCACTACGTGGGCTCGAATGATTGGCCAAGCGTATGCCAAGCAACCTGGTACAAGCTTCTGGCACCACCTGACCGAGCGTGTGCTCCCCGCATGAGGAATGTGATGACAGAAGACGCCATCCTTAACATTTCCAAGCAGGGTCACATCGGCATCGTTGAACTGAACAAACCGCCGCATAACTTTTTTGATCAGACCTTGATTGCCTCTCTAGCCGATGCATGGGAAGCATTTGAAGCTGACAAAAAAATTCGCGTCATTTTGCTGTGTGCCAACGGGAAGTCGTTTTGTGCAGGTGCTGACTTCGCGGACAAATCTACACGAGAAAAAAAACGCAGCGTCAAACAAACCAATCCGCTGTATGCCGAAGCCGTGCGCCTGTATGGCTGCTCTAAACCGGTAGTCGCCGCCGTTGAGGGGGCAGCTATTGGCGGTGGGTTGGGTGTTGCGTTGACAGCGGACTTTCGCATCACCTGCCCAGAAGCGAAATTCTCAGCCAACTTCAACCGTCTGGGCTTTCATCCAGGCTTTGGTTTGTCATTCACGCTACCGCATCTGATCGGCAAGCAACACGCCGCCAAGCTCCTGTACACCGGCGCCCGCATCGGGGGAGAGCAAGCGCTGCGAATCGGTCTGGTGGATGAAGTAGTTGCACAAAACGAAGTGCGTGCGCATGCGCTGGCCTTAGCGCATGAGATCGCTATTTCTTCACCACGTGCCGTGCAAGCCACGCGTACCACTTTGCGTGGCGACTTTATGGATCGGGTGCGCTTAGCTGTAGTACGTGAAAGCGAAATACAAGCCGTGCAGATGAATACAGCAGATTTGCTGGAGGGTGTAAACGCAGCCAAAGAGCGGCGCAACCCTAACTTTGAGGACTGAGTATTAATTCAGCCATTTATAAAAGGAGACAACATGAATAAATTTAAATTTTCACGACGAAATTTGCTGGCATTACTGCCTATGTTGGCCTTGCCTGCAGGTATGGCAGTAGCCAATGAAAATTGGCCTAACAAGCCAATCCGCATGATTGTTGGCTTTGCCGCAGGTGGCCCCACAGACTCTGCAGCGCGCTTTGTGGCCGATGGAATTAGCAAAGAGCTAGGTACCTCCGTCATTATCGAAAATAAACCTGGTGCAAATGGCCAAAATGCCATAGCTGAACTGAAACGCAGCAAAGCCGATGGATATAACCTGCTGTTTATTACCAGCGGAAGTTTGAGCGTTGCTCCTGCACGCTTTAAAAAATTGCCATTTGATGTGAACAACGACTTTGACTACATCGGTTCCGTTGCTGCCTATCCATCGGTGCTGGTGACTAACGTCAACTCGAAGTTTCGTAACGTAAAAGAGTTGATCAGTGCTTCCAAACAATCCAAGGAAGGACTCAGCGCAGGTACAGTGAGCAACACTCAAGAATTAACACTTGCTCTGTTCAAACACAAGACAGGCATCGTTGCGCAAGGAGTACCCTACCGCGGTGACTCACATGCCATCACAGACATTGCAGGCGGAATTTTGGATTTCGCTTTTTTGTCTCCAAGTGTTGCGATTCCCATGATCGAAAATGGTCGAGTAAAAGCAATTGGTGTAACTGGTGAGCTTTCTGGTCCTTATGCAAACAAGTTTCCTAAACTTGAAATGCTGGATGTCAAAGCTTGGAGTGGGATTGTGTCTTTGAGAGGCACGCCCACCGTGGCCACAGAAAAGATTGGCAAAGCCATGGAAAAAGTGCTAGCAACTCCTGAATTTAAAAAATCTCTTGAATCTTCTGGTCAATCCGTTCTTCCGTTGACCAACGATGCGTTTCGACGTTTTGTGATTGACGAAAAAGAGATGTGGGAGAAAACTGCGGAGTCGGCAGGGCTAGAAAAACTTTAAATATATCGGGGGAGCGGTCAGTTTGATCAAATTTTCAGAATGACTGTTCCCCATTACATTTAGTTTTCACATTAATTAATAGCATCAGCCCTTTTTATTAAATGACTGTTGCTGGGCAGAATGTCGTCATTCACGACCCCATGGTCGAATGGCATCAATCGCCGAGAGCAGACGCTGGCAAGTGATCTTGCGGCGACCGCAATGGGTCGGAAGCACCAGCTCGCAGCTTAGAAGAGCTGTCGTTAAGGTTGTCTCGCGCACTGCGTTGCAACCAGCTTCCGGTTTGAGGTGCACAGCGGACGTCTAGTTAGATAGCAGGTCAACGTCTGGTATCGGCAGCAGCAGTCACAAGCTTGCCAAATCCCAGCAGCTGCAACCAGCCTGGATGTGTCGTTCGCTGTCATGCTCTGAACAACAGAATCTGGCCGATAGCGCTCTTCATACAGCAACACATCGCTGCATCATTCGCATCACTTTAGCCATCGACAACAGGCCAGCTGCACTGACTTTCGATACAGCCTTGAGCAGCGCCCACAGCAAACGGATTGCCCAGGAGAACAATACGCCCGCATACACAGTGATCTGCCCCTTTCTACTGGTTTTCGAAGATTTTTGTGATTTAGATATACGAATCACCAAATTGAAAACCCAAAAAAACCAATTTTTCCTTAAAAAACAATGGATTACATTTACTCAAAAGTACAACACTCAGTGATAAAAGTACAAAACTCAACGTGAATCGACAACATCCGTGCGGCCACTCTGCCTGCTATTTCCCGCAGCCGCAAAAGCTTGGGAACTTATGACTTAGCACTCAGTCACAGAGAGTGCTAACATGAAGCAATGGATGAAAGGATGACTGCAATGACCTATACCACCGGCACCGTTGCGGCTTCGGCCTTGGCACCTGCAAATCCTTGGGCCTTGGTGCCACCTCTGGGCAATCTGGATGCCTACATCACGGCCGTGAACCGGCTGCCCATGCTCACCCAAGAGGAAGAGCAAGACTACGCGCGCAAGCTCAAAGAACACAACGACCTGGATGCCGCCGGGCGCCTGATCATGTCCCACCTGCGTCTGGTGGTCTCCATCTCGCGCCAGTATCTGGGCTATGGCCTGCCCCAGGGCGACCTGATCCAGGAAGGCAACGTCGGCTTGATGAAGGCCGTCAAGCGCTTTGACCCCGCACAGAATGTGCGCCTGGTCAGCTATGCCATGCACTGGATCAAGGCCGAGATCCACGAATACATTCTCAAGAACTGGCGCATGGTCAAGGTGGCCACCACCAAGGCCCAGCGCAAGCTGTTCTTCAACCTGCGCTCCATGAAGCAAGGCATGCAGGCCGATGCCGCCCTGGACGACGAACTGACCCTGCGCGATACGCTGACCGAGCAGCAGATCGACGCCATGGCCGCCAAACTGAACGTCAAGCGTGAAGAGGTCATGGAGATGGAAACACGTCTGGCTGGCGGTGACGTCTTGCTGGACCCTTCCCCCAGCGATGATGGCGAACATGCCTTCGGCCCGATTGCCTACCTGTCCGACGCTGCACACGAACCCACGCAGATGATCGAGTCGCGCCAGCGCGATGTGCTGGCCACCGACGGCATCGCCCAGGCGCTGGACAGCCTGGATGCCCGCAGCCGCCGCATCGTGGAAGAACGCTGGCTGAAGGTCAACGACGATGGCTCCGGGGGCATGACCCTGCACGAACTGGCCGCCGAATACGGCGTGAGCGCCGAGCGCATTCGCCAGATCGAGGTGGCGGCCATGAAAAAGATGAAAAAAGCGCTGACCGAGTTTGCCTGAATGTGCTGCGGCACCATCTGGCCTCCACCGGCCAGATGACAGCCCTACCAAGCCCGGATAATTTCCGGGCTTTGTTTTTTCCACCCAAGCCCATAGATTTCTCGCACTTTCTCCGCATCCATAGCCACCATGAACTTTCTCCGCCCCCTCACCCGACGTTCTGTCCTGGCTGCAGGCACCGCATTGGTGGCCGCCGCCAGCACCCATCTGGCCTTTGCTGCCGACTGGCCATCCAAGCCCGTGCGCATCGTGGTGGGCTTCCCCGGGGGCTCCTCGCCGGACCTGACCGCCCGCACCTTTGCCGATCCTCTGTCCAAGCTGCTGGGGCAACCCGTCATCGTGGAAAACAAGGTGGGCGCAGGTGGCAACATTGGTGCCGCCGAAGTGGCCCGCGCCAAGGACGACCACACCATCGGCCTGATGATCAACGGCAACATGACGATTGCCAAAATCCTCAACCCTGCGGCCCCCTACGACCCGCTCAAGGACCTGGCTCCACTCTCGCTCATCGGGGTGTCCCCGCTGGTGCTGACCGCGCCAGTCGAGCAAGCTGGTGTGCCCAAGAACGCCGATGCCAAGGCCTTCTTTGCGGCTGCACGCGCCGCCGGTGACAAGTGGAGCTATGGCACTCCGGGGATTGGCACCATCGGCCATCTGGGCACCGAACTGCTCAAGGCCCGCAGCGGCATCGCCCCGATCCATATCCCCTACAGCGGCTACCCCCAGGTTGCCACCGCCATGCTGGGCGGTCAGCTGCAGATGGCCCTGCTGCCACCAGCGCTGGCACTGTCCCAGGCGCAAGCCGGCAAATTGCGGCTGATTGGTGTGACGTCCAGCGGGCGCAGCGCGCTGGCTCCCGGGGTACCCAGCCTGGTGGAAGCAGGCATCAAAGACTTTGACCTGCAGATCTGGAATGCGTTTGCGGCCCCCCGCAGCATGCCTGAGGCCCTGCGCACCAAGCTGGCTGGCATGCTGGTAGAAATTGCTCGCACCCCGGAAGTGCGCGAAAAGCTGTTTCAGCAGGGCTGGCAGATGGTGGCCACCTCGCCCGAAGGTTTGGCCAACCGCGTGCAGAAAGACACCCAGGAACTCAGCCGCCTGATCAAGGAACAGAAGATCAGCAACCAGTAAATCACACACCCACTGGATCGCCAAGCCGCTCCTTTGTGGCGGCTTTTTTTGGCCAGTCCACCCGGTGCGTGCGGTGCTCACTCACAGGTGCTGCACACGCCAAGCATCAAACTGTGACGCGCTCATGGCCTTGGACGACAGCCAGCCCTGGTAGCACCGGCACCCCAGCTTTTCCAGCTGCGCCCGCTGGGCCTCGGTCTCCACCCCCTCGGCCACCATGTCCAGCTCCAGGGCATGGCACAGCTGCACCATGGCGCCCAGCAACTTGTCCCGCAGGCGACCGGCACGCATGAAATCCTTGCCCAGCTTCAAACGACGGACCGGCAAGAACTGCAAATAGGCCAGCGATGAATGCCCGTTGCCAAAATCATCCAGCGCCAGTCCCACCCCCAGCTCCGCCAGCTCTCCCAGGACGCGGCAGGCATGCTCCGGGTCCTGCATGGCCTGGGACTCGGTCACTTCCAGCTCCAGCCAGTGGGCAGGTACCTGGTGCAGCACCAGGGCCGCACGTACCTGGTCCACCAGGTTGTGCTGGCGCAGTTGCTGGGGCGACAGGTTGATCGCCACCCGCACAGGGCGCTCTTGGTCCATCCATGCACGGATTTGCCGGCATGCAGCATCCAGCACGTAGCTACCCAGCCCCAGGATCAATCCCGAAGACTCTGCGACCGGAATGAAGCGATCCGGCGGGATCTCCCCCAGCACAGGATCGGTCCAGCGCAGCAGGGCTTCCACACCACAGACCTTGCCTGTGGCCGTTTCGATCTGGGGCTGGTAGTGCAACTGAATGCCGCCATAGCCCAGGGCCAGCCGCAGGCGCTCCGACAGCAGCACTTTCTCAGCCATGGCGTGGCCCATGCTTTCCTCATAGAACACAAAATTGCCACGGCCGCGTTCCTTGGCGCGGTACATCGCCATGTCCGCACAGCGCATCAAGCTGGGGGGATCGCGCGCATCCAGCGGAGAAAGGCCCACCCCGATGCTGGTGCCAAACTCGAGTTGCACCTGCCCCCACGCACAAGGCGCCTGCATCGCATGCAGGATCTGTTCGGCCCACTGGGCCGCAACGTCGGCATCGGCATGGGGCAGCAGCACGGCAAACTCGTCGCCCCCCAGACGCGCCAGCCAGCCCTGGCTGCGCAGCACCGCCTTCAGGCGCTTGGCCACTTCCTGCAGCACATGGTCGCCTGCCGGGTGGCCATACCCATCATTGATGGCCTTGAAATTGTCCAGGTCCAGCAAAAGCAGGGCCGATGGCTCGCCCGTGACCTGGGCCTGCTGCATGCACTCCTGCAAGTGCTGCTGGAATGCCCAACGGTTGCCCAGGCCTGTGAGCGTATCGTGCGTGGCCTGGTACTGCATGCGCTCTTCCATGCGCCGCATGTCGGTGACATCCCGCACAAAAGCCACCACCAAGGGCTGCCCCTTGCGCAAGAAGCTGCCGAGGGCGATGTCCACAGGAAGCTGCACCCGGTCTTTGCGCTGCAGCCACAGGATGCGCCCCTGCCCCATGTTGTGCCTGCGCGGCTGCTGGAAAAACTGCTGCAGATCCCCCCGGTGCTGCGCATGCAAGGCTTCGGGCAGAAGAATTTCCACCGGCTGTCCGCGCAGTTCCTCGGCCGAAAAGCCGGAGATCAAGCCCATCGCGGAATTGCTCACCAGAATGCGCCCCTGCGGATCAATCAACAGGATACCGTCGGGCGCGGCATTCCACGCCTCCAGCATCCAGTCGTTCAGCATCGCCTCCTCCGCCGCCGGGGCTGCACCGCCCGAACGGGCCGCAGGGTGCGATGCTGGGGCGAATCCGGTATTGCTCATGTGCCAGCCCGATGGCTGCTCACCGCCGTCCAGCAGCCAGCCTGACTTGCATGCGCGGTCACATGGGCAAGTGCCTTGCAACGGCGGCATGCACCCGGCAGCCCACAGCGGGCGGAAGGCTTAGACGGCTGCAGTTTCATCCAGCAAAGCCTTGGCATCCTTGGCCAACGCCTGCGCGCCTTGCCCATAGCGGTGGTAGACGCGCAAGCGCCCCTGGGGATCGTAGAGGTACAGGCCCGCCGAATGGTCCAGCGTATAGCTGCCTGGCTGGCGGCCCTCGACCTTCTTGAAGAAAACCTTGAAGTCCTTGGCCACAGCCGCGATGTCGTCCTTGGAGCCGGTCAGCGCCACCATCCGGGGATCAAAGGCCTCGGCATAGGCGCGCAGCACTTCGGGGGTGTCGCGGTCCGGGTCCAGCGACACAAACACCCCTTGCAGGCGTTCGCCCTGCGCCCCCAGCAAGGCCTTGGCCTCCACCAGCTCCTGCAGGGTCGTCGGGCAGACATCCGGGCACTGGGTATAGCCAAAGAACACCACGACCACCTGGCCGGCGAAATCCTTCACGGAACGGCGCTGGCCCTTAGCATCTGGCAACGGAAAGTCCTTGCCGTACTCGGCGCCGGTGATGTCCACGCCCTCGAACTTGATCGGCGCTGGCTTGCACCCGGCAAGCAGGGTGACAGCCCCGGTGGCAAAAGCCCCTGCAATCAGGGTCTGCAAGGCATTTCTTCTGTACATGGCAATCTTCGACAAATTCAGGCGGTCCATGCCGCAACCATAACCGACTGGCGAAGGCCCCCCGCAAGCCCGGGTTTGCGCCATGTCAGCGTCCCGGCTGGTCCCACGAGGACGAGGCCCGCAGCAAGCGCTCCAGATCGCGCCGGGCCTTGGCGGCGTCGGCGGCCTGCAGGCCCGCGGGAAAGCGCAGCATCCAGTGGCCTTGCGGGTCAATCACATACAGGTGTTCCGACAGCGCATGCCCGGCGGCAGGCTGCAGCCAGGCGCCCAAGGCGGCAGCATCGACCTGCAGCACCTGGGCCGATTGCAAGGCCGCCTGCAAACGCGCGGGCGGCAGTTGACCATCCTGGATCAGCCACACCCAGTCGATACGGTCCTTGTCGCGACCCAGGCTTTCACGCAGTTGGCGCTGCAGGTACAAATGCTGCTCGCACGCGGCATCGCAGGCACCGGGCGCGGTACTGAGCAGCAGCCACTGCCCCTGCAACTGGGCCAGCGGCACTTCCTGCCCCTGCAGGGTGCGGGCCATCAGGCCGACAGGCAGGGCGCGCTGCGGTTCGATCAATTCACCAAAATTGCGCCGCCCCTCTGGGCGGATCACGTAGTACGTGAAATAGGACGCCACCACCGGGGCGGCGCAGACCAGCAGCACGGCCAGCATCTTCCAGCGTCCCGTGCGCTGGCGTTGGGCGTTATGGGCCTGCGCGCGCAAGGCCTGGATGCTGGGTGGGTTGTGGACGGTCAGCCCCAGGGGCTGCAAATCAGTCTGGTTGTGCGACATGGGAAGCCTGGACGTTACGGAATGGCCGCAGCCATTGAAACCACAGAACCATCACCGCCAGGACGGCAGAGATGGCGAACCATTGGAAGGCATAACCGTGGTGGGTGGCAACACCACTGCCAGGCTGCGGCCAGGCGCGCAACAGGCCTTCGCTGGCAGCACCGGTCTGGACCACGGTCACCGGCCACAGGGACAGGCCACTGGCCTGGGCGAAGGCCTCCAGGTCCAGGTTCTGCCGGATCTGCAGGTGCTGGGCATCGCTGGCCTGGGCATCACCCAGCTCGTAAAGGCGGGCGGGTGGGCCGGCCAGCCAGCCTTGCACCGTCACCGGACCCGCAGGGGTCTGCACCGCCTGCAAGGCCTGCCGGTCCTGAAAATTGCGCGCAATCCAGCCACGCTGCACCAGCACGGTCTGGCCGCTGCCCAGTTGCAGGGGGGTGAACACATAAAAGCCTGGGCGTCCCTGCATCTGCCGGTTGTCCAGGTAGATGCTGTGCGCCGGCAGCCACTGGCCTTGCAGCACCACCGGCCGGTACAGCAGCGCCTGCACATCGCCAGCCTGGGCCTGCAGTGCCTGCTGCACGCCGGTGGCATCCAGGGGCTGTGACGCAGCCTGGGCCTGCATCGCCAGGTGCCGCTGCTGCTTTTGCGCCGCCCGGTCCAGCTGCCAGAACCCCAGCGCGATGGCCACGCCCACCCCCAGCATGCCGCCCAGGGTGGCCAGCCAGCGCCACAGGTTGCCCCGCTTGCGCATCATGGGCAGCTCCCCATAATGGGCCGCATGACATACGCAGTGGCTTTGTTCTTTCTGGCGATCCTGGCCTGCCTGGCGGCGGCAGGGTTCTTCCTGCTGCGCAAAGGCGACATTGGCGCCAACGATGCCCAGCGCAGCCAACGCATGGCCCGCGCGCTGGCCTGGCGTGTGGGGCTGTCCGTGGTGCTGTTCCTGTGCCTGCTGCTGGCATGGAAGCTGGGGTACATCCAGCCCACGGGCTTGCTACGCGCTGCATGACATAAAAAAGAGAGCTGCTTGCGCTGAATTTCTGAGGCATTCAATATGCTTGGATATTGAATCCTTGGACTGACATGCGCTAGCTGCTCTCTTTTTTTCAAAACTCCCTCCGGTGCCAGGGCGCAGGCCCTGGCGGCGTTCACATCCAGTAGACCAGCACGTACAGGCCCAGCCAGACCACGTCCACAAAGTGCCAGTACCAGGCTGCCCCTTCAAAGCCGAAATGCCGCTCGGCCGTGAAATGGCCGCTTTGCAGGCGCAGGGTGATGAACAGCAGCATCAGCATGCCGACAAACACGTGCAAGCCGTGGAAGCCCGTCAGCAGGTAGAAGGTGGAGCCGAAGATGCCGGAGTTGAGCTTGAGGTTCAGGTCCGTGTACAGGTGGAAGTATTCATAGCCCTGCACGCACAGGAAGGTGATGCCCAGCAGCACCGTGAGCCACATGAAGCCGATCGTCTTGGCGCGCTGCCCCAGGCGCAGGGCGTGGTGGGCGATGGTCAGCGTCACGCCCGAGGTCAGCAGCAGCGCGGTGTTGATGGTGGGCAGCCAGAACGGCCCCACGGTCTGGAAAGGCTCCACCGTGCCAGCCGGGGAGGCCGTGGCTCCCGGCATGACGCTGGGCCAGACTGCCGAAAAATTGGGCCACAGCAAGGCGTTGTCCAGGCTGCCCAGCGCGGGCACCGAGTGCGCCCGCCCCCACCACAGTGCGGTGAAGAAGGCACCGAAGAACATGACTTCTGAGAAGATGAACCAGCTCATGCTCCAGCGGTAGGACAGGTCGATCTTGCGCCCGAACAGGCCACGTTCGCTTTCCTGCGCGGCCTCGCGGAACCAGCGGAACAGCACCACGAGCCACCAGACCATGCCGAACAGCAGGCTCCACATGCCCCACTGGTGGTCGTTGATCCACATGCCGGCGCCCAGCACCACGAAAAACAGGCCAGCGGCCGCCCAGATGGGGTGGCCGGATTCGGCAGGCACAAAGTAGTACGGTGTGCTTGCAGTGTGCGGTGTCGCCATGTCAGCTCCTGTCATCACGCGTCAAAACGATTGCTCTTGCGGCCCGGCGCTGTGCGCTAGACCACCCAATTCACCACCCAGATCAACAACAGCACGAACGCAAAGATCGCCACCAGGCCCACGGCCACGATCTGCAGCGGCCGGACCTGCGCAGCGTCCTGCTGCCACTCGCTGCCTTTGCGCACCCCCAGCAGCGACCAAGCCACGGCCTTGATCGTGCGCCAGAACGAGGGCGAGGGATTGGGCGAGGTGCTCAAGACGCCCCCCCTGCTCCCGCGGCGGAGGCATTGGCCGCCACCGGCGCTGCGGGAATGCGCCCGCCCACCTCGAAAAAGGTGTACGACAAGGTGATGGTGGTCACATCCTTGGGAATGCGCGGATCGATCACGAAGGCCACGGGCCATTTCTTCTTCTCGCCCGGCGCCAGTTCGTACTGGTTGAAGCAGAAACACTCCATCTTCACGAAATGGGGGGCAGCCTGGCGCGGCGCATAACTGGGCACGGCCTGCGCGGCCATGGCCCGGTCCTGCACGTTCTGGAACTCATACATCACCGTGGCCAGTTCGCCTGGATGCACCTGCAGGGAATGGCGCTCGGGTTTGAAGTCCCAGGGGCCGCGCGCATTCGCGTCGAATTCCACCGTGATGGTGCGGCTGGTGTCGACCTGGGTGTTGGCCGGCAACCGGCCCACCGCGCCATTGCCGGGCACCTGGCGTTCGGAGATGCTGAGGATGTTGATGCCCAGCGCCTCGCACACATGGCGGTAGATGGGGATCAGCGCGTAGCCAAACGCAAACATGCCCACGGTGATCACCAACAGCTTGGTGACCATCTGCAGATTGGCGCGGCGCTTGTTCATCTCGGTACTCCGCAGCGGTCAGCCGCTCAGCAGGGCCATCTTGGCCACAAAGCCGACAAAAAAGGCCACGGCGATCGAGCCCAGGATCCAGCCCATGCGCGCATTGCGCTGGCGCTGCAGCATCCAGGCCTCGGTACGGTCGTCCATGGCATTGCGGTGCGTTGTCTTGGTCATGGTGTCATCCAATCACACGGGTGGCCGTGCTGTCCAGTTTGGGAGGTGTTTCAAACGTGTGGAAGGGCGCGGGCGAAGGCACCTCCCACTCCAGGCCCTCGGCGGCTTCCCAGGGCTTTTGCGGCGCCTTCTCCCCCTTGCCACGCATGGCAGGCAGGACCACGGCCACGAAGAAGTAAACCTGCATCAGACCGAAGCCAAAGGCCCCCACCGAAGCCACCGCGTTGAAATCGGCAAACTGCATGGGATAGTCGGCGTAGCGGCGTGGCATGCCGGCCAGCCCCAGGAAGTGCATGGGGAAGAAAGTGATGTTGAAGAAGATCAGCGAACCCCAGAAATGGATCTTGCCGCGCGTTTCGGAATACATCACCCCGGTCCACTTGGGCGACCAGTAGTAATAGGCCGCAAACATGGAGAACAGCGAACCCGCCACCAGCACGTAGTGGAAGTGCGCCACCACGTAGTAGGTGTCCTGCAGCTGGATGTCGATGGGCGCCATCGACAGGATCAGCCCGGTGAAGCCGCCCATGGTGAACACGAAGATGAAGCCCACGGAGAACAGCATGGGCGTCTCGAAGGTCATGGAGCCACGCCACATGGTGGCCACCCAGTTGAAGATCTTCACAGCCGTGGGCACGGAGATCAGCATGGTGGAATACATGAAGAACAGCTGCCCCGTGACCGGCATGCCCGTGGTGAACATGTGGTGCGCCCAGACGATGAAGCTCAGGATGGCGATCGAGCTGGTCGCGTAGACCATGGAGGCATAGCCGAACAGCTTCTTGCGGCTGAAGGCCGGTACGATCTGGCTGATGATGCCGAAGGCCGGCAGGATCATGATGTAGACCTCGGGGTGGCCGAAGAACCAGAAGATGTGCTGGTACATCACCGGATCACCGCCACCAGCGGGGTTGAAGAAGCTGGTGCCGAAATGGCGGTCAGTCAACGTCATGGTGATGGCGCCGGCCAGCACCGGCATCACGGCGATCAGCAGGTAGGCGGTGATCAGCCAGGTCCACGCGAACATGGGCATCTTCATTAGCGTCATGCCGGGCGCGCGCATGTTCAGGATGGTCACGATGATGTTGATCGAACCCATGATGGAGCTGGCGCCCAGAATGTGCATGGCGAAGATGCTGGTATCCATGGACGGGCCCATCTGCAGTGTCAACGGTGCATACAGCGTCCAGCCCGCAGCAGGCGCGCCACCGGGCATGAAGAACGAGCCCACCAGCAACATCCCTGCCGGCACCATCAGCCAGAAACTGAAGTTGTTCATGCGCGCGAACGCCATGTCGCTGGCGCCAATCTGCAGCGGCAGCATCCAGTTCGCAAAGCCTACGAAGGCTGGCATGATGGCCCCGAACACCATGATCAGGCCATGCATGGTGGTCAGTTGGTTGAACAGCTCGGGGTTGACCAGCTGCAGCCCGGGCTGGAACAGTTCGGCCCGGATCAGCAAGGCCAGCACGCCCCCCACCATCAGCATGGTGAAACTGAACAGCAGGTACAGCGTGCCGATGTCCTTGTGGTTGGTGGCGTACAGCCAGCGGCGCCAGCCGGTGGGCGTGGCATGGTGGTGGTCACCGTGCGCATCGTGTGCCGCATCGTGAGAAGGTGGGTAAATGGCGCTCATCTACAGATCTCCCAATCGCTGTCTTGTGCTTGCACTCATTGCGCGGCCAGAATGTCGACGCGGCGGGCCTGGTCGCTCGCACCTGCACTGTCGGTGATGGTTTCGGGCTTGCGCAGCTCCAGGCGTTCCGGCGCAATCCCGGCCTCGGTCAACGCCTTGGCCACCGCCTGGGCGCGTTGCTTGGCCAGCTCCGCATTCACTTGCGCGCTGCCCGTGGCATCCACAAAGCCGGAGAGCACGATCTTCACATTCGGTTGCGCCGCCAACTGCTGGGCCGCCTGCCGGACAGTGGCCAGTGCCTGGTCGTCCAGGCTGCCCTGGCCCGTGGCAAAGAACACCTGGTAGGACTGGGCAGCCACGGAGGCCACAGGCTCGGCCGCAGCACCAGGGGCGGGGGCAGCGGGTGCCGCAGGGGCAGCAGTCCCGCCCTCAGGGAACTTGCCGGCACGTGCGGCGGTGAACTGGGCAGGCTGCACCGCCTCTCCGGTGTGGTTGCTCCAGTTGTTCTTGACGTAGGTGAGCACGGCCGCCAGCTCCACATCGCTCAGTTGCTTCCAGGAAGGCATGGTGCCATTCACCCGCCCTTCCAGCAGCACGTGCATCGGTTCCGTCAGCGAACCCTTGACCAGGGCACTGCCATCCAGCGGCTTGATGGGCCCCGCCCCCTTGCCGTTCGCCTGGTGGCAGGCGGCACAGTTGGCCGCATACACCTTGGCACCCCGCGCCACCAGCTCGTCCAGCTTCCACTCCTTGGTCGGGTCGTCGCGCTTGGCCGACGCCAGTTTCTGCTGCTGCTCCACCCAGGCCGCATACGCCGTGGCTTCCAGCACCTTCACGTGGATGGGCATGTAGGCATGCTCCTTGCCACACAGCTCCGCACACTGGCCGTAATAGTCCCCGGGCTTTTCCGCCTTGAACCAGGTGTCGCGCACAAAGCCGGGAATCGCATCCTGCTTGATGCCGAAGGCCGGCACCATGAAACTGTGGATCACGTCGTTGGCGGTGGTGATGATGCGCACCTTCTTGCCAACCGGCACGACCAGCGGGTTGTCGACCCGCAGCAGGTAATCGTTGGGGGCGTTCGAGAGATTGCCGCTGTCGGACATGGCGCGGTGGCTGCTGTCCAGGGTGGACAGAAAGCTCAGCCCCTCGCCGGGGCCCTTGAGGTAGTCATAGCCCCACTTCCACTGGTAGCCCGTCACCTTGATGGTCAGCTCGGCATTCGTCGTGTCCTTTTGCGCCACCAGCACCTTGGTGGCCGGCAGGGCCATCAGGATCACGATGATGAAGGGGATCACCGTCCACACCACTTCGACCGTGGCCGACTCATGGAAGTTGGCCGCCTTGGCACCCTGCGACTTGCGGTGCTTCCAGATGGAATAGAACATCACCGCGAACACGCCGACGAAGATCAGCACGCAGATGGACAACATCATCCAGTGCAGGAAATGCTGCTCCTGCGCAATCCGTGTGACCGGTGGATGCAGGTTCAATTGCTTGACAGCGGGGCCACCGGGCAAATCCTGGACGGCATACGCTGCCGTGGCCAGCCCGTATGTCGCGGCGGTGCACAGAGAAACCAGTCGAAAGATTCTGCTTTTCATACTTCTCACTTGCATCTAAGCCTCTGGAAATCCGTTGCCTGCGCTGGCCCGAATCACGGCGGTTCAGCCGGTGGGCACAGCGGTGCGATCAGGGCGCCTGGCGCGATGTGCCCAGCTGACTCAGACACAGTCTGCGCGACGGGTCGGCCGAGGCGCACAGGGATTTCAAGCAGAGCGAGGCACTGCGGCGACAACGTGCTGTAGGACGTTGCGCAGAAAGCGATCGGTGGAAGTGCCGGACACACGCACGCTGGCATGCACGGCGAAAAGAAACAAACACACTGCAGGCTGACGCGGGGGTTGCAATCCAGCCTGTCTGCAAGGCATAGCGACACACCAATTTTGTCTCCCTGATGGCCTTGGGCCGTTGGCTTTGCAATGCCCGGGCCTTGGCCCTGCGACAGTGCTTGCTATCAGTAGTTTGAAAAAATTGTAGTGTGCTTTGCGGTAAATCAAAGCAGCTAAAACGGCGTTTCGCCTATCGCAAACCCTGCTCCCGGCCTTGCTTGAGCATGCTGCGCATCTGGTCCAGCGAGACCGTGCTTTCGCCCTCCAGCGCCACGCGCGGCGCTGGCTTGAAGGCATGGCCATAGACCAGCTCAAACGTCAGGGCCAACTGCCCTTCGCTGTGCTCGACCCGCAGGTGCTGCCCCAGGGCCGCATGCAGCTGCGCCAGCCATCCTCGGCCGCGCAAGCCGGCGAAGCGCTGGGGATGCAGGTTGCAGCCCAGCTCGCGCAGCTCTTGCAGCAGGCGCTCGGGGCTGGCAAAGGTCAGCGTGATGGTTTCCATGTCCATTACCGGCTCTGCAAACCCGGCATGCACCAACATGTCACCCCAATCGTGCATATCGGTCAGGTTGTGGCCTGCAGCCGGCCAGCCAAGCTGCTGGTACAAGTCCCGCATTTCCTTGACCGTGTCGGGCCCCAGGCAGGAAAACATCACGAAACCATCGACTGCCAGGGCCTGGTGCCACTGCTGCAGCATGTCCTCGGGGCGGGACTGGGTGTGCAGCAGCATGTTGGCCCACAGCAGGTCCACACTGCCAGCCGGTGGCTGGCCAACCACGGTTTTGGCGCCCGCCCAGCGGTCGGGGCTCCACCAGGGCTTGGACCAGCGCGCCTGGGCAGCGGCCTGCATACGCGGCGCCGTTTCCACCACATAGCAGGTGGCCTGGGCATAGCGCTGCGCCACCGCATCGTGGGCCTGCAGACCGCCCCGTACCGGCTGCCAGTCGCACCACCGCTGGGGCGTGCGGCGGATCCATTGCAGGCGGTCCTCCATCCGGCGCCCCACCTCCTCGTGCAACCAGGGGGACTGCACAGGCGCCGCCTGGTGCCAGCGCGCAGCGGCAACGGGATCAATGGTGGGGGGCAGGTTTTCAGACATGCAAAGGCCAATACACAAAAAGCACCCCTCCGCCACACGGCATCGCGGCCCAAGGGAACGCGGCAGTATATTGATTCCATGCAACTGCGCTGGCCAGCATGGCTATCCCGTTTGGCGCCTGCGGCGCTGTCGCTTCCCAGCCAATGCGGGGCCTGCCGCGCCTGGCCCTGCCGCGATGTGCTGTGCCAGTCCTGCTGGCAGCGCTTTCACCACACGCCACGGCGCTGTACGGGCTGCGCACTGGCACTGCCAGGCATCGCCGCAGAGCGCCCACGCTGCGGCCAGTGCCTGCAGCACCCGCCACCCTGGGTGCAAGCCCATGCCTGGTGCGATTACAGCTACCCCTGGCAGACGCTGATCACCCACTGGAAGCTGGGCCAGCAGCCCGGCCTGGCCCGGCACCTGGCCGGCTGGATGCAGCAAGCCCCCGACATCGCCCAGGCCGTGGCGCAGGCCGAGCTGCTGGTGCCCATCCCGCTGTCGAGCGAGCGCCTGCGCACGCGGGGCTACAACCCGGCGGCGCAGTTGGTGCAGCACCTGGGCGCCGCACGCCACAAACAGTTGCTGGCCGCCCTGGTGCGCACCCGGGACACCCCGACCCAGCGCGGGCTGACACGGGCCCAGCGCCTGCGCAACCTGCGCCAGGCGTTTGCCGTGCCGCAGGCGCATCTGGCAGTAATTGCGGGCCGGCACATCCTGCTGGTGGACGATGTGATGACCACCGGCGCCACCTTCGCCAGCGCCAGCCAGTGCCTGCTGCAGGCGGGCGCCGGCAGCGTCAGCGTGCTGTGCCTGGCGCGCACAGCGTGAGCGCCCCAGGGACAAGGCCAAAAGCGGACAATACGCCGCCATGTTTCATATCGTTCTTGTCGAACCCGAAATCCCGCCCAACACGGGCAACGTGATCCGCCTGGCGGCCAACACAGGCTGCCAGCTGCACCTGATCGAGCCCCTGGGCTTCTCCATGGAAGACCGCCACATGCGCCGTGCCGGGCTGGATTACCACGAGTACGCGCGCGTGCAGCGCCATGCCGACTGGCAGAGCTTCCTGGACCGCATGCAGCCGGCGCGTGACCGCATGTTTGCCATGACGACCCATGGCAGCCAGCCCACGCATGCGCTGCAGTTCCAGCCCGGCGACTGGTTCGTGTTCGGCTGCGAGACGCGCGGCCTGGCGCCGCAACTGCGCGAGTCCTTTCCCACCACCCAGCGCCTGCGCCTGCCCATGCTCGAAGGCCAACGCAGCCTCAACCTGTCCAACGCCGTGGCCGTGACCGTGTTCGAAGCTTGGCGCCAGAACGGCTTCATGACCCCGCAAGGGCCAGCCCGCTGACCCGCCGATTGCGCGATTAGATCGATTTTCGCGACAGTGTGTTCGCCAAAACAAGAGCAATAAACACTGAACTGTCAACGTCTGCTTCCGCTCTATCCCCTGTGCGCTGTGAAAGCGCAGTTTTTGTCACAGGAATGAAAGGAAAGAAGATGTTTGCCATTCGCACCATGGGTGTTGTGATTGCCCTGTCCGCCACTGCGGCTTTTGCCGGCGACCAGACCCTGCTACGCGCCGACGAGGTCAGCCTGCAGTCGGGTCTGACCCGCGCCGAGGTGATTGCCGACTACCAGGCCGCCCGCGCAGCCGGACGGATCGCCGAAGGCGACGGCAACGTACTGCGCCCCGATGAGACCCAGGCCCGCTCCACCCTGACCCGTGAGGCCGTGATCGCCGACTTCCAGGCCGCACGGGCTGCAGGCCAGATCCCCAGCGGCGACCAGTAAGAGGTGCGCCCACTGCAGCGGCCAGGCCGCTGCAGCCTGTCGCGCCGCCTAGGCGCCCATCGGCGCGCCGTAGCTGCGCGACAGCGATTCGGCCACGCACACGGGCTTGTCGCCCCCCTCGCGCTCCACGGTCACCAGCCAGGTGATCTGGACGCTGTCCGGGCCCACGGGCTCGACCGCCTGGACCACCACCCGGGCGCGCACGCGGCTGCCCACGGGCACGGGGGCGGGAAAGCGCACCTTGTTCAAGCCGTAGTTCACCCCCATGGTGGCGCCCGCAATGTGCACCGCCTGGCTGAAGAACAGCGGCAGCAGCGACAGGGACAAGAAGCCATGCGCAATCGGCGCACCAAACGGGCCTTGCGCGGCCTGCACGGGGTCAACGTGGATCCACTGGTGATCGCCCGTGGCATCGGCGAACAGATTAACCTGCTCTTGGGTGATGGTGGTCCAGTCGGTGACAGCGACCTCCTGGCCTGCGCAGGCACGCAGTTCGGCGTAAGAGTTGAAGGTTTTCATGCCTTCAATCTAGGAAGCCTGGCTGCAGCCGTCAGTCGGCCCAGCGACAGGGGTTGACCCGTAGAAATTTGTATGAAATCGGCCTTTAGCGCTTATCCAGCAAGCGCTGGAAGCTATCTTTTCAGATCCAGCGCAGCCGCCCCAGGATTACCCGGAGTGGCCCGAGCGCTGCACAAAGAACAGGCCCAGACCCACCAGCATCAGCAAGCCGCCAAAGATGCGGTTCTGCCAGCGCACTGCCTCCGCGCTGCGCATCCAGCGGCGCAGGGCACTGGCACTGGCGGCATAGCCATGCATGACCACCGTGTCGACGGCCAGGCAGGTGATGGACATCACCAGCAACTGCTGCCACAACGGCTGCTGCGCCGTCAGAAACTGCGGCAGCACCGCCACCATGAAGATGATGCCCTTGGGATTGGTCGCGTTCGTCAGGAACCCGGCCAGGGTCCGCTGGCGCCAGGGCATCGGGCTGGCCTGCAGGTAGCCCACATCCACCCCGTTGCCCACACTGCGCCACTGGCTCCAGCCCAGGTAGATGAGGTAGCACGCGCCCAGCACCTTGACCGCGGTGAAGGCCACATCCGACGCAATCAGCACCGCACCGACGCCGCCACCGGCCACCAGCAAAATCAGCAGCAGGCCCAGTTGCAGGCCGCCAATCGTGGCCGACGTCTGGCGCACGCCATAGGCCAGGCCATGGCTCATCGACAGCACGGCCCCCGAGCCCGGAGAGATGGCGATGAACACGCACGCCGAAAAAAATGCCAACCACGTCTGAAATTCCATCTGCCACTGCCTGTCTGGGGGCGCCATGCCCGAAAGGCGGTGATCTTACGCCGACACGCAGGACCGGATGGCCCCCGGGGGGACAGGTCTCGACCGCCCATGCTACGCTGCCGGCCATCATGCTTTTCAACCCCACGCAAGCCGATGTGCGCCGCTTTTTCTGCAGCGTGCGCAGCAAAATGAAGAATAACGCCCCGATGGAGGCGATCGAGACCCTGGCCAGCCTGTGGATCGCGGAGCACCCCGAGTACTTCGCGGAACTGGACGACGTGGATGCCGCCGTGCAGCGCAACTACGACCTGGAGCCGGACCGCACCAACCCCTTCCTGCACCTGTCCATGCACCTGTCCATCAGCGAGCAGTGCAGCATCGACCAGCCGCGTGGCATCCGCCAGGCCGTGGAACTGCTGGCCAAACGCCGCACGGACCTGCACACCGCCCACCACGAGACCATGGAATGCCTGGGCCAGATGCTGGCCGACAGCCAGCGCCACGGTCACCCGCCCGACGGCAACCAGTACGTGGCCGCCGTGCAGCGCCGCGCCACGCGCGACTGAACACCAGCCACACACCACCAAAAAAGGCCCGCATCAGCGGGCCTTTGGGTTCACGGGCACTAACGGGCACTACTCCCCGGTCAGCGGAAATGCGCCTGGGGCACGGTCTGCAGATCGCCGGGCAGCTTGCCGATGTAGTTGGCCAGCTGCTTCAGCTCCTGGTTGCTGAACTGCTGGGCAATCGGTGCCATGATGCCGTTGCTGCGGCCCACATGGGGGTTGTTGGTGGTCTTGTACTGCTTCAGGGCCACGTACAGATAGTCGGGGTGCTGGCCCGCCACCTTGGGGTAGCTGGGGTCGATCGGCTTGGCAAAGCCCTGGCCATGGCAGCTGAAGCAGGCCCCCTTCTCGATCAGGGCCGCCACCTGGGCCGGCGGGTCATGCGGCTGGGCGGGGCTGGCGGACGGCGTGGTGTGCGCCTGGTAATAGGCGGCCACATCGGCGATGTCCTGGTCACTCAGGGACTGCGCCACGGCGCGCATGGATGGGTGGCTGCGGTCCCCCTTGCGGTAGGCCTCCAGCGCGGAAGCGATGTAGGCCGCCGACTGGCCAGAGATCTTGGGCACCTTGTGCACCTCCGGAAAACTGGCCTGGTAGCCGGCGATGCCATGGCAGCCGATGCACATGGCCACCTTGCCAGCCCCCGCCTGGGGATTGCCTTGCACAGCCTGCGCGGAGGCGGACGACGTCGCACAAGCGACAAACATTGCAAACACCGTGGTCCATGTTTTCATCATTTTGTGCACACAATCCTTTGCAAATTCAGCCTGGGATCTGCTTGGAGACACTGGCACCGCCCGGCACACCGACAATGTGCGTTGGCAGCGAAGTCCCTGGACGCTGGCCGTACCCGCAAGTACGCCCGATCCAGGTGCTCACGCCGCCAGGGTGGCGCGAATGGCTCCCATGGGTCAAACCATTATGAAAGCAGCTGTCAAGGCCCCACATCAATGTTTACGCTGATACCAAGCCCATGAAATTCCAAGGTTCCGACAACTACGTGGCCACGCAAGACCTGATGCTGGCCGTGAACGCCACCATCCAGTTGCAGCGCCCCCTGCTGGTCAAGGGCGAGCCCGGCACCGGCAAGACCATGCTGGCCGAGGAAGTGGCCGCCGCGCTGGACATGCCGCTGCTGCAGTGGCACATCAAGTCCACCACCAAGGCCCAGCAGGGCCTGTATGAATACGACGCCGTCAGCCGCCTGCGCGATTCGCAGCTGGGCGACGAGAAGGTCAAGGACATCCAGAACTACATCGTCAAGGGCGTGCTGTGGCAGGCCTTCACCGCCGACCGCCCGGTGGCCCTGCTGATCGACGAAATCGACAAGGCCGACATCGAGTTCCCCAACGACCTGCTGCGCGAACTCGACCGCATGGAGTTCTACTGCTACGAGACGCGCGAGATGGTCCGCGCCAAGCACCGGCCGCTGGTGTTCATCACCTCGAACAACGAAAAGGAGCTGCCCGACGCCTTCCTGCGCCGCTGCTTCTTCCACTACATCAAGTTCCCCGAAGCGGAGACCATGCGCCAGATCGTGGCCGTGCACTTCCCCACGCTCAAGGGCGACCTGCTCAGCGCCGCGCTCAAGACCTTCTACGACGTGCGCGGCCTGCCGGGCCTGAAGAAAAAGCCCTCGACCAGCGAGCTGATCGACTGGCTCAAGCTGCTGGTGGCCGAGGACATTCCGCTGGAAGCGCTGCAGTCGCCCGACCAGAAGGTGTCTGTGCCGCCGCTGGTGGGCGCCCTGCTGAAGAACGAACAGGACATGAGCCTGTTCGAGAAGCTGGTGTTCATGAACCAGCGCAACCGCTGACACCGCACTGACAGCCCTGTTGCAGGCTTGCCCCGATGCGCAAAACCGCCGTTTGCCCTAACTTTGCAGTTTTCACCACAACGAATTGGGGAGACTGACCATGGCTTCTGCGCAAAAAATGCTGCTCGAAGGGGTGTCCGACGCCGTCTGCTTTGTCCTGGGCGCGCTGGCCGGCTACGGCCTGGGCCAGGCCGTGGGCATCGACATCTTTGCCGATGGCTACAGCGGCGCCGGCATCGTGGGCATCCTGATGGTCGGCCTGGGCGGTGGCGCGGGCCTGCACATCGCCCGCATCTGGCGCGGGCGCCAGCAAGCCAAAGATCGATTGAAAGAAGCCGAGGCCGATTGACCTCCCCTCCCTGTTCCCCTGCCATGCCTGATGCACTGACTGCCACACCGTTTGCTCCCCCTGTCCCGCTGCAAGGCTGGGGCCTGCGCCTGGAACCCCTGAGCCTGGCGCACACCGCCGGACTGCAAGCGGCGGCCGCCGACGGGGAGCTGTGGCAGTTGCGCGTCACCTGGGTCCCGCGCCCCGAGGAAACCACCGCCTACATCCAGCTGGCCCTGGACATGCAGGCCCAGGGCACGCGCTGCCCCTACGCCGTGCTGGACGCGGCCAGTGGCCGGGTGCTGGGCACCAGCAGCTACCACGACATCGTGCCCGCCGTGCAGCGCCTGGAGATCGGCTACACCTGGTACGCCGCCAGCGTGCAGCGCAGCCACGTCAACACCGCCGCCAAGCTGCTGCTGATGCAGCACGCCTTCGGCCCCCTGGGCTGCGCCGTCGTGGGCTGGCGCACCGATATCCTGAACACGCGCAGCCAGCAGGCCATCGCCCGCCTGGGTGCGCAGCGCGACGGCGTGCTGCGCCACCACGCCCTGCGCCGCGACGGCAGCGTGCGCGACACGGTGATGTACAGCATGCTGGCCGCAGAATGGCCGGCGGCCCACACGCGCCTGCTTGAAAAACTGAAGCAACTAGCGCCTGGTATTGCTTGATTTCAGGCATAAAAGCCTTTGAGACACAGTAAACACCTGCGCTGACAGCTTCATTTTTTGAAAGCCCTTTGCCATGCTGATCGACTTTTTCTACACCTTGCGTGCCGCCAAACTGCCGGTTTCGGTCAAGGAATACCTGATGCTGCTGGAAGCGCTGCAGGCCGGCGTGGTCGGCCCGCGCAGCGAGGACGGCTGGAGCCTGGACGACTTCTACTTCCTGGCGCGCACCACCCTGGTCAAGGATGAAAAGCACTTCGACAAGTTCGACCGCGCCTTCGCCGCCTACTTCAAGGGCGTGGAGATGGTGGCCGACTTCAAGAAGGAGCTGCCCGAGGAATGGCTGCGCAAGCTGCTGGACAAGGAACTGACCGACGAGCAGAAGGCCGCCCTGCAGAAGATGGACTGGGACGAGCTGATGGAGACGCTGAAAAAGCGCCTCGAAGAGCAAAAGGGCCGCCACGAAGGCGGCAACAAGTGGATCGGCACCGGCGGCACCAGCCCCTTTGGCCACGGTGGCTACAACCCGCAGGGCGTGCGCATCGGCGGCCCGGGCAAGAACCGCAGCGCCGTCAAGGTCTGGGAGCAGCGCGCCTACCGCGACTACGACGACACCCAGGAGCTGGGCACGCGCAACATCAAGGTGGCGCTGCGCCGCCTGCGCAAGTTCGCACGCCAGGGCAGCCACCTGGAGCTGGACCTGCCCGACACCATCCGCAGCACCGCCGCCAACGCGGGTTGGCTGGACATCAAGATGGTGCCCGAGCGCCACAACAACGTGAAGGTGCTGCTGCTGATGGACGTGGGCGGCACCATGGACGACCACATCCAGCGCGTGGAGGAGCTGTTCTCGGCGGTCAAGAGCGAGTTCAAGCACCTGGAGTTCTATTACTTCCACAACTGCGTCTACGACTTCATGTGGAAGAACAACCGCCGCCGCTTTGCCGAGAAGTTCGACACCTGGGACATCATCCGCAAGTACAACAAGGACTACAAACTGATCTTCGTGGGCGACGCCACCATGAGTCCTTACGAAATATTGCAACCTGGCGGCAGCGTGGAATACCACAACGAGGAACCCGGCGCCGAATGGCTGCAAAGGCTGACCCACGCCTTTCCCCACCACGCCTGGATCAATCCGGAGCCGCAGGGGGTCTGGGAATACCGGCAGAGCATCGACATCATCCGGCGCCTGATCGGCGATCGCATGTACCCCCTGACTTTGAAAGGACTGGAGGAATCCATGAGGCTGCTGTCAAAATGAATCCATGCTCAAGCCTTTTCCTGCAAACACGCCGGCCTTGAGGCCGGCGTTTTTGTTGGCCAGCGTGCTGCTGCTCAGCGGTTGCAGCCTGCTGTCCAAGAACCCGATCGACGATGCCAGCGGCAACGGCCCTCCCAGTTTCGAGCTCGAAGTCGAAGCGCCCAGCGACGTGCGCGAGCTGCTGCTGCAGCACATGGAGCTGCAGCAGTACCGCCGCCTCAGCGACCTGCGCCGCAGCGAACTCAGCCGCCTGCTGGGTGCGGCCGACGCCAACATCCGCAGCCTGCTGGGCACCCTGGGCTATTTCTCGCCCACCATCGAGCTGCAACTGATCGAAACCCCCAGCGGCAGCGACACCCCGCGCAAGGTGCGCGTGCAGGTGGAGCCCGGCCCCGCCACCATCGTGCGCAGCACGCAGATCAGCTTCAGCGGCACCAATGCCGAGGATCCCTCAGGCCGCGGGATGCGCGAAGGCATCCGCCGGGACCTGGAACGCTTCAACGGCGAGCGCTTCAGCCAGTCGGCCTGGAGCAATGCCAAGAATGAGGGCGTGCGCCGCCTGCAAAACCGCCGCTACCCCACGGCCAGTCTGGTGGACAGCCGCGCCGACATCGATGCCGACCTCAACGAGGCCGAGCTGCGCATGGACTATGCCCCGGGCCCGGCCTATTCCTTCGGCCCCCTGGTGATCCAGGGCGCCGAGCGCTACAACCCGGCGGGACTGATTCGTCTGGCCCGCCTGCCAGTGGGCGAGGAATACCGCCAGACCACGCTGCTCGAGACCCAGCAGCGCCTGGCCAACAGCGGCTACTACGACTCGGTGTTCCTGACCCTGGCCACCGAGGTCGCCCAGCCGGGCGACACCGAGGTGCAGGCCCCGGTGATCGCCGAGGTGCGCGAGGCCAAACTGCAAAAGTGGATCTACGGCCTGGGGGTCAGCACCGACACCGGTTTTCGCTTTTCCATCGACCACACCCACAACCGCGTGCCCTACCTGGGCTGGCGCGCCCAGAGCAAGCTGCAGCTGGACCAGAAGAACCCGCTGCTGTCCACGCGCCTGACCTCGCTGCCCGACTACAGCGGCTGGAACTACTTCGTCGGCGCCAAGGCCGCCCGCGAGGAGCTGGCCGACTACATGGCCAACAGTGCCACCCTGGTCGCCGGCCGCAGCAAGAGCGAGGACAAGATCGACCGCGGCTACTACCTGCAGTACGACATGGCCAAGGCCCAGGGCGACGGGGCACCACCCTCCAGCTCATCCATCACGCTCAACTATGGCTGGACGGGCCGCTACTTCAACAACCCGACCAACCCCACGCGCGGCTACGGCCTGGGCTGGGAAGTGGGCGCGGGCAACACCATCACCCCCGAGCGCAAGCCCTTTGGCCGCATGGCGGCGCGCTGGCTGTACTACCTGCCGCTGGAACGCGCCGAGGGCGACACCGGCCGCCGCAGCCGGTTGGCCTTCCGCGCCAACGGCGGCGCCGTGATTGCCAACGGCAACACGGTGGTGCCCATCACCCAGCTGTTCCTGTCGGGCGGTGACACCACCGTGCGCGGCTACAGCTACCAGAGCATTGGCGCGCGCACCGACAACGGCAAGCTGATCGGCGGCCGCTACATGGCCTCGGGCAGCGTCGAATGGCAGCGCCCCATCACGGTGGCCGGCAACCGCAGCGACTGGGAGCACGCCACCTTCGTCGATGCCGGCACGGTCACGGACGCGCTGGACACCTACACCGTGTTTGTCGGTGTGGGCACCGGCATCCGCTGGCGCAGCCCCGTGGGCCCGCTGCAGGCGGATCTGGCCTACGGCCTGGAAACCAAGAAGGTGCGCCTGCACCTGCGCCTGGGCTTCAATTTCTGATTCCATGCAAGAACGGCAAGAACCTACCCTCGCTCCGGCGTCGTCTCCCCCCCCGACGGCGGCACCAGTCTCCCCACGTCGCCGCCGCTGGCTGCGCCGACTGCTGTGGACCCTGGCCCTGTGCCTGATCACCCTGTCCAGCCTGCTGGGCCTGGCCTGGTGGTGGTCGGGCCAGAGCGACTCCCTGGCGCGCACCCTGGCCCGCGTGGCCAGTTGGATGCCGGCCGACCAGAAACTGGAAGCCGACGGCATCGAAGGCAGCCTGCGGCACGGTGGCCGCATCGACTGGCTGCGCTGGACCAGCCCGGCGCTGCAGGTCGAGATCCAAGGCGCCGACATCGCCTGGCGCCTGCAGCCGCTGCTGCAGCGCGAGCTGCGCTTCGGCAAGGTGAACATGGACGAGCTGCGCATCCGCAGTACCCCCCAGCCCGAGGACGACACCCCGCCCACGCCACTGCAGTCGCTGCTGCTGCCGGTGCGCATCGACGTGCCGGTGCGCATCGAGCGCCTGGTCTGGGAAGGCCCGCCGGAAACCGTTGTCACCGAACTGCAGGGCCATTACGCCTACACCGGCAGCCACCACACGCTGAAAGTCAGCAGCCTGCGCTACGCGCAAGGCTTCTACGAAGCCGACCTGCGCCTGCAGGCGGCCGCCCCGATGGCCCTGCATGCCGAGCTGCAGGGCACGGTCAAGGCCCCGCTGCCCCAGCAGGACGACCAGTTCCTCGACATCACGGCCAAGGCCAGCGTGCAAGGCACCCTGGCGACCGAGGCCGCGCGCCTGGAAGTCACCGCCCAGGCGGGCACGGCCACCCCGGCCGCCAGCCAGGACACCGGCCTGGCCGCCGACATCCGCGCCACCCTGCAACCCTGGCGGCCCCAGCCGCTGGAAGCAGCGCAGGTGCAGCTGCGCCATGTGGACGCGGCCCTGTTCCTGCCCGACGGCCCCCGCACCGACCTGAACGGCACGCTGCAGGCCGGCCCCGAGGCCGAGGGCTGGCAACTCCAGGCCGACCTGCACAACCGCCTGCCCGGCCCCTGGGACCGGCAGGCCCTGCCAGTGCGGACCTTGAGCGCCGACCTGCGCTTTGACGGCCTGCACACCTGGCTGCTGCAAGGCGCCCGGATCGATCTGGGCACCACCGGCGAAGGCCAACTGCAGGCCCAGGCCCGCTGGGACGCCCAGGCGCAGACGGTGGAAGGCACGGTCAAACTGGCAGGCGTCAACCCCGCCGACCTGTACAGCACACTGGAGGCCGCCCCCATTGCGGGCACGCTGCAGGCACAGACCGATGCTGCGCAGCGGGTGCAGTTCGCACTGGACCTGCAGTCTGCACGCGCCCGCCACCCGGGGGCCCTGCGCCTGGAGTCGGCCCGTGCACAAGGCAGCTGGCAAGCCCCGCTGCTGCAGGTGCGCGATGTCCAGATCCAGGCGCTGCAAGGCCTGCTGCAGACCCGGTCGCTGGACATCCGCACCGACACCCAGCACCTGCAAGGCCAGCTGGAGCTGCAGGTGCCCGGCACCCGCGCCCAACTGGCCCTGGATGCCAGCCCCGACAGCGGCCAGGGCAAGCTGCAGCTGCAGATCACGGAGGCCCAGCAGCTGGGCCAGTGGCTGTCGCGCCTGCCCCTGGGCCAGGATCCGCTGGCGGGTGCCAGCCTGCAAGGCCAGGCCCAGGTGGAACTGGCGTGGCAAGGCGGCTGGAACAAGCTGCAGCAACGCCTGCTCAACCCGGCCGCCGCCCAGCAGGCCAGCGGTTTGCGCCTGCAGGGCCAGGTGCAGGCACGCGCGCTGCGCTACACGCCAGAGCACGGCACGGCCAGCCTGCTCCAGCAGTTGCAGCTGAGCCTGTCCGGCACGCCGGAAAACCTGCAGCTGCAGACCGAGGCCCAGCTGCAATCGGAAACCCAGACCCTGTCGCTGGACACCACGCTGACCGCCGGGCTGCTGCAGGCACAGGGGGCCGCGCCGATGGACTGGCAGGCCCGCATCCAGGCCCTGTCCGTCCGCTGGAGCCCGACCGGCAAGGCCGACGCCACCTGGCGGGCCCAGCTGGCCGCGCCGCTCAGCGCCAGCCAGCGCACCACCGGCAACCCAGTGCGCACCACGCGCATCCAGGCCAGCGAAGGACGCCTGGCGGTCACCGCCCCCGCCAGTACCGGGGCCCAGAACGCCCACCTGACCTGGTCACCCGTGCTGCTGCGCCAGGCCGGCAATGGCAGCTGGGGCCTGCAAAGCCAGGGCCGACTGGAAGGCCTGCCCCTGGCCTGGGTGGATGCACTCAGCCCCAACCCGCAGCAGCCCCTGCTGGCGGCAGCGGGCATTGGGGGCGACCTGGTGGTCCAAGGGCATTGGGATATCGATAGCACCGGGCGTGCGCTGCGCGCCGACGTCGTGCTTGAACGCGCCAGCGGGGACATCCGCTTGTCAGTGGAAGACAGCGAGGCGGCCCCGGTCACCGTAGTACGCAGCAGTGGCGCCAGCGAGGTCAACCCCGATTCCGGACAGATGCAATCGCGGGCCCTGCTGACCAGCCGCGGCATGCGCACGCGCCTGCAGGACCTGCGCCTGCAGATCGGCGCCCAGGGCAATGACGTGCGCACGCAGCTGACCTGGAATTCCGAGCGTGCCGGCCAGCTGCAGGCGGATGTGCGCAGCCAGCTGCGCCAGACGGCGGCAGGCCTGGACTGGCCGGAGACGGCCCCCCTGTCGGGCACCCTCAAGGCCAGCATGCCCAACATCGGCCTGTGGGCCTTGTTCGCCCCGCCTGGATGGCGCGTCAGCGGCAGCCTGAATGCCGACGTCACGCTCTCCGGCACCCGCAGCGCGCCGCAGTGGAGCGGTGTGCTCAGCGCCGACCAGTTGAGCATCCGCTCCCTGCTGGACGGCGTGGACCTGCGCGAGGGCCGCCTGCGCGCCAAGCTGCAGGGTACGCGGCTGGACCTGACCGAGCTGTTCTTCAAGGGCGGCGAGGGCAGCAGCACGCGCATCCTGGGGCAAAGCGGCAACCTCACCCAGGCACCCAAGGACGGCGGCACGCTGACCGGCAGCGGTTTCGTGGAATACGACCCGCAGGCGGGCGAAGGCCGCTCCGGCATGCGCATGGACATCCGCGCAGTCGCCGAGCGCCTGCAGGTGCTGATCCGCGCCGACCGGCAGGTCAGCGTCAGCGGCAACCTGCAAGCCGCGATACAGGAAGGCCAGGTCACCTTGCGCGGCGGCCTGAAGGTGGACCGCGCCACCATCATCCTGGCCGACAGCTCGGCCCCGACCCTGGACGATGACGTGCACGTGCATTCCGCCGCCAGCCGCAAGGCTGCGCAGGAGAAGGCCGAGCAAGCCGCCCGGCAGGCCCAGGCCCCCGGCGCAGTGCGGGCCGTGCGCCCGCCCGACATCCAGGTCAGCATCGACCTGGGCAACGACTTTGCCCTGCAAGGCTATGGCATCACCACCCGCCTGGAGGGGCAACTGCAGGTGGCGAACGGGCCGCGCATCACCGGGGAAGTCCACACCGTGAATGGCCGCTACCGCGCCTGGGGCCAGGCCCTGGACGTCGAAAAAGGCACCGTGCGCTTCAGCGGGCCATATGCCAACCCGGCCATCGACATCACCGCCATTCGCCCGAACATCGCGGTGCGGGCGGGGGTCAAGGTCACGGGCAGTGCCAACCGTCCCCTGGTCACGCTGTTTTCGGATCCCGACATGTCGGACGCGGAAAAGCTGTCCTGGGTCGTCATGGGCCGCAGCGCCGCCACCAACGGCGCGGAAACCGCATTCCTGCAACAGGCAGCGCTGGCCCTGCTCAGCGGCGGCAACACGGGCGGCAACTTTGCCGGGCAGCTGGGGCTGGACGAGGTGGGCTTCAAGGGCCCCAGCGACGACGGCACCGAGGGTGCGGCCGTCACCGTGGGCAAGCGCCTGTCCAAGGATTTGTACGTCGCCTATGAGCAAAGCCTGTCGGGCGCCATGGGGACGCTGTACATCTTCTACGACTTGTCGCGCCGCCTGACCCTGCGGGGACAGACGGGGGTACAAACCGCCGTGGACCTGATCTACACCCGCAGCAAGGACTGATCCGCAGCGGCGGGGCTGGCATGCACGGTTTGCCCGTCAGCCCCGCAGGCAACACTTACAATACCGCCCGCGTCCCCTTGTAGTTCAATGGATAGAACGGACCCCTCCTAAGGGTCAGATACAGGTTCGATTCCTGTCGGGGGGACCACATTTAAGGCCGTAAGCGTCCATCAGCTTCCGGCCTTTTTTGTTTTCCACTCTGTAGAGCGCATTTTAAAGTCCGCTGAAGTTCGCCACCATCCAGGGGTATCTGGGGGTACATCAGGGGGCCTGATTGTTAAAAAGTGGGGGCACATTTCTCAAGCCCCGCTTTCTGCACCCAAGCCTTCACTGCCCCTTCTCATTGCATGGGGCCGCGAGCTGTTGGCGAAGGCACGGAGAACTGCAAGACTGCGTCCGATCCCTTTGCTACGATGCGGACAGATTGGAGACGTCTTTATGTTCGACTGGCTTCGCCAGCTATTGCTTAACGCCAAAGCACGCCGGGAGTTGCTAGAAGTATTGGAGCATCAGGCACAGGCGGCGAAGGAGCAGTTAAACGAATCGCTGCTATTGGCCCATACCGCAACACACCCTGAGACGAAAGTTACGCGCTTGGAGTTTGCGAAATCCAAATTTGCCGAGTTGCAAACCATTGCCGCAGAACATCCCAGGATGCGCCTCACCAACGAGCAAGAAGTCGACGCCGCCATCAAGCTGCTGGAGGAAGAATTTGCTCAGGCTGGCTATTACGCGATGGCGGAGGCCAGGCGCAGGCAGTCTGCGTCTGCGCATGTCACTCTCAGCCAAGAAGCTGAAAAGCTGCTTGCAATCAACCGTGAACGGCGATGAGGTGTGATGCCTCAATGCACCAAGCCCGCGACAGAGGGCTGGGTTGTTGGGTGTCAGTTCTGACTTAGAGGCATCAGTCTTTTGTGGATCCTGGCGCAGCACATCGTCGAGTGCTGTTGTTTCCACCGCTTGCGGTCTTGTTCTTTGCTCCCGCTGTCGCGTGCATGTTCAAGCTCGCCAAAATCCACGCAGGAGCGCCGCCCTGGAGCATCTGGGGGTACATGTCAGATGCCCCAGCCTTCACTCTGGCGGCCTTTTTGAGTGCATGAGGCTGTGCGCCTTGCCGATGCCCTGTTGCAGCACCTCTAAGTTTCCCGCACTGCACCGCCCCCCAAGGCAGCCAGGCAACAGCGCGACAAGGAGGGGCGAAGGCCCCGTGTCCGCGCGCCATGTGGAAGCGCCCGGCAGCCAGGGACCTGGCCCCTTCTGCTTTCACCAGCCCCAGAGCAACTTTTGCGAGACCCAGCCCTGCTGGCCCTCGCTGGTGCGCACCTTGGCCCAGCCCTGCTTTTTCTCCAGCGTTCTGACCACATCGTATTTCTTGAGCTTGGCCACGATGCGGTGCTGGGTGCCCATGCCGGCCCGCAGGTTGGCGGTCTTGACCTTGACCAGGTAGTGGGGGGTGTTGGTGGTGACGGGCCGGTACACCCAGCCCAACACGCCGTCGATGTCCTTGACCTGTAGCCAGTTGCCCTGCTTTTTGACCACCGCCAGCGGATAGCCCTGGGTCAGCTCCCACGCGATCTCGGACCGGGTGTTGGGTTCGGCCCGGATGTTGGCCTTGTCGCCCTTGACGCTGCGGAATTCGGCAGCGCCGGCCAGGCCGGCCGACACGGCCAGGGTTGCACACAGAACAATTTTTGAAAACGAACGACCAAGCACCTGTATCCAGCTCCCAGTGAAGATTGCAGACTGGCGGGGCTGCGAATTCAGCCCACGCCGCAGAGTTCTGAGAAATTGGTGTGCCCCACGGCGTGTGAGTTCCTTTTATTTGCAGGCATCGTGCCGAAAGATCGTCCGCAAGGCTGCATTGCGGGCTGTGCGCCCGGCCGCAGTGCCTGCCTGCCATGGCGCACGTGGGACCTGCTTCCTGGGGCCTGCGGCCATGCGGGCACAGGGCACGGCGGCCTTGGTCCGCGCCCCGGACCGGTGCCTGCTGGCGCAGGGCACACACCGCGCGCATGCGTTGGCCATGCCCTCGTCCACCCCAGCTGCGTGCCTTCAAAAATAGAAGCGGCCTGCGCTTGCCCATTCAGCATTTCAAACATCAATCATTGTGTAAACGCTGCCAGACCTGCGCCAGGTGCTCATTTTTTATGCCATGGCGTGCGCCACACGCTGGCGATCGTGCACAGGCCGTACAGCGCCATGGCCACCACTACCAGCACAAACAGGCCCTGCGCGCTGGGTGTGGCGCCCGCCATCAACCAGCTGCCGCCGGCGATGACCACCAGCAACCGCACCGTGCCCGCCAACACCGGCCCCAGCACATGGCCCGCACCCAGCGAGGCGAAGTACAGCACCAGCCCCATGCCGAACAGGCCGAACGCCGGGCCGACGGTGCGCAGATAGGCATCGGCATGCGCCAGCACGGCAGCATCCTGGGTGAAGATGCCGGACCACAGCCGGGGCCACAGCACCACCAGCAGGCCCAGCACGGCCAGGATGGCGGCGGCCAGCCACGCGCCCGTCCACGCCACCTTGCGCGCACGCACCACCTGGCCGGCGCCCATGGCCATGCCCACCATGGGCACGGCCGCCACCCCCACGCCAAACGCAATCGGAATCAGCAGAAACTCCAGCCGCTGGCCAATCCCATAGCCAGCCAGGGCATCGGGCCCCAGCCGTGCGACCATGCCGGTCAGCACCAGGGCGGCCAGCGAGGTCTGCACCGGCGAGATACAGGCCAGGGCGCCGACGCGCAGGATGTCCTGGAACATGGGCCACGACAGGCGCGCACCGCGCCAGCGCAGCAGCAGCCGGTCCTGCCCGTGCAGCAGGTACCAGCCCAGCACCACAACGGCCACGGCCATGGCGACGATGTTGCCCAATGCCACACCGGCCATGCCCCAGCGCGGTGCCGGCCCCAACCCCAGGCCGAACGCCCCGCCCACCACGATCTGCAGCAGCGACACCCCGAACAACACGGCCGACGGCCACTGCATATTGCCCGTGCCGCGCACCACCGAGGCCAGCGTATTGCACAGCCACACCAGCACCGCCCCGCTGAACAGCACCGCGCCAAAGCCCGTGGCGGCCTGCAGCACCTCGCCGCGCCCGCCCAGCCAGCGGTAGAAGACGCTGCCGCACAGCACCAGCAGCAGCGAATACAGCACGCCCACCACACCGCCAATCACCAGCGCATGCACGGCCAGGGCCGAGGCCTTGTCGCGGTCGCCACTGCCCAGCGCACGGCTGATGGCCGACGACACGCCGCTGCCCATGGCGCCGTTGCTCATCATCTGGGTGAGCATGGCCAGCGGAAAGACCAAAGCCATGGCCGCCAGCGCCGTGGTGCCCAGGCGCCCGACGTAATAGGTCTCGGCCACGGCCACCAGCACGGACATGCCCATGGCCACCATGTTCGGCAGGGACAGGCGCCACAGCGTGGGCAGGATGGCATCGCGCAGCAAGGGGTGGCCGGCAACGCCGCCTGGGGCTGCGGCGGCGCTCATGCCACCTCCTGCACGTGGGCCAGCCGGGGCAGCAACTGGCCCACCAACTGCTCCAGCGCGGCAATCTGGTCGCCACCGCACAGGGCGCGCACCTCGGCCTGGGCCTGCTTCCACAACCCCAGGGCCTGGCGGTAGCGGGCGTCACCGTCCGGGGTGAGCACCACGCAGCGGCTGCGGGCATCCTTGCCGGGCACCAGGGCAATCAGGCCAGCCTGCTCCAAGGTACGCAGGTTGCGGGTCATGGTGGTGCGGTCGGTATTCAGGCGCTGCGCCAGGGCCGAGACGCTCAGGGGCTCCTGCCCCCTGCGCACGCGTGCCTGGGCCAGCAGGCTGAACTGCGTGCCCTTGAGCCCGCTGGGCGCCAGGGTGTCGTCGTACAGCTGGGAAATCTTGCGCGACAGGCTGCGCACCATGAAACAGGTGCACGGCGCACCGCTGTCGGGCTGCGTGGGGCATGGGGCGGCCGCAGCGGACGGGGAGGACG